>CAZPTQ010000012.1:0-35980 GCA_964589365.1 uncultured Saprospiraceae bacterium
GGCACCGCAGTAGCCTTTTACGTCGGTTTTAAGAATAATTCTGCCTACGACCGCCTCTGGGAAGGACGCCGAATCTGGGGCAGCATCACCAACGCCAGCCGGACTTTTGGCAACTGGACCATCAATTGGAGCGGAAAATGGGAAGGAAAAGAACCCGCTAATATTCAGGCCATTCGTCGTGAAATCGTATATCGCCACATCGCCTGGGCCAATGTGCTGCGCCTGCAATTGCGCAAAACCAGCGTCTGGGGAAACCACTACGCCACAAACATCACCAACAAAATGATCCATACCACCAAGCCGGAGGAGCAATTTCTGGGGGACATAAAACACCTCTCCGACAACCTGCTCAGTCCGGAAGAATTTGAGATCATCAAAACCAAAGGAAACAAAGCGACTTACCTGCTTTTTCTACAAAGCCAGCGCCTGACCCAACTCAAACACCAGGGACTGCTGAGTGAATTCGAACACAGCGACCTCGAAAAAATGATCTCCGAATGCTATAACCAGCAAGGCGCGGCAGAGCGGATCAAGTCGTTCCCATTCCCGCGCCAGTATGGTTTTTTCAGCACAGTCTTTGTGTACTTGTTTAATTTTCTGTTGCCTTTTGCACTGCTCGGCGAACTGGCCAAATTCAATGAAAACGCGCTTTGGATGATCATACCTTTCTCTACACTGATCTCCTGGGTGTTCTTCACCATGGAAACCATCGGAGACTCCAGCGAAAACCCCTTTGAAAACAGCATCAATGACGTGCCGATGACGGCCATTTGTCGCAACATCGAGATTGATCTGCGCGAGATGCTGGGCGAGAAGGATCTGCCGCCTAAGGTGCAGGCGGTAAATGGGGTGTTGTTCTAAGGCATTTCGGATCCGGAAAAGTATAATTTAGAAATTCAAAAAAGAACCTTCTATGAGGCTGCTGCTATTCCTATCTTTTTACACCACCTTTTTGTCCGCTCAACTCCCTTATGATGATGTAAACCAATATCCTGTCCGAAAAGAAACTGGTATCCAGATAGGAAATGTAGCCAACTATTGCGGATTTGACTACACGCTAAAGATCAACCTGTACAAACCCATGGGTGACAACAATCTGAACCGGCCGGTCATCATTTGCATCCCCGGCGGCGGACCCTGGGCCTATGCTGATGAGAACGATCCGGCCATGGATGAGGTCGCGCGGAATTTTGCCAGCAGGGGCTATGTGGCCGTTGTTTCCAACTACCGAAAAGGCTTACACCTGTATCCATTCCCAAGCGGCTCACCCATGGCAACCAGTATCATCACGCTCACGGTGCTCTGCGATTGGAGCTTCTACGGCGGCATGTATCCTGCCGATCACAACGAAGTACAAAGAGGAGTTTTCCGTTGCAGTCAGGATATCAAATCGGTCGTGAAATTTATGAAGGGAAATCATGAGGCCGACAGCTCTTGTGTCAAGCAGGTCTTCTTGCTTGGGCATAGTGCGGGGGCCATGATCGCGCTGGAGGCGGCACTGTTGGACCTGCCCGCAGAAAAGCCAACAGCCTGTTATGCACTAACTGACGCGACCAACCCGGATTGGAAGGACAATC
The DNA here is from genome assembly GCA_964589365.1 of uncultured Saprospiraceae bacterium. Taxonomy (GTDB): domain Bacteria; phylum Bacteroidota; class Bacteroidia; order Chitinophagales; family Saprospiraceae; genus M3007. The sequence continues at coordinate 1,578 of CAZPTQ010000012.1, forward strand.
TTTTCCAGTTGTGCGGTCCGGAAAACAAAGAAGATTCAGCCTATATCAAACAAAATCCCGGACAGAATCATGAATCGCCCTCCTGCTATCAACGGCCCGACCTGGGCAGTATTGAAGGCAGTTTGTTTTCTGCCAATGGTTACGATGCCAGCGTACTGGGAGTAGCTTCCTGGGCAGGAAACTTGATCTACCAGGATTCCGCCCTGCTTTCTGGAAGCCAGCAAACAGCTATTTATATGTATCACCAAACCAATGACTCGCTGGCGCCATTTGGGGTTCAAAAACCGTTTTTGCTCTTCAATTACCTGCTATCGCCCTTTGTAAGCACCAATTGGCCTGTGGTGGCAGGCGCAGGCTGGCTGGATCAAAAATTAAACAACCTGAACTGGGCTGCCGGGCACCGTCTCTGGGCGTATACCAATCCGGTTCCACAGCCTTATTTGTTTGGCGCCGAAAACCATGGTTTTCAACCCAGTCTGACAGCGGTGATCGACAGTACTGCACGTTTTTTTGCTGAAAAGATCCAGTCCTCCCCCCCTTGTTTGACCAATGCAACCGCTGAGGTCGCCGACCCTGCAGTTTCGATATTTCCAAACCCTACCAACGGCCTTCTGCATATCAGTTGGCAAAACGCCTTTTCCGGGCAAGTGGAGATTTTCAATGCGGTGGGTGAGTCATTTTTGACACAAACCTTTAATGGTCAGCATATTAGCCTTGATCTTTCATCCCTAGGCGCAAGTAACGGGCTGTACTTTGTGAAAGCAATCACATTGAACCAATCCTTTTGCGCAAAAGTAATTTATAACGGGAGGTAGATACTTGTGCACTCCGCAGAGACTGTGGGAGCCACCGCTTTGATACGTCCTCGAAAGTCCAAACAAGGATTTACCTGATTTCTAAAATATTTAAAGGATTTTTGAGCCCAATCCAATCAATCCTTTCCATCCTTAAATCTATCCTTAACAAAATTCTGCTTCCACCCATGGTTTCCTACGAACAAATCTTCCAAAACAACCGCCAGTGGATAGCGGAAAAAACCGCCAGCGACAAGGATTTTTTCGAAAAACTGGCGCAGGACCAAACCCCCGAATACCTCTACATCGGGTGTTCCGACAGCCGCGTGACCGCTGAAGAGCTCATGGGCGCACAGCCGGGCGAGGTGTTTGTCCACCGAAATGTCGCCAATGTAGTGGTCTCGATTGACCTCAATGTCTTGTCCGTCATCAACTATGCCGTGCGCCACCTGAAAGTCAAGCGTATCGTGGTATGCGGACACTATGGCTGCGGGGGGGTGAAAGCCGCCATGCAGTCAAAAGACCTGGGCATCCTCAACCCCTGGCTGCGCAACATCCGCGACGTGTACCGCTTGCACAAAAACGAACTCAGCGCCATTCCGGACGAACACGCGCGTTACGACCGTCTCGTGGAACTCAACGTGCAGGAACAATGCGTCAATGTCATCAAAACCGCTGCCGTGCAGCAGCGCTATGTGGCAGAGGGTTTTCCGACCGTGCATGGCTGGGTGTTTGATATGCGCACGGGCATACTCAAAGACCTGGAGATTGATTTCCGGAAAATCTTGGCTGAAATTCAAGAGATTTACAACCTGACCAATACGGACTGGTTTGATGGCAGCGACCGTTGAAAGTGTGGCACACCTAAAATAGAGAGGTCTGCCACACTTTCTTGAATACGCGCTTAAATCTGGGTTTATTTGTCCGAGGTATTCGCATACTTCGCTCCTCCCTTGGGTCGTAGCAAAATCCAAATAAGCACTACGGCCAATAGCCCCAAACCAATCCATTTCCACCAGGATTTTTCTTCTGGTGGAGGCGGGGGCATTTCACCATGTTCGGCCTTCAGCGCAAATACCACCCCACCCCGGGTCTCGTATTTTGCATTTCCGGAGTCCTCCTCCTGTTCGAGGTTGAGCAGATAAATGTCCCGTTGATTGGGGGTTTTTTCGTCGGCCAAAAATCTGATTTGCATCTTGTTGTTTTCCCCAGGAGGGATATTCAGGCCTATGTAGGCACCCGCTTTCAACACTACGATTTGGCTGTCTTTCTGCTCTATGCCTTCTCCCTGGCGGCCGCCTTGCTCCCAAAGTTCCAGCAGTCGTCTGCTGCTTACGGCTATTTTCGCGTAATTGAAAATGGGCGTTTCGGCTGCCATGTTGTTGAACACGAGACGGGCTTTTGCCGGGGTTTCCCTGAAATTTGCGAAACGGGTTTCGGTCTGCGGCCCTCTTTGACCGGGGGATGCCTGCATATCTTCCTCGGGAGGTGAGGCAACAATGTCCAGATTTTGCCAGGCTGCGTTTCTGTTGAATCGCACATAGGTGCTTAAGCCTACAAGCGGGTTGCCGGCACTGCCATTGCAGCTTCTATTCGGACAAGTAGTTTCGTCTTCTAATCGAGCTATGATACAAATATGGTCGCTGGGCAAACCACTTGGGAGCGGAATCGGGGGGTTAATATACCGCACGTTGCTACTCCACCCTGTGTAGACATTGTAACCAGTGCCAATTTCTGTCCATCGTGCAGCATCATACCAATCGTTGTTTCCCGTGGAAGCATCTGCCCAATACACATGCAGATTGTCACTGGAGGAAGAAGCGCCCGTGCTGGACCTGTTGACTCGCACGTGGATGTAATTGGTGATCCCAGCCCCAGTTGTAACGTTCGAGCCGGATTCCGACATGTCGTTGGCCGTGCTGTTTTGATTTACAGCAATTCCATCTGCGTAATAATATGCACTGGGGCCTGAAGCCTCCGTGCCCACATCTGTGGGGAAGTCTTTGATAAAATAAACTGGCCCTGCACCCGGCCCAGCTTCATCCGCATTGCCTTCGCTGTCTTGCATTGGGCCCCGCAAGGTCTGCATCACTGCATATATCCTGTCGGCTTGGCCAGCACTGAACATCAGGCGCTGATCGTCGTCAGTAGCATCCATAAAATTGCAATACATATCACCATAGGGGCTTTCCGCGCGATTGAAATATGGATAACTCGCCATGCCATTGTTCGGGCCTTCCTGGGGCGGAGTGTCGGCCACTTCATCTGAGCCAATCGCGCTTCCCATCCCCCAGATATCTTTGAGGCCCAGCCATTTGGCTACAAGGTTTGTGAGCGCACGGCCTTTGTTTCGACCCAATGCCGAGAATCCAAAATAGTCCACATCAATGACGACTCCATCTTCAGTGGCTCGGCTGGGCAAATCAGCCGGAAGCGATGCGTAGCCCTCCCTGAGCTTATCGTCCAGTCTGCACACCCAAATGTTCAGGTAGCTGTCAGAAGGCCAGGCATCGTTTCCGCCCGAAGCCTTGAATTTGACCTGATTTCGCGTTTCCCGGTTTGAGTCGAGGGGCGCAAACCCGAAGGACGCTTTGCCGGCAGTTGTCCTGACAATGCCATTGGTCGCTTTGGCGGTAGGGCTGCGCCTGGCCAAGGCAAACTGGATGCGGGTATCTGCTGCCAAAACCCGGAAGGCTTCGGGTACTTTGGCAAGTTCGTCGGCGTTTTTTCTACGGAAATCACGGTTTAATGCCGCTATCTGCTGTTCGACAAGCTGGTCAGCAACAGGGTTTGCCCCAGCTTCCTGCACCAAGTGAACCACTACGGGGATCGTGATCACATTAAACGGCAATGCCGCATCTCCGATCCGTTTGTTGCGTTCAAGTTCGGACTTGATTTTGCCTTCAAAATCTGCGTTGCTGGCTGCAAACCCTTGGTCGTTTTTAAGCCGTTCTGCAATATCTTGAAATGTGGAATCGGCAGGAAGCCCTTTTTGGGCTTGACGGCAACCGAGCAAGACAATGGCTATCAAAGCCAAAAAGTGGCAAATCGTTTCGAATTTCATTGGTCAACGTTTTTTAATGAATGATTCCATGTTCGTCTGTCTTCAAAAGGTAGCCGGGGCTTGGGTTTTTCTCGATGGTTGCAGTCATGAGCCATCCTCCGTCTTTGCACAAAAACAATGAATTTGCCCCTTCCGACTCGGTTGCGCTCCTTCCGCCGTAATCCTGGGGATCGGAAATGGTATTATTGCCGTCTGTGGTGATTTTGAAAAAATGGGCTGCCGATTGTGCGCCGTCCACAAACCGTTTGCCCGCTATGCCGACGCTGCCTTCGTTCGTCAAGGCACAGGCCCATGCCTCCATACTATTGGCGCCCGGCAACGATTCGTCCCATCCACAATCCGAAGAGGGGCACGCGTTCACCAGGTAAATTTCGGCTGACCCGCTGCTGTTAATTCTTGCTCCCACCGCGAAAGCATTGCCATTGGGCAGGGTGACCACATCATTCAAATACGTTATCGCGCCTGCATAGGGCTTGTTAAACAATTCGGCGCCGCTGTTGGCATCGAGTTGAATTACAATTCCACGGATGGTGCTTGGAGTGTTGGATTGCCAGATGGTGCCGGTTATTGAAACGCGCCCTGCTTGAGAAGCATCCAAACTGCATTTATCCCCCGTTGCTACCAAACCGTTCAATATCAAGGTGTGTCGGTCTATCTCTGTGAGTTCGCCGCCGCTTACAGTACGCAGTTTGATAACCACCATGCTGGAGGCATTCGGTGGGCCAATGAGCGCGAGGGCGAATATGTCGCCATTGGGCGCCACGTCCACGTCCCTTATTTGAGAATCTGTGTTGCCGACCGTTGCGGAAAAGCTCATAAAAGGGTCGCCTTCGCTGTCAGTTTTGTAGAGCAACCCTTTGTCCCCTTGATACCCGGCAATCAGAATTTCTCCATACAGGGTTTCGGATACTGCGAACGCATCATTGGTGCCGTTGCCTATCTTTTTTCCCCATACTAAAATACCACTCCTGTTGCGTTTTTCAAGATGGATAAAACGGTTTGAATTGCCCAAACTTCTGAGCGAGCCAACTGCCACAAACAAGTGATCTTGGGTTTCGATGGCATCCACGTAGTTCCGTGAGGTGTCCTGGATATGGAGATCGTTTATGATTTCAAAAGTGGGGGCTTCGTTTGGCACTTCCTTGTAGCAAGAAGATAGCGCAAGAATGGCCCAGCCGACGAGCAAAAAATATGGGGATTTCATAGATAGCTTGGTTTTAAGTGCGTGAGAATTCTGGGTTAGAACTGTATGCGGAAGCTCGCCTTCATTGGGGGCGCAAACGCCATGCCCTGTACGGAAGCGCTCGGAACAAAGGAAAGCCCCAAGGTTTTTTTGCCTTGTTTGAGCGTTTTTTGCCAGGAAAGTCGCTTGCCAAGAAAAAAGGCGCCTGCGAGAAAAACCGCAGTGCCACCAATCTTCATACCTATTGCCGTACCGCGCTTGGTGTTCGCCTGATCGAACAAATCATCCCGCGAGGTTTCTGCATATATTTCGTCAAATTGGTCGGTATTGGACTTGTAAGTGTCGTACAGTGCTTGGGATCTGGTATCAAAGTCCTGGCCCCAAACAAACAGCCCCGACCCAACGAGCAAGCCGCCGGCAGCAAACCACCATTCGCGTTTGCTCTTTTTCAACTCTTCGTACATGATGTTGTCGAGCCACTTTTCGGCCCGAGGTGCCTGGGCCTTGTAACCAGCGTTGAGGTAATTGCACAAATGGGGAATCCTTTTTTTGTCGTTTTTCGCGTTTTGAATTTTATCAAACAAGCCCGGCGCTTCTGGCGGCTTTATCCCCCTGTGGACCAATTCGAATACCTTGGAATAAATGCTCTCTTTGAGATTGGACTCCTGCGATTCTTCGGCTGTCAGGTTCCAGGTATCCGTGTGCAACATTTCAGTAGTCTCGATGGCTTCCAGTGACATGTTGAGCGTCAATCTCCCATCGGCCGCTTTTTCGATGGATACAAAAATTACTTGTTCGGCTTTGGCGGTTTTCAAGGCGGTTTTCACCTTTTTGGAGGCGTTGTTGAGGTGTTGCAAGTCCTGTTCGGTCCTCGCGATCTCGTCCAGCGTTCCGATACGGTCGCGGTCAAGCAGGGTGCAACCGTTGATCCTTTTGAGCGCTGCTTCTACAAAACGTTTCACGTCGCCCTTCGCGCCTTCTGCGCGGGCGTTTTCGACTTTTACGGGCCAGATGAATACCTTTTGGCAGTCAGGTGTTGGTGTGAGCGTAGAGGGTTGAGCGGATGCAGCCGTGTGCAAAAGCATCGCCAGGATCAGCATCAGGAAATGGTTTTTCATTGTTATTCGCATTTGAAGTTCAGGTAATTTTGGTTTGTCAGGGTTTTTGCGGGAGAGGATTTACCATCTTTTACCAATAGGATTTTATTGCCGCCTGGCTTTTTTACCAATTCGATCTCCCCCATTGTTCCCTCTAAGCTGCCAACTTCATTGCCATCTACCATAATGGAGGCGTCTCGCCAACAAGCATCAGCCTTGATGGATACGCTGATTTTTTCCTGTACTGGTTCTTCTTTTTTGGTGGGCGATTTCGGCGGTTCTACCCGGTCAGATGTGGGGGTATTGGCCTTATGCCCGCCAGCATTTGAAGCGGGAGGATTGTCCGGCTTTATTCCCTGGTTTCCAGCATCGTGAACAGTGGTCGGAATAGAAATCACAACTTTGGGCGAATCCATGGTTGAAACAGGAATTTGTACAGGAATCTGAGCCTTTTCGGGCCTGAACATCCACCATGCGCCAAGTCCCAACAAGGCGACCAAAACAACTATCATAAGCGTCTCCTTGAGCGGGAATGGGGAAGAAATCGGGGAAGAGGGTGCTCGCAAAAGCGAAAGGATAGATTCGGACAGCCGGGCCAATTCTTTTGAATAATCGTCGTGACTCAGCGTGCCTTTAATGTGCTGATCTTTGAGCGAAGCAAAACGCGACGACAGCAACAGTGCGTTGTCCCGGAAAGAGCTGCCGCTAAAATTTGGCTTGTCCGTATATGATTCGATCAGCGCAAGCGCCGGGCCAATTTCGGCCTGCCGGATAAAGGATTCTACCTTGGATCTTAAAGATTGGAAAGTCATTCGGGGGGAAATGAGAAAATATGGTGCAATATTAAAACATGAAATTTATTTTGAGGGAATCTCGACTCAAAATTTTTTCTTTGCCCAAAGCCTGCTCGAACATTTTATCAAAACACAACCTCCTTTCACTTGTAGCGTTTTACCGCACACGCTTTGACCACACACATGAAAATTTCAGACATCCTCTCCGTTTTAGAAGCCATAGCCCCACCGCATTTGCAGGAATCGTACGACAACGCTGGCCTCCTTGTGGGCAACCCGGAGACCAAGGCCAGCGGGGTGCTTTTTTGCCTTGACTCCACCGAAGCAGTTATTGAAGAAGCTGTGGCCAAAGGCTGCAACCTCGTGGTAGCCCACCACCCGATTGTGTTTCGGGGATTGAAACGGTTTAACGGTGCCAACTATGTCGAGCGGACGGTAATGCTGGCGCTGCGGAAGGATGTGGCCATCTATGCTATCCACACCAATCTCGACAACGTGTACCTAAAAGGGGTGAACGCCAAAATCGCAGAGAAAATCGGGCTTATGGACACACGAATCCTTGCGCCGAGGCCAACGGATTTTGAAATTGGGGCAGGCCTGCTCGGCAATTTGCCAGGACCCATGGGCGAAGCCGAATTCCTAGAACACATTAAAAAGGCTCTGAAAACCAACTGTATTCGTCACACTGCCTTGCGGGGAAAACCTGTTCGCAAAGTGGCTGTTTGTGGGGGCGCGGGCAGTTTCCTCCTGTCTGAAGCACTCCGAGCCAAGGCTGATGCTTTCGTGACGGCAGACTTCAAGTACCACGAATTTTTCGACGCCGAGGGCAAGTTGGTCATTGCCGATGTGGGCCACTACGAGAGCGAGCAATTTACCATCGAACTTTTGCGCGACATTGTACAAGAAAAATTCCCTACTTTTGCGCTCCATTTGACAAGCCTGAACACAAATCCGGTTTTTTATTGCTAAAAACCATTGAGAATCAAGCTAATATCCTAATATCTCAATTTCACAATATCTCTATAGAATGGCCGTAGAAGCATCCATTTCCGACAAACTCACCGTGCTGTGGAATTTGCAGCTAAATGATTCACATCTCGACGAAATTCAAATCCTCAAAGGAGAGCTCCCTATGGAGGTTTCCGATTTGGAAGACGAAGTGGCGGGCCTCGACACCCGCATAAAGAAAATGAAGGCCGCGCTCAAAGAAAATGAGCAAGAAATCACCAAGATGCAAACCTCTTCCAAGGAGGCCGACGCGAACATCAAGAAATACCAGAAACAACTCGAGGAGGTAAAAAACAACCGCGAGTATGAAGCCTTGCAAAAGGAAATCGAACTGGCGAAACTTGACATCCAACTATCCGAAAAGCGCGTGCGCGAAGCCAAAGGCGGTCTTGATGGCAAAAAAGAAAGTATGGCCCTCGCAGAAGCCAAATTCGAGTCCAAGCAAAAAGAACTCGAAGCCAAAAGGGTAGAGTTGCAGGGCGTAATTGAAAAAACCGAGACCGAAGAAAAGCGCTTGCGCAAACAAAGCGATAAACTGCGTGAAGGCATCGAAGCCCGTCTTATCAATGCTTATGACAAGACCCGCCGCACCTACCGCAACGGTATTGCTGTGGCTACCGTAGAGCGCAACTCCTGCGGTGGATGTTTCAACAACGTGCCACCACAGGTACACCTCGAGATCGGACTTCACAAGCGGGTTATCGCTTGTGAGCACTGTGGCCGAATTTTGGTAGATCAAAGCATCGTGTCACCAGAATCCGTGGTAGCAGCCTAAGTTCCAGCCCTTTAATTTTCTTGAAAAGGCCGCCTCAAAGTTTGACTTTGAGGCGGCCTTTTTTGTTTTGGGATCCTCGAACATCTTAAAAACTTAACAATTTTGAAGCCACAAACAATTGATAACCAATGGCTTTAAAAATCAATAACAAATGAGCAGATACGATTGGCATATCTTTTGAAATTGTAGAAATAATAGTACAAACAAAACGATTACGACCCTCCGCGTATGAAAAGAACAAAACACTTGTAACCCGCTTTTATTTTGCTTCCAACTTGCCCAAATTTTTTTGGGACTTCCAACAGGGAAGCTATTTCTCCACCCACTTTTAGTTAAAAGTCGGCTCAGTTTTTAGGGCGATCTATCGCCTCCAATAGCAATTTTTGCTTTTGGGGGGATTAAACTGACACGTTCTAAACCTTGCCTGCAACGAATTAAACCATGCAACCACTGGTGGTATAGCCAGTTCCATATAGTTTCAACACCTAAATCATTTTTTCGTCAGAAAAAAACGTTAAAGGATTTGATGTTCCCGCAAAACGTCGTTCCTTGCAATGTTTTTTTTTAATATCCTTTGTCTCATGTCTCTCATGTTACATCCGTTTCGGCCTTCCCTTGTATCACTCATCTTCGCAGCATTTCTCTGCGGGAGTCCTTCATCGCACGCTCAAAATTTTGAAGTTTACGACAACCTGGAACAGTTGCAGGCGCGTATCAGCCGTGCTGGCGACACCACGCTTGTGCTCAACTTCTGGGCCACCTGGTGCAAGCCATGTATAGAAGAGCTCCCCTGCTTTGACGAACTGCTTGAATATTACGGTGCCCAAAATGTTCAAATCGTGCTCGTCAGTCTCGATTTCAAGAGCCAACTCGAAAAAAAGTTTATCCCTTTTTTGAACAGCCAGCGGCTGAAATCGGAGGTGGCGCTGATGGCCGATCAAGACCTGAATGCATGGATACCCATGATCCACGAAGACTGGGACGGCGCTATCCCGGCGACCCTCCTGTTGAAAGGCAAAAAACGCCGTTTCAATTTGGGCAAATTCGAGAACCTCGAGGAGTTGGAAATCTTTGTACGGCCATTTGTAACAGACTCCGCAGCCTTATACATTGGCAAGAAAATGACTTGCGACGACCTAAGTGGCGGCAAGAAGTAGATATCCCTCAATTTTCACAAAGACCGGATTTTTTCGCAATTACCGAGATTACTCCCTGTTCCACGCATCGTTTACAAAGTTTTTAATATTTTTTTACTCATGAAAACGCCCTTACTCCTCCCGGTTTTGGTAGTGGCCTATTTGCTGCTAACAACGAGTGCAACAAACCCGACTGGCTACGCCGTTGGCGACATCGCGGAAAACTTTGCGCTCAAAAATGTAACTGGCGACACCGTATCCCTCGCAAATTACAAAGACGCAAAGGGAATTATCGTCATTTTCACCTGCAACCACTGTCCGTTTGCGCAACTCTACGAGCAACGCATCATTGACCTGCACCGGACTTTTGAACCATTGGGTTTTCCGGTAGTAGCCATCAATCCGAACAGCCCGCTCATCATCCCAGAAGACAGTTTTGAAAAAATGCAAGAGCGGGCACGGGTAAAACGATATCCCTTCGCCTACCTTTTTGACGAAAAGCAGACGGTGTTCCCACAGTTCGGCGCCAACCGAACCCCACACGTTTTTGTGCTCGATGGCAACCGTGTAGTGCAATACATAGGTGCGATTGACAATAACCCAGAAGCCCCCTGTGCATCCACAAAAAGATTTGTTGAAGATGCCGTTCACGCGCTCCTAAGAGGCGAAAAGCCCGATCCCTATAGCACAAAGTCAGTGGGATGCACCATCAAGAAGGCGCCAAAGCCAAAGCCAGCCATTGACCCGGTTTTAACGGTAGACGGCCGCCATTAAAGATCAAAACGGTCTCGCAGGCTTCACAGGAACCACATCATCCGGCGGATTGAACCACCAGCGCACGGTGGCTTCTATGGAGCCGTTGTTGTGCCTCCGCAATCGGGTAAGCCCAATGTCGTAAGAGAAGCAGAAGAACAACTTGTCAATGGCCTGAAAACCGAGCGCAACATCCACACTTTCACCCACAAAGTTGGTGTCGCCGCCCAACCGATAGGTGAGACCGCCGTAAAACTTGCTGTAGAGCAGGGCGCTCATGTTCACATCGGCATCGAAAGGAGCACCAACAGCGTAGCGGAGCAGCACTTGCGGCGTAATGTCGAGTTCATCCGTCGCTTCAAATTTGATACCGCCCATTGCATTGATATGCTGCACCTCGCGGGAAAGGACATCCCCGAATTCAGAAAAATCTATGCTGTTGCTCACGATACGCGGCAGCGCGATTCCCGCATACCAGCGCTCCGTGTAGGCGCTGTAGTACACTCCCGTTCCAAAGTTCGGTACAAATTTACTCTTGGGGTCGGTGGGGATGCCCGGATCGTTTTGGTCAATGACGATGATGCGCGAGTCCGCCCAGTTTTGCCGAATGTTGCGCATACTGGCCTGCAAGCCAACGGCCAAAGTGCCTCTCTTCAGATGTATTCGGTACGCATAAGCCACATCGAAAGTCATGTTGGTATTGATGCCTATGCTTTGCCGTGTGATGTTGCCGCCGATGCCCACGCGGTTGCTGATCAAAGGCTGCGTGTACGAAAGCGACATGGCTTTGGGCGCACCCTCTAGACCCATCCATTGGTTGCGGTAAATAGCCGTTAACGTGGGCGACACGAAATTGCCTGCATACCCAGGGTTATAGGCCAGTTTGTTGAACATAAACTGGGTGTACATCTGCTCTTGTTGCGCAGAAGCAAACAGCGCGAGTGAAAAGAAGGATATGGAGAGGAAAAGCTTTGTCATGAGTTGAGTTTTTTTGATCTAAGGAACGGTGTCAAAAATTGAATCCTATAAGGTTTTGAAAAACCTTATAGGATTTCATGAAATTGAAAAACCTATCGTTGAATCAGCAAAAAGCCCGTTCTAGGCTTGTCCAGGTCGTTCAGTTTTACCACAAAGTAGTAAGTACCGGCAGGCAGTTCTTCGTTGTTGTAGGTACCGCTCCAATCGTTTTGATAGGGCTTGGCGTGGAATACCGCGTCGCCCCATTGGTTGAAAATCGTGACATCCAATTCTGTTGCTCCCTCACCTACCGTACACTCATGCGGGATTTTGAATTCGTCATTAAAACCGTCATTATTGGGGGTTATGATGGTTGGGATAAAACAATCTGGTGCGCCGCCGACTAGGAAAGTCACATTGGCAAAACTACAGGCATCCGGGCAGTTGGTATTGCAAACCCGGTACGTCATCACATCCGTGCCTGTAAATCCTGAGTTCGGGCGATAGATGTAAACACCAGTAGTAGGATTATCAACGATGGCGCCACTCAAAGGCGGACTCGTAATGACCACCGTGAAATTGTTTGGCAAAATATCGTTGGAAAGCACATTAAATTGGGCGGATGATCCAAATGATACCGTTACCGCGTCATTATTAGCAGTAGGGAATATCTCATAAAACACCTCTACAGTATCGCGCGAGTTGAGCCCGCAGGTATCTTTGTTTGTTATCCATACAAAAACATTATTACCAGGCCTCAGTCCGCAGGCCTTCGTGTTTTCATCGTTCGGACTTGTAAAAATAATTCCCGGAGTTAAACTGATCCATTCCCCTGATTCAAAATACTCTAGTGGTGATGCGGACAAATCAATACAGTTGTCATTACTGCACACAAACTGGTTTGGCCCTGCATTTGGTTTGCCACTGTAAACAAAGACCTTTACGTCATCGCTGTTTATTCCACATCCTTGATTTCCAATTTCCCATGTGAATGCATAGTTCTGCCGCTTTCCAATATTGCCGCTAATCGTGGTGTTTGGGTTAAGGGGTTCATCAATCACAATGCCAAGCTGGGCTTGTGAAGAATATTGGGTCCACTGCCCCGGAAAGGTCGTGCCTTGTGTGGCCTCAAGTTGTATGCCTGTGGTTTCACAAGAATAAATATCTGGGCCGCCAATTGCAGGTGCAGGGTATTGTGCTGTTATCACTACTGTATCACGGCTGAAATCCGTACAAGCGCCGTTGCTTAGGCTCCATTGGAAAAAGTACACAGTGTCCGAGCCAACGAAAGTGGTGTTAGGCTGGCTTGGGTTAACAATCGTCACCAAAGGCCCTCCAATTTGCGACCATAAGCCTGTCACTATACCAGAAGGCGCTGTGGCCGACAGAAGGATGATATTGTCTGCGCAAGCATAGCGGTCAAGACCCGCAAAAGCGTTCACGTTGGTCGGGATGATGTCAAAGGCCACTGAGACCACATTAGAGAGGGGAGAATTGCAACCTGATAGTAATGGCGAAGTAGCTAAAACATTGAACGTGTGGGTGCCCGGCCCGAGCCACAGCACACTGTCAAGATTGAGTTGGCTGGCGGTAGAAGGCCCGGCGAGCACAATGCCCGATGCAGCATTATGCCAAGTGTACAACATCCCGTTCACCGGGTTGAGAACGTTTAGGAATTCTCCGACAGGTGGGCGGTCAATGCAAATACGAGGAGGAGGAGGCGCAATCTGTGGTGTTGACGGCATGGGTATCACCACCACCGTCAGCGAAGTTTCGGGCGATGTACAGTTCGCTTTTGTTGCTTTCAAGGTGTACACTCCAGCCATCGTGAGGCTTACGGGTTGGCGTTCTGGGTTTTGGCTCATGGAGATGAACCCCGCCGGCCCGGTCCACATATACGTTGCGCCGGGGACATCAGAGGCCATGAGCGTCAGTGTTCCCCCTTGACACACAGGCGAATTGCTGCTGATTGTGGGGGTTGGAGGTATAGCATTCACTGTCACCGTCACGGTATTAGATGGCACCGACTGGCAAGTGCCGTTGGTAGAAATGATCCGCACCGTGTAGTTGCCACTATGCCAGGGTTGCGCGTTTGGAATGGTCAGGGTGGTCATATTGGTGATCGTGTCACTAAGGCCGTTGGGGCGATCCCAAATGAAGGTGGTATCCTGTGTCGAGTTACTAAAGGTCAGCGTCACCGTTGCTCCAGCGCATACCGGTTGCGGGCTTACCATCAACACCGGTGTTGCAGGCATCGCCTGCGTGTTGACTCCCGTTGTGCTTGGCACAGAGGGACAACCAATAGAGTCTTTCACAATGAGTGTGTACTGGCCGTTAAGGGAGGTACAAATGTCATTGGGGCCAATAATTGGGTTGGATAAAGTAGAAGGAGTCATCCCAAATGCAGGCCCTGTCCAACTATAAGAATAAGGGGCAGGAACTACGGTGGCTGAAAGTGTAATGGCCGTTGTACCATCACAACAAACAGGGGCGTTGTTTCCGATGAAGGTGATACTGGGAGGCACTGCGTTGGTTACGTTCACTATGGCCGTATCTGCGCAGCCGAAGGAAGTACTTGCAACTACTTGATAAAGACCGCTCGCACCGTTGGGCTGGGTTGGATTTTGTTCAAACTTTACAAAACCATTTGGCCCCGTCCAATGCCATAAAAATATTGGATCAACGGTAGAAACCGTCGCAGTCAGTTTTAACAAAGAATCCTGGCAAATAGGCCCGTTGGAACTTGCCGTAACGATGGGGTAATCTTGAACTTCTACATGAATAGGATTTGACTCGTCAGACGAACAACCGTTCACTTCGGCAAATACCCTCCAATTTCCTTCATGTATTGCACTTGCATTCAGGATTTTAAACATGTTCGCGCCGTTGGACTGGTCGGTGAAATAGGTTATCCCTGTAGGCGAAGTCCATCCCCACTGAGATGCGCTGATTATATTGGTACAGACCAATTTTATCATTTGTCCGGCACAAACATTCACATCTCCAGATATGGTCGGTTTTGGTGGTTTGGCAATAATGTTCACCATCACTGTGTCCGGGTTTGAAAAACATCCATTTTGTTGGGTAACCAAGATGTATTTCCCTTCATGGATGGACTTAACAGCACTATTGGTAACAAGAGGATTCTGTTGGGCACTACCAGGAAAGCCAGGCGGCCCTGTCCATGCATAAGTCAAGCCACCTGTGGAGGGCGTTGGAGAGTTAAGTAATATCGTCTCGCCCTCACATTTTTGCGTCATTTCTGGCTCTGCATCGGCTGGCGGCGTTGCGTGCATGGTCACCATGATTGGATTAGACAGGGCCGTGTTGCAGCCATTGGCAAAAACTTTCAAATAAAAAGTGTACGTACCTGGAGCAAGGTTGGTGATGGTGAATGTAGTGGTCGTGGTGTCGGCCAGCTCCACCAACCCCGATGGAGAATCCACAAGCCATTGGTATCTTACGTTTTGGCCATTGTAAGAATTGGTCTGCAATACTACATTTTGACCTGGGCAGAACGAAAAGCCATTGCTTGAAAGCACCGGGGTTACAGCCAGTATGGCCAACGCCACTACCTCGCACGAAGAGGAGGTACATCCCGTGGCGCCAGTGATGGTTACACAGTAAGTGCCGTTGTGGATGGCCATGGCATTGGTGGTCACTACAGGATTTGGTTGGTTACTAAAATACATATTTGGCCCACCCCATTGGTATGTAAAAGGAGCGGCAGAAGGTGGGTTGGCAAACAGTTGCAAAGTGTAGTTTTCGCACACGGGCGTGTAACCAGGATTGGGTGGCGTGGTGGTTACACCGATCATTGTTTTGCAGGTGGCGGAATTGCCCGACGTATCCGTAACGGTCAGGGTGGTATTGACCGTGCTGCCTGCCAGGTTACAATTGAACGTGCTGGGCGAAACGGAGTACATCAGGTTCGCCGTTGGGGTACAGTTGTCAAAACTGCCATTGTTGATGCTCCCGGGTGAAAGCGTAAAGGGCGCTGCACCCGAAGGATTCACCTGAATAATAAACGTGGGTTGGCAAATCGCCTTCGGCTTCACTGTATCGCGCACTGTGACATTGAAAGAGGTCATTCCTGTCAGACCAGCATTGTCGGTGGTCGTGTACATTACCGTGTAATTGGCTGGTGGGAGTGCAACCGTAGTCATGTTACCTGTCAATGTTCCGGTTGCCACGGTTTGGTTCACAGGTTTTTTCACCGCGTAATCCACCACAGCATAACTATATTCGAGCGTCACTTGGACTTGGCTAATCCCGTCCGTACCGTTAGGGAGCAACGGGGCACAATTGCTTATAAAATCCGAGAAGCTCAGGTCACGGTTGGCTGCGAGATAAAAAGCGGTATTTCCGCCCCCTGCTGCCCAGGCATTGATTTGCGCAGCAGTTACAGGGATCATCGTTTCAAAAAATGTCGAACACTCCCCGAGCACCGTCCCTTGCCCTGTAGGCCCTAAATCAATCCCTACCTCGTCAAATACCTGAAAAAACTCGCCCACTTGGGCATTATCGCCCTTGTGCCTTATGGTTAAAATCCCTGTCCCGACTGCATTTGGAATAATGCCCGTCAGTGTGGGGGTAATGTCGGAGGCTACCAAACCAACGTCTGGGTCGTTTTCAAATTGTAGCGGCAAAACTGCTGAAGCCAGGCTAAGGCTCGCTGACATCGTACAGTTCTCCGTGATGGCCGGAAATGGGAGCGTTACGGTGCCTTGGCAATTGTTTTGACCCGTGAAGACCGTGATATTGGCGGGCGCGACCAAGCTCGGCGGCTCCGCATCGTTCACCGTGATCTGCACCGAGGAAGTAGCGGAATTCCCTGCGCAATCTATTGCCGTATAAACCACCGTATGTGTGCCCGCAGAGAGAAAACTTGGCCCTGCTTGCGGGAAACTTTGTGAAGCACCCCCATCTAAAGTGTACGACAAATCAATCGGAACATCAGAATTTGAATAGGAATAGGTGATCTGGGCTCTCACGCGGTTGAGGAACCCATTGCATGCCGACAAATTGATGGTATTCCCCATATTGTTGTTCGTCGCCAGGGTAATTGCCAAGCTTCCATCACTCATCCAGGTGTTTGACTGGGCAGCGGGAATATTGAAAATTGATACGCTTGAGCCACACTGCACCAGAGCAGAATTTGTGATTCCTAATTGAACCCCATTTTCTCCAAACACCCTAAAATACTCTTCAGCACCTTCCGCATCCGCCTGGTCAATAAAAACGGTAAGCACGGCATTCCCAATTACAGGTTGTAGCGGAGGAAGGTTTGGAGGTGTCCATTGAAAAACAACGGAATCTACTCCAGGACCTATCGTAGTGACCAATTGCACCGTATCTTTTAAGATTACGGCAAAATTTTGGTTGCTGCACACATCCGTCACCGCAAGCGGGACAGGAATCGTCACATCCGCCCCACATTCCCCTAAATCATTGGGGAACATCATGGAGGAAGGCGGCACTATGGTTGGCGGCGTTGTGTCTTCTATTTGAATGCGTTGTGTGTATGTTTGGCTATTGCCGCAATTATCGGTGGCAACCCATTCGCGCTGCACGATGTAGTTGGTCCAATGATCGCACGAAGTGATGTCTGGGTTTCTGATTTCGGTTTCCACGAGCATGACTGCAACCGGGTTGTTGCAATTGTCTGCCGGATTGAACGTGCTGGTGCTGGGTGGAGCAGGGATGGCATTGCATTCCACCGTAACATTGGGGGGAATGTTCACGAGTATAGGCGCCACAGTATCAACGACGTGTACAACCTGATCAAAATTTGTCTTGTTGCCACACACATCGCTTGCTGTCCAATGTACCGTGATGGTGTACTGATCCGTGCAGGGTCCGGGCGTAGTAGTTTGCCCGGTACTCGTTGCGGCAGCCGTAAGGCCGCTGCAAGCATCCGTGGCAATCGGCAGGGGCGCGGGAAAAGGAACCAGTGAACTGCACAAGGCCGTTGTGTCCAAAACTCCGCCAGGCACAGGCCCAAGGTTGTCAATCACTGAGATCCGTTGAGTGCTCGTCTGCGTGTTGCCGCATTCGTCTGTGGCAGTGAAAGTTCGGATGATATCGTAACTGTAATGGCCACAAGTATCAGGGTTAGTATCCTGAAAAGAAACAGTTGTCGTAGTGATGCTTACCACCCGGCTGCAAATATCGGTCGCCATAATATTCAGGCCCATTACAGGGGTAGGGGGCAACACAAACGTGTCGCAACGGAATGTTTTGTTTGCTGGAACCAGTGTGAAAACGGGTCTTGTGGTGTCGCTCACAAAGATGTTTTGGGTAGCCGAGGCCGAATTGCCACAATCGTCCGTAGCAGTCCAGGTAGTCAGCACCGTGTAAGATCCGTCGCAGAGGCTGTCTTTGTAAATCCTTGAAAACGTGATGACCACATTCGCGTCGCAGTTGTCGCCAACGGTAGCGGCGGGAATGGTTGGCAAAGGATTTGGGCAGTAAACCGTAATGTTTGGCTGCAATCCTGTGAATATCGGGGCCTGCGTATCCACGATGCTCCAACGCAGGGTGATGGTGCTGCTATTGCCACAATCGTCGGTGGCGCGGAACGTCACGTCAGTGAACCATATACAGTTGTTTGCTTGAACGGTGGGATAAGGCCCTGCATTGAAAATACCGTTGCCCGACTGTCCGCTTGAGGTCGTGAAGGAAAAATTTGTCCAACTAAAACCCGAGCAATCTTCTGTCACGGTGGCGTTTCCATACGCGTTTATCCAGCTTTGCAAGGCTGTTTGGTCGTTGCCGCCGCCGCATTGTTCTGTTGTGTTTATTCCGGAAATAACCGGTGGCAAGGTGTCAATCGCACCAAAATCGGCATTGCCCATAAATGTCTCGTTGCCACAAGCGTCGCGTACAAAAAAATTGACTGAAACGTATCCATGAACCTTGTTATAGGTTTGATTTCCGATGATCGCCGTACTGCAATTTTGGGAAAACGAGGCCAAAAACGCCGCTTCTACCTGGGCAGAATCCATTGCGATCACGCCAATTTTCATTGAATAGGTCAGGGGTGCAGAGCAGTTGTCACTGGCCAGTGAATATGCTTTGGTATTTATCCATTCCCGCAGTTTCACAAATTCGTTGTCACTTTGGGAGCAGTAGGCCACCGTGTCTTTGGGTGGTTTGACCACTAGGGGGCCTTGTGTGTCGGAGGTCGAGAATACCACTGTAACGATTTGCTGGATATTGCAGTTGTCTATAGCCCAAAATTTTACCGTGAGCGGCACTTTACAGCCGGGCGGGAAAGTGACTGGAGCGTTGTTTATCAAAGACTTGACTCCAGAAGCATCGGTGGCCGCGAAGGTGGCAATTTGCAAAGCACGCCATGCCGGGTAGGCTGTCGCCAATTGCTCGCAGGAGGATGAGCCGTTTACTGGGTAGCCTGTGATTTGAGGCGGCAGTGTGTCTTTGTAAATAATGATGGTTTGGGTGTAAACAGCAGTATTGCTGTTCGCATCCGTTGCCATCCATGTCCGCGTGAACATCCCGCTTTCACAGGTATCGGGAGTGCTCGTTTGATAAAAAGTATCGCTTACTATCATCGTGCAGTTGTCCGAAACCGGAAGCGCCGTCTGAACCGGCACTTGGACTATGGAACTGAATTCGAGGGTGTCAAAAACGCCCGTCAGGTCAAAGGTCGGAGGCGTGTTGTCCACAAAATTGATGAAATACTCATAGGTGTGCGAGTGCCCTGCATTATCTTCCACATACCAAAACACGTGGGCAAAAGTACCTGAAGAGAAGAGGTCGTTGTATTGAAATCCTGAAGCCACGGGGTCAAACATGGACACAGTGATGATGAAACCCATTGAGGACGTTACCACTGGATTGGGTACGTTGCCCTGCAACATAGAACTGCAAGTAGGGCCAACCGAGAGGATGGTCGGACCATTGTAACTGAAATTGAAAAAATCAGGCTGGGCTTTAAGCCATGCCGTGGGAAGCATAAAAAAACAAAGACCCACATAGAATGGCGTAGCCCGTAATAGTTTGTGTAATCGGTTTGTCATACGGACGGGTTGGGTTTCGAAGGCGCTCGTTGCGCCTCACTTTTTATTCAACTGATATTAAAGGATTAATAGTTGCAAGTTATGCGAATCAGGGGTTGGGCAATAACATTCAAAATCACGGAATCTTCTCTGAGACCTATAAGGTTTTGAAAACCTTATAGGTCTTTATAATCTGAAAGCATAGCTTTACTATAATTCAACCCCTAATTCGCATAAGTTACAAGTAATTTGAAACTTGTTACTCTGTAAACTTCTTATCAGGCACATTTTCATCCAAAAACGCATTGATATCGTCAGTCTTTACGTCACGGACAATTTCGCCAAACTCATTCACATGAAGGCTGACTTTTTTCAGTTCCTTGTTATCTGGTTCACCTGCCGTAGCCTTGGCGGAAGCAGGTAAAGGGGCATTACCTTTCAAAACAAGCCCCTTCAGCCGCGCTACCGTCTCCTCCCGTCCCAGCACCTCCGCAGTCTCAAACACGGCAGGGCCTTTCATGGTACCCACGAGGGCGATGCGCAACAAAGGCAAAATCTCTCCTGGCTTTAAGCCCTTTTCTTGAATAAATGCTTTGACTGCTTCTTCCAATTCCAGCGCATTAAAGAGATCAAAAGTAGCCAGTTTTTCTGTCAATTCAGCAAAAACTGCCGCTATGTCGCCATTCCAACGCTTTTGCAAGGTTTCCTCGTCGTATTCTTTTACAGGCTCAAAGAGGTAATACCCCATTTCTACGAAGTCGGTCAAAAACGTAACGCGCTCTTTCATCAACGCAATGACCTTTGTCAAAAATGCCTCGGAAACGTGGTAGCCTTTGTTCTCTGCGAGTGGGCGGACGATCTTGACCAAAGCCGCATCATCCATTGCGTGTATGTATTTTTGGTTGAAGGACTTTGCTTTTTCGTAGTCAAACCTAGCCCCGCTCTTCCCAATATGTTCGATGGAGAACAATTGAATCAACTCCTCCATCGAGAATATGTCCTGATCTCCCCCTGGATGCCATCCCAGCAGCGCGAGGAAATTAACAACCGCCTCCGGCAAAAAGCCCGCCTCGCGGAAGCCGCCAAAACTTTCCTCCGCCGTTTCAGCTTTCCAGGCAAGCGGAAACACCGGAATGCCAAATTTGGCCCCATCGCGTTTGCTCAATTTGCCATTTCCAAAGGGTTTCATAATCAAGGGCAAATGCGAAAATTGCGGCATGGTGGCCTCCCAACCAAAGCCTTCGTAGAGCAGGATGTGGTGTGCCGTACTGGGCAGCCACTCCTCCCCGCGTATCACGTGCGTGATGCGCATCAAATGGTCGTCCACGATGTTGGCGAGGTGGTAGGTTGGCATTCCGTCCGCTTTCAAGAGTACCTTATCGTCCAATTCGCTGCTCTCAAACACTACCTCGCCCCGTATCAGGTCGTGGATGTGAATACTACGCCCTGGCTCCACTTTCAGGCGAACGACAAAAGGCTCAGCCGCAGATATACGGCGTTTCGACTCGATTGCGTCGAGCGTGAGGCTGTTCGACAAACCCTTGCGTGTCAAATGATTATAGGTGAAATGCTCCTCTGCTTGCCGGCGAACATCCAAGGCCTCTGGCGTGTCAAAAGCATAATAGGCATGACCGCGTTCCACGAGTTCATGTGCGTACTTTTGGTAAATTTCCTTGCGGTCGCTCTGACGATAAGGCCCGTCCGCACCACCAAAGCCTACGCCTTCGTCGGGCAGCAAACCCACCCAACGCAATGATTCGATAATGTAATCTTCCGCACCTGGCACATAGCGCCCCTGGTCGGTATCCTCAATGCGGAGAATAAACGTGCCGCCTTGCTGACGGGCAAAAAGGTAATTGTACAACGCTGTGCGCACGCCGCCGATGTGCAGCGCGCCAGTGGGAGAAGGAGCAAATCTTACGCGGACCACAGAAAGATGATTTGAAAGTTTGAAGGCTCGGTGGGTCTGGCGGGGTTTGGTTTGAAAAAATTCCCAATATGCTCTATGTTGAGCCGTCACGTATCGTGAACAAGCCGCAAAAATAAAGGTTTTTTGGTAGGACTTGCGACGACTTTCCAACTTGTCGGATTCTGGCGCAATCGGTGTACCCAACCTTTTGCGCCTTGCTACCTGTCTTGCGTAAACATGCGTTTCGCAAGCACTTAGCGTATGCATCCAATCCACACCAATTCGACTGACAAAACGGGTTTCCTTACTGATGTATCTTTCAAAAACACCCCGACTCCTCCAAAACCTCTTGCCCAGCTACATGTGGCATATCCCCACATCGGAAAAGGTTCTTTTCCTTACCTTCGACGACGGCCCAATACCTGAGGCCACGCCTTGGGTTTTGGACACACTCCATGCGTATGGGGCAAAAGCAACCTTCTTTTGCGTGGGCGACAATGTTCGGAAGTATCCCGACATTTTCCAACGAATTTTAGCCGAAGGCCATGCGGTAGGGAACCATACTTTCAACCACCTAAAAGGTTGGGGAACAGACACTTCGGACTATTTGAAGAATGTGGAACGCTGTGCAGAAATGGTATCCAGCCCGCTGTTCCGGCCGCCTTATGGCACGCTGAAACCTTCCCAAACGCGCCTGTTAAAATCTCAATACCGTA
Organism: uncultured Saprospiraceae bacterium; assembly: GCA_964589365.1. GTDB lineage: Bacteria > Bacteroidota > Bacteroidia > Chitinophagales > Saprospiraceae > M3007. The sequence continues at coordinate 23,785 of CAZPTQ010000012.1, forward strand.
TTGTGATGTGGGACGTGCTGAGCGGAGATTTTGACCCAAAAATTTCTCCCGAAAAATGCCTGCAAAATGTTCTGGAGAATGTCCAGCCAGGCTCCATCGTCTTGTTTCACGACAGCGTGAAAGCGGAAACGCGGATGCGTTTTGCGCTGCCAAAAGTTTTGGAAAAATTGAAAAGCGAGGGCTGGAAATTTGAAAAAGTGGCTGCCACTGACTGATCTCATTTCCCACTTTTAGCTGATTGGTATTTTGTCTGTTTGCAACTGGCAGGTGGAACACGGATGACACAGGTGGAACACGGATGACACAGATGGGACACGGATTTGCACAGATTTTTTTGTGCAATCTTCTAGAAATCTGTGTAAATCCGTGTCCCATCTGTGTCATCCGTGTTCCACCTGCCAGTTCGCCTATTTTTTAATCAATTCTCCTATGGCCGCTATGATCTTTTTCTGACGGCTCCAAAAAATAAAATGATCCCCATCCGATAATATTTCCAGCTTCACATCAGGACAATTCACCAGCATTTTTTTGGCAAAGGCAACGTTGGCCACCGGCACCAACTGGTCATTGGTTGCATGAATAATCCTTACCTGGCAAGTAATGCGCGGCCAAAGCGGGAGCATTTTTTCCAATTCTTTTTCCAAGGGAATTATCTCGGCATTGCTTGTCCAAAACGCTTTGGGAACGAGCCATTTGCCAGGTGGAACGTTTACCACCGGCTCCCACCAGGGATGTTTTTCTTGCGCGGGGTCAATGGAACCTGCAACGATGACCAAGCCTGCAGTTTGCTCAGGATAATCCATTGCAAACCGAGCGATGACGGAAGCTCCCAGCGAATGGCCAACGAGTATAACTTTTTGCTGCAAGGAAAGCCGGTTGGCAATGGCATGAACAGCAGCGGCCTGCGCCTCCAGAGATGGTTCCGGCTTCCCAAAGCCTTCTGTGAAGCCAAAGCCCGGGCGGTCAATGGCCACCAATCGAGCCTTTTGCGTGAGCGCTGTGTCACATAGGTAATCCAGACATGCATCTGCGGAGCCTGGCGAACCATGGACGAACACGACTAAAGGAAGTGTATCAGAAGCAGAAATGGCCACAGCGTGAACGCTGCGGCCATTTTTATCTTCAATGTCCAAAAATTGTGGGGCAATGGTTTGGCCTTTTTCCTGCAATTTTTTGGCCCAAACGGCATCCGATGTCCGCATGGCAAAGCAACCTGACTGAACGGCGATGACCCAGACAAGGAGGAGTGCAAGGACAACGTATCCCATTCTGAGAAAAAATTGTTGGATGTGAGATTTATCTTTCACTCCTCAAAGAAAGAAATTTGGGTTTAATTAGAAAGGGTACACTTCAAACCTGTAGCAAGCAGGCGCCCATTTATTAATGGGATTGCCTAACTTTGTACTCTAATTCAACTTCAGCAATTATTCGAGAAACCAAAGTTAAACAGCAATTCCTTGATTCAGTCCTCGAAATCAGAGATTACATTGCACAAGATTCGCCTCTAAAGTTTCCCCAGCGTCTCCTTCACGAACCCTGTCAACGCCTCCCCGCGCAGCATTCCCTGTTGCAAGAGTGCAAGATGAAGCAGGTATTTTGAAAAGTCTATCTGTTCCGCTTCTCCGTTGATTTTCAAAAGTTTGTTTACAATGAGCGGGTGGTTGGAGTTCACCACGGCATTGTAAGAATCCGGGAAATCTCCCAGGCCGCCCATGCCATGCATGGCTTGCATTTCTTTCATACGCCGCATAAACTCGGGCTTCACGATCTGCACAGGCTGATCGTCTGGCGATAGCGGGGAGAGTTCCACGGAAGCGCCGACTTGACCATTAAGGGCTTTTTCAAAAAGCGATTTTACGTCCGTTTGTTCTTGGTCGGAAAGCACGGATTCGCGCTTTTCGTCCTTTTCCACAAGTTGGTCGGCAGTGGCAGAATCCACACGAACGAAGGATAGCCCAAGTTCGGAACGGTATTCCAGGTGCTGCATCCAGTGGTTGTCGAGCACTGTATCGAGGCGCAGGATGTCATAGCCGCGTACTTCTGCAGCGATGATTTGAGCATGGTGGCCCTCCACGTCATTGGTGTAAATAACCACCGTTTTGCCGTGTTTATCGGTCTGGTTTTCTTTGATTTTTTCCTTGTATTCGCTCAACAAAGCGAACTCGCCTTTCGTGTTTTCCACGAGTGCGAAATTATTGGCGCGATCCTCAAATTTCTTGTCGGAAACAACCCCGTATTTTACAAAAACGCCCAAGTCCCGCCATTTTTGCTCAAAGGCAGGACGGTCAGATTTGAACAATTCGTGGAGTTTGTCAGCCACTTTTTTGGTGATGTGCTCGCTAATTTTCTTCACGTTGCCATCAGCCTGAAGATAGGAGCGCGACACATTGAGCGGGATGTCGGGCGAGTCAATCACGCCATGCAGGAGTTGGAGCCATTCTGGCACGATGTCCCGCACGTCGTCCGTCACAAAGACTTGATTGGAATAGAGGTGGATTTTGTTGCGGTTCAGTTCCATGGCGTTTCCGCCAATTTTTGGGAAATACAGCACCCCCGTAAGGTTGAAGGGGTAGTCAATGTTCAGGTGAATCCAAAACATCGGCTCAGCCGACATGGGGAACATTTGGCGGTAAAAAGCCCGATAATCTTCGTCTTGCAGTTCCGTCGGCTGGCGTTTCCAAATCGGACGCGTGTCGTTGATGATGTTTGGGACTTCTACTTTTTCTTCCTTTTTATCTTCGCCTTCACCCGTTTCAAGGTATTCGGTTCGTGTGCCAAATTGAATAGGCACCGGCAGGTAGCGGCAGTATTTTTCCAGCAGCCCTTCGAGACGATTTTTCTCCAAAAATTCTTGGTTCTCCTGGTTGATATAGAGGATGATGTCGGTGCCGCGCTCCGTTTTTTCGGGAGCAGGTTCGATGCTGTAAGAAGGGTCGCCCGCACATGTCCAGCGCACGGCTTCCGCGCCTTCCTGCCAAGATTTTGTGACCACCTCTACTTTATCGGCCACCATAAATGCGGAATAGAAACCAAGGCCAAAATGGCCAATGATGCCACTGTCCTGATATTTTTCTAGAAACTCGCTCGCGCTGGAAAAAGCGATTTGGTTGAGGTATTTAAGCACCTCATCTTCGGTCATGCCGATGCCTTTGTCGCGGATAATCAAGCGGTTTTTGTCCTCTTCGCGGATTATCTCGATGGTGGTGTCGCCGATCTCCTGCTTCAGTTCCCCGCGCAGGGCCAACACTTGAAGTTTGGTGGTCGCATCCACTGCGTTCGACACGAGCTCCCGAAGGAAAATTTCGTGATCGGAATAGAGGAATTTTTTGATGATGGGGAAAATGTTCTCGGTTTGGACGGAAATGGTACCGGTCTGCATAGTATGTGGATTTGTGGATCTGTGGATTTATGGATTTGCTAGATGCCCTCGATGTAACAAACACCCCGTTCAAAGGCTGTGCCATTGCAACGATGCTGCCAAAATGTCCGTCAATTGCAATTACAACTTAAAATCTTGAAAATCAATATTAATTGCCAAAAAACACCCTTGCATAAGACTTGTTAACCTCAAAAAAATGTTGCCCATTTGTTAATTGTGGCACAGTAGTTGCCTTACGATTACTCACGAACGCTGCTGCCTATGACAGACTCTGGATGCGAGCACTTTCGGAAAAACGAGGACAAATTCTGTGTAAAAAATTAAGGCCAAATGCGGTCTTAAGCCCGTGGGCGAGGGACCAGTCCATCTGGGGGGTAGGGCTGGTCTCCTCACCACATTTTGCGAAAGCAGCTGATTTTGGGCGAGCATCATTACCCCTTTATGCTTTCGGTTTAATCAAAACTAGGTTCGTTAATCCATTTTTCATCATCATCAGTGCAGCAGCAGGTGGCCTCCTTCTTGGCCTCCTGCTTTTTTTGTTTGGGGTATCGTCGTTCCTTTGCCAAATGTCCAACACTTTCGGCCAGCTTTTCAGGGTCACTACTTTTGGCGAATCTCACGGCGTGGCCATCGGCTGCGTGATAGACGGATGTCCGGCAGGACTGGATTTCGACCTGGATTTTATTCAAAGCGAACTTGACCGCCGCCGACCAGGGCAAAGCAACATTGTCAGCCAACGCAAAGAAAGCGACACCGTGCAGGTGCTCAGCGGCGTGTTTGAAGGGCGCACTACCGGTACGCCCATCGCCTTGCTCATCCCCAACGAAGATCAACGCAGCCGCGACTACGACCATCTCGCCACGGCTTTCCGCCCCAGCCATGCCGATTACACCTGGCAGGCAAAATTTGGTCATCGGGATTACCGAGGAGGAGGCCGCAGCAGTGCCCGAGAAACCGCCGCCCGTGTGGCCGCGGGCGCTTTGGCAAAACTGTTTTTGCGCACACATGGCATTGAAATTCAAGCCTTCGTGAGCCAAGTCGGGCATTTAGAACTGAAAAAAAAATACACAGAACTCGATCTATCGCTCGCTGAAACGAATGACATACGCTGTCCTGACCCCGTTTTGGCCGAAAAGATGATTTCGCTTATCAAAAAAATCCGAAAAGAAGGCGACACGATCGGAGGCGTGGTTACATGCATAGTGCGCGGATGCCCAAGCGGTCTCGGAGAACCTGTTTTCGATAAACTGCAAGCCGATCTTGGCAAAGCTATGCTAAGTATCAATGCCGTCAAAGGCTTCGAGTATGGCTCTGGTTTTGCAGGAGTGAAAATGCGAGGCTCGGAGCACAATGATCTTTTTACAATTGATGGCCCACCAATCACCAATTTACCCGCCGTAGCTTTAGCGAAGGAGGGTCACCAGTTAACCACAACCAATCACTCCGGCGGCATCCAGGGCGGCATTTCCAATGGCATGGACATCTATTTCCGGGTGGCGTTCAAGCCCGTGGCGACCATCATGCGCGATCAGGGAACATTGAACGCGAAAGGCGAAACAGTGACCCTCAAAGGCAAGGGCCGACACGACCCCTGTGTTGTTCCCCGCGCCGTGCCGATTGTGGAAGCTATGGCTGCACTGGTATTGGCGGATCATTTTTTGAGGATGAAAGCGAATAGGGTATAAAAACGAACATTGTCAACATAAAAAATAAAAATCATGGCAAGCGATAACACACCATTGGATTCACCCAGCACTTCAAAAACAAACAGTGCGTTGCGTGTAATTCAAATAATCAGTTGGGTAATCGAGGGCTTCTTTACATTGATTATTTTGACTGGTTTGTTTTTCAAATTGGAATCTTGGGATGGTGGCTCCGAACTGCTGATCCTCGGGATAAGCAGCCTTGTGATGTTTTATTTGATTGCACTTTGGGCCATCGCAGGGAGCAAGAACTGGCTTCAAGGGTTGCTAACGCTTCCCGTTGGATTTGCAATGATGTTAGGTTTAGCTTCAATGTTGTTCCGTTGGCATTCATGGGAAGGAGCCTCCGAGATGACGATTATCGGATTTGAGTTGCTTTTAGCTGGCTTGATTGTCACGATCATTTTGATGATTAACAGGTATTCGAAATCAAGCAATAAGGCATATTACTGGCATATTTTGGTGCGGTTGCTGCTTGTAACCTTATTAACTGCGCCGGGCTTTTTCAGGGCATTCTAAAAAATGATAAACCTACTCTCCGACACTGTAACCAAGCCCACGCCCGGCATGCTCAAAGCAATGTGGGCTGCCGAAGTGGGCGACGATGTTTTTCGCGAAGACCCCACCGTAAATGCGCTGGAAGCAAAATGTGCGGCACTCTTTGGCCATGAAGCCGCGCTGTTTTGCCCAAGTGGCACCATGGCCAACCAGATCGCGCTGAAGGTCCACACCCGTCCGCTTGATGAGGTGATTTGCGACGAAATGAGCCATATATACCAATACGAGGTGGGTGGCTATGCCTTTCATTCGGGCATCGCAGTCAACCTTTTAAAAGGCGAAAACGGAATCCTGAGCGCTGAAATGGTGGAGGCTGCCATCAAACCGCGCTACGATTGGTTGCCGCGCAGCAGCTTGGTTGTAATTGAAAATACCTGCAACAAAGGCGGGGGAAGTATTTACCCCCTGAAGCAAATCCAGGAGATTCGGAAAGTGTGTCAAAAAAACAGCCTCGCGCTACACCTGGACGGAGCAAGGATTTTCAACGCGCTGGTGGAAACCGGCGATTCTTCTGCCAGTATCGGCACGGAAGTAGACAGTCTTTCCATCTGCCTTTCCAAGGGTTTGGGCGCGCCGATTGGTTCTGTATTAATTGGAAATCAAGCATTTATAGCCGAAGCCAGGCGGGTGCGCAAAGCCATGGGTGGAGGAATGCGCCAGGCAGGTTATCTCGCAGCTGCGGGCATTTACGCGCTCGACAACCACTTGGAGCGCCTTCGTGACGACCACGCTCACGCCTGGCAATTAGCCGACGCACTGACTGAACTACCCTGGGTAACTAACATTCGCCCAGTGCAGACCAATATCCTGATTTTTGACCTCGTGCCGCCGCAGACACCCGTCCAGTTCCTAAATTATCTAAAACAAAACGGGGTGATCGCCTCCGCTTTTGGCCCACAAACCATTCGCTTTGTCACACATTTGGATGTGACGCGAGCAATGGTGAAAGCGGTGATTGAGATATTAAAGGGATATTGAGAAATTAAGATATTTACGAGACATACTCAATATCCCTTCAATACCTCAATTAATTCTTAGCCATCTTCTGAACAGCCTCTTGAATTCCCTGCGCTTCTTGAGCGTAGCGGGCTGCAGATTCAATATAATCCTGCAATTGAGCAGCGTTGGGGCCAGCAATACCTTTGAATCCTTGCATATCATTTGGGGAACTGGCCGTAGTCGGCGTTTTTATTTCACTGAGCATACCGTTTTGTTTTTCGATCATGCCTTCCAGAGTGGCGTACATCCCCTCAATTTCCGCCGATTTTTCTTTTTTAACTTTGGCTGGAAGTGCATCCACTTGCTTGCGAAGGACTTCCATCATTTTCACGTTTGAAGCAAGATTGGAAGAAACTTCCTGGATAGCTTCGGGTGTAACTTCCATGGATGCTGCCGGAGCGCTGAGATCAGTGGGGGCTACTTTTGGGGCGTCTGCGGCTGTTTTAGGTGTATTCTGGCAGGCAGCGAATAGCAAACCGAGCGATAAGCAAAAAACGAGTTTTTTCTTCTTTTTAAATGTGAAAATGTGTCAGTGTTAAAATTTGAAACCAATGTGGGTTGAATATTGACCGGGCGACTTGAAGTCGCCCGGTCAATATTCAACCCACAAAACGTCGCAAAATTGCACAAAATAGCCGTTTTGAATGCCATAGACAAAACTCGCCTCAAGAATATTTCTCCAAAAAACAACACCTTTGTCAACAGCTCAGGCAACTTTCGCCTTGCTGAAAACCTCGTTGGCATTCCCTTGTTTCAGTCTCCATTTACTTGATTATGAATACAAAAACTACTGCCCTCCCTCCTTCACTCCAGCCTTCGCTTTTGCTAGGGCAGGTAAAAAAGTTACGGCGGGTAAAACTGCTCCCTCTTTCGCCAAGGCTTCATCGGGTAAAACTGCTACTGCTAGTGCCATTGCTTCTGCTTCTGGCCGATGCTTGTTCGTATACCTTGAAAATCAAGGACGGGGGCACGGCTTACGAACGGAAACAGTTTGCCACTGCCTTACCCTTGCTCGAAAAAGAGTTTGCCCGCGCCAAAACTCGTAAGGAAAAAGGCCAATTGGCTTACTTGCTCGGAGATTCATACCGACGGATTGGGCAGGATGAAAAATCGCTCCCCTGGTTTGAGGTCGCCTATGCCAATAATTTTGGCGCAGATGCCCTGAAAGCCCAAGCATATACGTTGAAAAAACTCGAACGCTACGCCGCCGCACGCGATGTTTTTAAAAACCTCGGCATCGAAATCGGCTCTCCTTACGAATACCGCAAAGAAATCACCGGATGTACCATTGCCGAAGGCTGGCTCAACGAACGCCCCAACAATGGCTGGAGCATCGAACCGGTGCCTTTCAACAGTGCCCAAAACGACTTCGCACCCGTGTTTTTCCCCGACGGCAGGCTGGTGTTTACCAGCGACCGAAACATGATCGTTAGCAAAGAAAACTACCGCTGGACAGGTAACAAGTTCATGGACATTTTTATTACCGAGCCGACCAGTGCAAGCCCACAAACTTTTGACAGTCAATGGAATACAGCCAGTAACGAAGGTACGCCCTGCTTCAACAAGCCCGCGACCGAGGCGTTTTTCGTGCGCGCAGTAGGCGCTTACAAGGGCGACGACGCTTTTTGCAAAATCTATTTTTCAGAAAAAAGCCGGACGGACCCAATGTGGTCAATTGCTGTGCCGCTCCCTTTTCAAAAGGAGAAAATCAACTACTTCCACCCTACCCTCAGCCCCGATGGCAACACGCTCTATTTTGCCTGTAACGACCCCGAAGGCTGGGGCGGTTTTGACCTTTGGTCGGCGCAGCGAAACCCCAAAACTGAAACGGGCTGGGACGCACCAAAACTTCTGCCCCGCAGCCTGAACACGCCCTCCAACGAACTCTTCCCGAACTTTGATGCCGACACCTTGTACTTCGCCTCCGACGGCCACACGGGCATGGGAGGGCTGGATGTTTTCAGGTCTTACAAATCTGAAAAGAACGCCTGGTCGCCACCTCAGAATCTCAAATCGCCCATCAACAGCGGTGCAGATGATTTTGGCCTGATCGTAGATCGCGCTTCTGTGATCGTGCTAAAAGATCCAAAACCGGGCGATTTGATAAAATCGGGGTATTTCACGAGTAACCGCCCGCTTGAAACAGCCAAAGGCGGCGATGATATTTACCGTTTTGAACAACGGGTACCCCCACCCAAACCACCAAAAGTGGACACCGTGCCAGCGAAGCCTTTGGCCTACAAATTCATTTTGGAAGGCTATGTGCTGGAAAAAATCTTCTCCGACCCTGCCAACCCGAACAGTAAAATCTTGGGCCGCAAACCGCTCTCCGGCGCAACCGTTATCGCCGAATGGGGCAGCAAAAAGCAGCCGTTCACCGTAAAAGATGACGGTTTTTTCAAAATGGAACTGGCCGAAAACACGGACTACAATTTCAACGCGACACTGGCGGGCTACCTCGCCAACAGGGCGAAATTCAGTACAAAAGGCATCGCCAAAGACCCTGGTAACCCGGTGCAGACCTTTGAAATTGAAATCGTGCTGGACCAGATTTTCCGCGACCGCGAAATCGTGCTGGAGAATATTTACTACGACTACGACAAGTGGGATATCCGCCCCGATGCCGAGCCAACGCTCAACCGCCTCTCCGAAGTGCTGCGCCAAAACGCCGACATCCGCATCCAACTCGGCAGCCATACCGACTGTCGCGGGAACGATGCCTACAACCAGAATCTTTCTCAACGGCGTGCGCAAAGTGCGGTCAATTACCTGATTTCCAAAGGCATAGACGGAACTCGGCTATCTGCTAAGGGCTATGGGGAGAGCCAACCGGCGGCGCTGTGTTCTTGCTCTTCCTGTACAGAGGCCGAGCACCAGACGAATCGGAGAACGACTTTTAAGGTGGTGGAGTGAGGTTTTGTTTCTTGGCCACCCCCTACCCCTAAAGGGGAGTCTATCCCGTCGAGTGCATAATTGTTTGCTTTTCAACAAATTATGCACTCAACGGGATAGACTCCCCTTTAGGGGTAGGGGGTGGCCAAGAAATGAACCCGTCTTTGTATGAAAGCCGAGGCGACACCTCCTCTCCCGGTTCTCGGGATCGAGACGCCTCGGTGCTGCGCCGTAAACGGCGCGTGTCCCGACGGCTTAAAAGCCGCGCTACCCGCCGTTCGCCCGCCCAAAAGGGTAAAAGTTTAAAAGTGCCAAAGGTTAATAGCCTCGCAGGACCCGAAAACCGATATTGTAGTTTCGATCGAGCGGAATGGCCCTGTTGCGATTGGCCGCACGGCAATCCGGCGGAACATCGCTCCACGAACCGCCGCGAAGCACACGATAGGTACTTTCCGAACCAGAGCACCCCGCATAAGGCTTATACTTATCTTCACACCATTCCCACACATTGCCGCTCATGTCGTACAATCCCAATTCGTTGGCTTTGCGCTCGCCTACTGGGTGGGTTTTATTGCCAGAATTGCCCCTATGCCAAGCCACATTGCCAATCAAGTTATCTCCTGCGTAAACATATTTTTTGCTTTTATTGCCCCCGCTCGCGGCGTATTCCCATTCTTCTTCCGAGGGCAGGCGGTAGTTTCGATCCGGGAAGCGGGCGTTTAGTTTGTTCAAAAATTCCTGCACATCATCCCAAGAAACAGATTCTACCGGGCATTCCTGACAGTTTTCTTTGTTGAAATTCGAAGGATTGTTGTCCATTACTTCCTGCCAATCGGCCTGGGTTATTTCGTATTTGCCAATATTGAAACTGCTTACGGTGACGAAGTGCTGGCATTCACCAGACTCACGATCTTCGTCGCTGTCGGGGCAACCGCTGCTGTGGGTACCGTAGTCGTTGGGGCATTCGTCGCGGGAATCTGGCACCCCATCGCCATCATTGTCTGCAGGTTTGCCCGCGCCTGAATCCCCTCGGGCGCGAAGGGATTCGTCGCGTTTTTTCCAGCCCGTGGCCACGGCTTCGCGGCGGGCTATTTTGGGCGGGTGAGTCGTCGTTTCATCTTCTTTTTCAAGGCTTTCGATGCCGCCCTGGGCTTCGTCCAGATTCGCGCCGAGCATCCGCAACACCGAGCCAGAGAATCGGTCGGCTTCGAGTTCGCAGACTTTTCGGCGGCGCATGTCGGTCTCGCCAAAGTTATCATTGTTGAGGTGGTGGCCAATTTCGTGTGCCAACACGGAGTAGGCGGCCCAGCGGGTGCGCTCATCGCCCTTGAATTTTTCTAAAAAGGTAGTGGAATACAGGATGTAACGCCGGCCGCCTTCCTCGGTGGCAACGGCATTTCGTACTCCAGAGGCTTTTACTACAAAGTTTTTGGTCAATCCCAGCGCGTCCACGATTTCGGCCACGATGCGGTCAGCCTCGTCGGAAGGGTCGTATAAGTAAGCGTTGGAGCTCTGCTCGACATCGTCGAAGGAGCAACTGTGTTGGATGCGGAAGGAGCTGGGTTGGGCTGCGACGCTGAGTGTAGCTGCAAGCAATAGGGAAAGGAGAAAAGTTCTCATGGCGGAGTGGAAAGCTTGGTGAAGGGGATGCAAGGCAGAAAATCAGGGGAAAATTCAGCGAAGGCAATTGTTCAGGTTCGCACCAAATACCTTACATTTCTATTGCATTTTGATAGAACCGTTTCGAACGTTGGGTGCAGGAGTCTTAAAATTGGCTATTGCACGCTTTTAAATGTAAAGAGCCGCTCCGATTTATCGGGGTGGCTTTTTTGCTTTTCGCACCCAGAGTGTTTGTGCGCAAATTTGTTTTTTTCTTCCAACCCGAATCTCTGCGATATAAAAATAGCGTCGCTCTCCGATCTCTTTTTCGTAAATCAACGTGTGGCGGTTTTTCAGTAATTCATAAGATAGGCTGTCAAAACTTGCAATTATCATTGGTATAAAAAGGAAAGTTTCAGGTGAGACAACAAACTGCCCACGTGCAACCTCTGTAATATAATTGCCCTGTTTTCGTAGGGTGTGTTGCAATGCGTAATTTTCCACAATATGCCGATACATGCTAACATCAAACCCAGAGACAAATGCCACAAAAGCAATTTCCGGCACTGTGACTGAGCCAATTACATAAAAATATCGTTTGTTTTCGATGTTGCTCGCGGTTGTTTCGAGCAGGGCTTCGAGGGTAGGAATTTCCATTTGTTTACAGATATAGAAAAGCTAGCCCAATTCTACAAGGACAAAGAATTGAGATGTGACCCTTCGGATGCTCCGGTTCGGAGATGGCACCTAACTTTTTTCCCAAAAAGGGTAAGCTTTCCCCAAAATCGCGATAGCAGAGTAATCAGCCCACGGAATACCAATTTTCTTTTCATCCTTTTCAATTGGTCTACAATGAAAAATCTCTGCACACAATTCCCGAAGGCTTCAAAAAAACCATCTCTTCCTTTTAATCTAACACACCTTCTTGTTCCTCATTCGTTGTTCATCGTTTATCGTTCATCGTTCATCGTTCTCCTTGTTTTTAACGCGCTTCAGCTGTTCAGCCAAACGTTCCAGACCGCCATCGGCTACCCGGTGCCTACCGACGAGCGCGGCGCGAGCGGCC
>CAZPTQ010000012.1:35990-44155 GCA_964589365.1 uncultured Saprospiraceae bacterium
GGCAATTACCTCATCCTCGGCGGCAACATCAACCACCCCAACGGACTTTTCAACCCGGCCGGCGACATGCAACTCCTGCGCCTCGACCCGCTCGGCAACTTGCTCTTCCCCTCCAAAATACTCGGCCAGGACGTGGGCGAAACCGCCACCTGGATCGAAAAAGCCACAGACTGCGCTGGCGCTCAAGGGTATATCATCGCCGGAAATGAGTTCAACGGGGGTGCAAACAACATGCTCCTCACCCTCACCGATGGCGCTGGAAACCCACAGTGGGTGCGCCGCATCGGCACGCTCAACGCAGATGAAAAAAGTGCCTGCGTTAAGCAAGACGGCGCTGGCAATTTCATCCTCGTCGGCACGAAAACCGACCCTATTTCCGGAATGGCGCTCATCCATGCAGTGAAAACAGACTGTGCGGGCAACCTGCTCTGGGAATGGACGTACCGCGTGAACGGGGTGCCCTCGGTGGCTTCCGTGACAGCTTTTGCCACCTTGCAATCGGCTTGCCCGAATCTGCCAAACGAATATTTTGTGACAGGCAAAGTGTCGGTCGCCGGCGGAAACGACCAGGTTTTTATCCTCAGCCTCCAGGTGCCAACAGGCTCCGTGTCCTGGATGAAAACCTACGACATCGCCCCCAATGCCGACGATGCAGGCACTTGCATTCAGGGCGATTGCGGCGGGCCAACTCCGCCGGTGGGCAACTTGTGGGTATCGGGTTATTCGCTCGAAAACAACAGCGCCGACCCGCGCAAAGTGTTGATGATGCAAACCGACATCAGCGGCAACCTGATGTGGGCCAACAATTACGACATTCAAAACAGTCCTTTGGAACTTGCAACGCACTTCCAATTTGGCCTGAACAACAAACTCGTGCTCACAGGCAAAGCCGAAGACACCGGCGTGAGCGATCCGCCAGAAATCGGACAGTGCATGTTGATGCGCATAGACGAAAACGGAAGTTCGGTGGATTGGACACGGGTGTACCACATGGGTTTTGCTTCGCAGGGAAACCGCGTGGAGCCGGACGCAAATGATGAATATTTCATCACAGGCCACACTTATGAGATCATCCAACCACACATTTTTGACTATAATATCCTCGCTATCAAGACCAACAAGATTGGTCAAACGGAAAGCGATTGCTACCACTCGCCTGAAACGGTCATCCTCCCACGACAGCCCATTACTACTTCGGAGCAGCCGATTCCTAACATACCGCAGGACTTTTTCCCCTCGAGTTTGACAACGGTTTTGTACGACGACAAGCAGACCTTTTGCCACAACTCCAACCCGATTGATCCCTGCGACACGCTTGGACTGAATGCCAATTTCAGTTATTCGGTAAGTGGAAACACCGTTGTTTTCACCGATTTATCCACCATTGGCAGCGGCTCGATCTTTTCCTGGAGCTGGGATTTTGGCGATGCCAACACCAGCAACTTGCAAAACCCGACGCATACTTATTCCAGCCCGGGCGCGTACATTGTTTGCCTCATCGTGGCAGGTGGAAATGCGGGCGCTTTATGCCGCGATACAATTTGCTTTGACATTGTCATCCATGATACCCCGATAGACGCTTGCGATACCATTGGATTGGTGGCAAATTTCTCCGCTTCTGTGAGCGGGAACACGGTTACGTTCACCGATTTATCCACCATTGTGAGCGGCACGATCTTCAGTTGGAGTTGGACATTCGGCGATGCCGGCACCGGTTTTAATCAAAATGAAGTGCATACCTATGCAAACACAGGAGTTTATACCGTTTGTCTGGTAGTGTCTGCCTACGGAACGAATTCTGCCACCATGATGTGCAGCGACACGATTTGCTTCGACGTGGTAATAGACCATTTGACCGATGGCTGCTTGTGCGATTCCACGTTTTTTGCCGCTGTAGGGGCTGGTTTTACCACCACAGGAACCAACCCAATCGGGTTCACGCCGGTCGCGCTCGACACCTGCGACAAAGTGCTGTGGCTCTGGGGCGATGGTTCGCCAAACAGCAATTCCGTTGCCAATGCGACTGTCTTTCACACCTATTCGATAGCGGGCGTTTACTTCGTGTGCATGGTGGTGACGCGGATTTCGATTGATGGGCAAATTTGCACCTACGAGTTTTGCAAACAGATACAAGTCTCTGACCCTATTCTTTGCAAAGACAACATCGTGCTGAACGGCGATTTCACAGCCGGTCTCGTGCCTGGCAATCTCGGCGGTCCCGGCAATGTAAACAACTGGAGCACCTGGACCAATACCCCACAAGTCATCACCTTCGATACCTGCCAGGAAGCGGGCGCCATCCAAATGTGGGGCAATCAGGTGGTGGGAGAAAGCATTCAGCAGCCGGTCGCGTTCGCCACGGGCGGGATTTACGAGGTCACTTTTTGCGGCAAATGGCTGAATACCGTGCAAGACAGCGTGCGTTTCCGTTTCCGTGCCTCTACGGGCCTTCCGGGTAGTTATTTGAACTGCTCGGGCACTTGCGACGAAATCTATCTCTCGCCTGTGTTGACGACCAACTGGACCACCTATACCTCTGTGCCTTGGACGGCAACGCAAAATTTCAACACCCTGACTATCAGCGTTTGGAATAACTATAACATCAACCATGGCGACTACGTCTCCTGGTCGCGTATTGACGATGTTTGCATCCGCAGAATTGGCACCAGTGCCACCAAGGATATAGTCGGACAAGTAAGTGCCACGCTTTTCCCCAACCCGACAAGTGGCGGTATGACTTTGGAATTTGGCCAGCCGCTGGAATCTGACGCGCAGATTTCCATCATGGACCTTACGGGCCGCAGGGTGCAGCAAATCCTGGTAAAAGCAGGCATGAAAAGCCAATCACTTTCAATCAGCAATTACCCGGCGGGGATTTACCTGGTTCGTGCAATGAGCAACGGACAAGCGATTTGGACCGGGCGAGTAGTGAAAGAATAGCTGCACAAACCAGCCCATCGAAGCACAATCCTCTGAACATTTTTTCTTTTCCCCCGGCCTGTCCCACAGGTCGGGGATTTTTATTGGGGAAATAGTTTGAATGTGTGGGTAAGGCAAGTAACCAAGCTTCGATATAAAGGAAACAACATTCCTTATCACACAAAACAATCTTAACCATGATTGATGAAGCAGCTCAAATTTTAGATTCCGATCTCCCCCAAGACCAATCGTTAGACAATGGCCAACTTTTTATCACCGAAGAAATCTGCGAGCACTGGCGCAATAGCAGCAAATGGGCCTTTATTCAAATAATAGCAGGGGTGGTAATCTCATTGTTTACCCCGCTTTTACAATAATTTTGAAAAGCCTAAAAAAACCTTCGTAAAATTGCCCGCTTAACCACTTTTAATAAGAGCCTGATGGGGATTTTCTCACTTGGCGAAAAAACCCCCGACAGGCTCTAAATCAACTTTCGCCTATGAAAAACCTCACAGTTCTTTTCGCATTTGTTCTTTTTGCAGCTCCTTTGATGGCTCAAAATCAGCAGGCCCAAGCAGTGCCCCGAGTGCTCGATTTTACCGTAGCTCCCGAAGGGGATGGCTACCGCTTCAGCCCTGCTCCGCCGCCTTTACTCCAAAAGGCCGGAGCGCCCCTGTCATTCTGGACCTATTATTGGGAGTTCGGTGACGGAAGTTTTAGTTTTGAAGAAAAGCCTTTGCACAAATTTGGGAAAGCAGGCGGATACGATCCCATTTTGGAGGCTACCGCACATTATGATGACGGCAAACTGCCCAACAAAAAGGGCAAAGGGATTATGGCAAGCCAAACTGGCGGCCTGCCCGGCGACATACCCACGGTATTCGATTCCACCCTTTTACCAATTCGGATGGCCGCCAGCAGGCAAGCACGGGCCAATGAAGAGTTAACCTGTATCCTTAGCTACCGCAACCTTGGCATGGTCAGGACCGACGGGCGATTGCACCTCTTTTTTAACGAAAGACGATTTTCTACCTCGCACTTTGCGCTCGACAGCGCAAGGCTACATTTTAATGAGAAAGTGGACGCTGCTACGTCTCAGGTCTTGCCCATGGACGAGCCCGGCACAAATGGCTGGACGCTCTTGAATTTGCCCTCCCATACAGGTGTCAGCAGTACATTGCCGGGAGATTTCCCCTCTGCCGAAATCCTCCAAAACTTGCTCAACTACGCAAGAGGGGCATATAAGGAAGAAAAAATATGGCGGTTTACAGACCTGCAGCCAGGTGAAAAGCGCAACATGTTCGTGGCATTGCGCGGCACCGATAAAATGCTTCAAGACACCAATGCTTTTATCCATTTGGAGGCCATATTCGCGCCTTTTGATCCCCTTATTCCAGCCGAACGATTTGAATTGGAATTTGAAATCGTCAGTTCGCACGACCCAAACGCCATTATTGTGTCGGACAGCCGGGTGAATTACCGCTCTTTCGGCAAAAAAAAATTGGACTACAAGGTACAGTTCCAAAACAACGGAGAAGGCCCAGCCAGCACAGTAGAGGTAAAAGTTGAAATCCCGGAAGGGCTTGACATGAAACGGATGCGCCCCCTTGAATGGTACCCAAAATGCCCCATCTGCCCGAAACAGCCCAACAAGAGAAGTTGTATAGATACTACATCCAGCAAAGACGGGCTTGTGTTCACCTTCCGCAACATATACCTGCCAGGAAGTCGGCAAAAAGGCGTGGACGAGCGGGATTCTACCAAAGGGTTTGTCCGCTACCGCATTGAGGCCGAACGCAATATGCCTAAAACACCGTTTCGCAGCCGCGCCAAAATCACTTTCGACAAAAACGCCCCGATCTATACCAATTATACGCGAACCCGTTTCAAGATAGGCATCTCTCCGGGTTTGAAAGCGGGTTATGCTTTTGAACCCAATTTTGGAACGAACACCACTTCAGGTGAGGAAGCGGAAGTAAACGAGCCTTTTGTGCAAAACGGGTATGTTTTTCTGGGCGCAAGCCTGTCGCCCTTCAAATCGTGGCGTATATATCCACAGGTGGAATTGCTGACCGGAATAAAAGGGCGGAGCGAGTCGGTTTCGATGTATTCAAGGACTGACACATTTCCATCAACAAACCCTGATATGGACTTCACCCGAATTACGATAGACTCTGTTATGGAGGAAACCAGCCAAGGCTTTGTATCTTTTGAACTGCCTGTGCTTTTGCGGAAAAACTTTTCCCGGTTTATGGGCGCCGGGATTGGCGGTTCAGCGCTGATCCAGTTCAACAATGGCGAAACAAAGATGAGAACCAGAAAGATAGTCCTCGATCAATTTCCGGGATCGGTGGATCCTGAAGTAACAAGCGATAGCATTTTTATTTCGACCAGCTCTAACACTTCCAAGCCCATTCGTTACAAGGCTTTTTTCGATCTCACTTTTGGCGCTGTTCGCCAAGGGCTTAACCTCGGTATTCGGGGCGGCGCTATGCTGGAGCGAAAGCGGAAGCTGCGGCCTTTCGTGCAGCTGTCGTTGGAGTTGAAACTTTGACGAAAAGACTGTCCGTGTAATTTACGTGAAGAATCTGCCTGACACTGTGAAGCAGATTCTTCACGCTTTTCGCAACAACTTTTTCCTTAATTTGCTGCGCAAAATCGCAGCCTATGCCCCCCCTTTTCACATACCGAAATGCTTGTATTGCCCTGTTTCTTTTAGGGGCAGCCTCCTTCTCGTTGTCCGCGCAAAATCGCGATGACCTTCACCAGTTTGACAAACGCCTTGATTTTTTCTTTGAAAACAATCAACGCGATAGCTTTTTGTATTACAACGGCCTAAAAACCGAGATGGCCAAAAAGGCTGACAGCCTTGCGCTTTGGGCCTGGACACGGTTCAATACGCAACTTTTCTTTGCTGACAGTTCGAAAGAAGCCTTGAGGCTTATCAAAGAAACCTTTGCGACGAAATGGCGAAACGCTGACGGCGCACTTGAATTCGAGCCATTTTTATATTTATTGGTCTATCAAGCCAACTATTACAAAACTGAAGGAAAGTTGTTACAATCATTGCGGTCATACCAAGATGCAATTTCCATTTACGAACAATTCCGTTACAAAGACTTTTCTATTGTTGAATCCATTTACAAATCCCTCGGAAACAATTACATCCGTCTTGGCGACAACGATAAAGCCATTGCCGTTTTTCAAAAGGCACTGTCTGTTGGGGAGAGCAATGAAGAATTATCAGGGCTTTATTCCAACATTGGGAGCACCTATTGGAATATGGGCGATTACCCTAGTGCAGAAGAAAACTATCGGAAAGGGCTCAGCCAGACTGGGATTGCCAATAACGAGCGAGGGCTTCTTTTGGCCCGATTGGCCGAAACTATGCTCGACATGGGCCGCAGTACCGAAGCCGCCCTCACCGCTGCAAAAGCAATCCAACTGCTTCGCCCAGATAGGCCCGATGACACCCGAACGCATGGGTTTCGTGCCCGTGCCCGGCGCGTTGCTGGAAAAGCAAGCACCATTTTGGGCAAATTTTCCGAAGCCGAACGCCTGCTCTCCGGCGCACTTGCTGATGATCTTACAGCCTCCAAAGCGCAGTCCAGAGAAGTTGGCAAAGACCACATCGCAATTTCAAATCTATGCATTCGACAAGCCCGACCCCTCCAAGCCCTCCAAGCGGCGGATCGCGCCCTTGCTGCCGTCATTCCCAGCTTCAACCCCTCAAACTCTTCAAACTATCCCAACCCAAGCCCCTCCCAATTTTACGAAGAAAACACCATCTTCGAAGCACTCACTGCGAAGGCCACAGCAGCGCAGGCATTGTATGAAAAAAGCGGCCAAGCTGGATGGCTGGAGCTTGCGCTCGAATGCCACGAGCTCGCCTGGCAAGCAGAATCTATGCTACGCAAGGTGTTCCAATACAGTTCCTCCAAGTTGAATTTGCAAAAGGATACACGAGCCCGAGAGGAAGAAGCTATGACGGTAGCCAGGCTGCTTTATGAAAAAACAGGCCAATCTGTGTGGCTTGAAAAAGCCTTTATCATCGCCGAACGCAGCAAGGCCACACTCCTGCTTGAAGCCATGCAAGACAACCTCGTGCGGCAACGGCTTTCGGGCAGCGACCCGCGTTTTGCTGAACTAACTGCCCTGCGCCAGAGTCTTTCCAATTTTGACAAAAACCTCCTGCTTGAGCCTAAAAGCGATCAGGTGTCACAATGGCGCATCGAGGCCGATGGCATCCGCGAACAAATCGCCGCGCTCGAAGCAACCCTGCGAAAAGAATACCCCAATCTTTCGGGCTTTGAAACCAACATGTCCAATTTGTTGCCCGTTTCCAGCGATTTTGCGGAAGGCGAGGTTTTGGCCGAATATTTTGTAAGCGAGCGTTGGGTGGATGTTTTTGTGTTCCAAAAAGATAAACCACTTGTATGGAAGCGCATTGTGAATGACTCGGAATTGAAAGGCTTGATACAGCGCTACTTGGGATATTTTGAGAACGACTACGCCATCCTGAACGATCCTAAGGGGTATTTCCAAACGGCCTACACCCTTTGGCAAAAAATCCTTCCGCCTGAAACCGCTTCGGCTTCTGTGCTTACCATTTTGCCCGATGGCATCCTGAATTTCGTACCCTTTGAGGCACTGGTGACGACAAACGTCGGGTCGCCTTCGCTGCGGAACGCGGCCTACCTTTTGCGCAATCAAGAAGTCCGCTACGCTTGGTCGCTCGCGGTATTGCGCCAGCAAAAAAACCTGAAATCACACGCTTCCAATTACCTGCTCTCCATCGCGCCGGGCTTTGCAAACCGGGAACGTGGCCTTGCGCCGCTGGTTGCTGCCGATTTTGACTGGCAAGGAATAACCGGGTGGAACATTCAACATTTAAGCGGCCAAAACGCTGACCTTCAACACTTTTTGAAGGAAGCCTGTGGATATCGGGTGTTGCATTTTTCTACCCACGCTTTTGCCAGCGGAAACCCGCGTATTGAGTTCATGGATGGTTCGTTGTTGCTGCCCGATCTCTACGCGCTGCCTTTGCAAGCCGATCTGGTCATGTTGAGTGCCTGCGAAACTGGTCTCGGCAAAGAAGAAAAAGGCGAGGGCGTAATGAGCCTGGCGCGGGCATTTGCGCAAGCGGGGGCTGCCTGCATCGTGTCGAGCCTGTGGTCTGTGAACGACCAAAGCACTTCCCGGTTGTTGCGATATTTCTACAACAACATCCGGCAGGGGCGTAGCAC
>CAZPTQ010000013.1:0-44021 GCA_964589365.1 uncultured Saprospiraceae bacterium
TCCCCAATCAAACATGTTTCCCCCCTGTCCAGGCATGTGCCCCCAAAAATTGTTGGCCGCTTTCTTGAGCGGGTGTTTCGAGTGGTGTGCCCATGCTGTCGTTCCATCGGTTGAGAAAGCCAAAAAGGGCAATCACACCCAGGATTTCTACGATTTCGCCTTCGTCCCAGTGTTGGCGGAGATTTTCGGAAAGGGTTTCGTCCACGCTGTTCGGAACTGCGGAGGCAGCTACTGCAAAATCAAGCGCGGCGCGTTCAGCCTCCGAAAACGCAGGATGGCTGCGGTAATCCCAAATGTGCAGGAGTTGCTCCTGCTCGGCACCGTATCGCTCGGCAGCACGGATGGTGTGGGCTTGGCAATATTGGCAACCGGCCGTTAAAGAGGAAAGGTAGCCGATGAGGCGCTTAAAATCGCTGGTTACGCGGCCACGGTTCTGCATTACTGCCATGTTCAGCCCGATGAAGGCTTTGGCAATAGCGGGTCGGCGCTGCATGGTTAGCACCGAATTGGGGCAGAACCCCAAAGTTTCGTTGAAAAACTTTGCCAATTCGGTCACTTCGGAGTCGTGGTCGGGGGGCAGGGGTGGGATGAGTGGCATTTTTTTGTTGATTTGGTTACAGTGTTGATTTGGTTATTTGGGGATTTGGTTATTTGGGGATTCGAGTGCCCAAACTCGGAGCCAACAAATCCCCAAATCCCCAAATAACCAAATCAACATTAGTTCGGCAACACCAGTTCAAACTCCACCCTCCTATTCTGTGTGCGCCCGTTGGCGGTCTTATTGTCGGCTACGGGTTTGGTTTCCCCAAATCCTTTTGCAAGGAAACGGGTTTTGGCGATGCCTTTTGCGGTCAAGAAATCAGCGCATGATTGAGCGCGTTTTTCAGAAAGCAGCATGTTTGCTTCGTCTTTTCCTTGACTGTCTGTATGCCCTTCAATGCGCAAATTGTAATAGGGGTAACGTGTCAGGATGTCGGCGATGTCTGTCAGGATTTTGCTCGATTCTGACTTCAAAACTGCCTTTCCAGTCTCGAATTTAACTGCTTTTACAGCCAATTCGAGTTTTTCCCGGTCTTTCTTTTCAATGACGGGGCAGCCACGGTTCTCTTTCGGGCCAGAGGTGTTGGGACATGGGTCGAGTTTGTCTTCCACACCATCGTTGTCGCTGTCTGGGCACCCATTGAATTCCACTTTCCCTTTTACGAGCAAACAGGCATCGAGTTTGTCTTCGATACTGTCGCCGTCAGTATCCCGCGCAGGGCAACCGTAATAGTATTCAGCAGGGCCTTTTTCTGTGGGACAGGCATCGAGTTTGTCTTCGATACCGTCGCCGTCGGTGTCTGGGCAACCGTTGAATTGAGCAATGCCCGCCACCGTTTTGCATGAGTCAGCCCGGTCCTCGATGCCATCGCTGTCTGTATCGGGGCAGCCCTGGAATTGGGCAAGACCTGCCACAGTCGGGCACTGGTCGTCAACATCGGGGACCCCATCCTCGTCGGCATCTTTTACCGGGCAGCCTGCTAAGGCGCGGATGCCTGTTTTGTGTGGGCAATCATCTTCACGGTCGGCAACACCATCGTGGTCAACATCGGGGCATCCGTTGGTGCCAGCTGAGCCGGGGATATCTGGGCATTTATCTTTTTTGTCTTTAACACCGTCCCGATCCCGGTCGTTCGCGCCGAGCCGGAATCCGAGTGTTAGGCCTCCAAACCAGAACCAGTCCCACGCTTCCGGGTTACCTGCTAAGCTAATGCCATCAAGATAGTCCGTAAACGGAAGGTTGGCGCTCAATTCCGCTCCCAACACCAACCTTGGCGCAATATCAAAATGAACGCCTCCGCCGACGGACAAGGAAGGGGTGATTCTCAGGCTTTTGGCCTTGCTCAGGTCCTCGTTTATTTCAAGGGGTTGTTGAGCAGCCTCCAGCCTGGGGTATTTCATCTTTGCCTTTGCAGCAATTGCCAATCCGCCTCCTCCGACAAAAATATAAGGCGATAAGGAGCGCTTAAATCCGTTGACAAGCGCGTATTGGGTATGCTTGTTGATGGTGTAAACACTGGTATCAATGCTTCTTCGGAATCTCCACTTACCAAAAACATCCCATTCAACGCGCAAGGAGACTTCGGTCATAAAGGTTTCGAATGAAAAAGCTCGCTCTTCTCGCCACTCAGGGGAGCTGTAGAAACGGTCGTCGTCTTTCAATTGGCTTACAAGCAGATTGCCTCGAATGGCGAAATTAGGGGAGAGGTGCTTGCGATAGAATATCCCAGTAGAGGGTGAAAGGTTGTTTTTAGTGTCAAAGTCATTGTCACTGGCAATGTCTCCATTACACCTCGACATGCCGAAGATCAACCCAAACTCCGCCATTTTTTCAAAATAGTGGGCTGTGTCGGCGAAATTCAGGGTTTCAGCGGAAGGAATAAGTAAGCCTGGTGTTTTTTGGGCACTTGAAACCCCAACAATCACAAAGGCAAAAAGGGTAAAGGCGAGTATCTTGCACATAAAAGGATGATTAGAAATGATTTCGGGGGGAGGAAATTCTTTGCAAAAGTAGCAAGCCCTTTGACATAGCACGAAAGGCTTATGTACTTTCATTGCTGTCGCTAGCGTTGCCGGGCAAACTGAAAATATTAAACAAGCATCTTCTATGCCAATAATTCAAAATCAACAACCAGTGTCTTTTGGGAAAACAGAACTGGCCACGCTGGGTGGCGGCTGCTTCTGGTGCGTGGAGGCCATTTATCAAGACCTTCTAGGTGTGCTCAAAGTGGAAAGTGGCTATTCAGGGGGCAAGTCTGACAATCCGACTTATCGGGAGATTTGTACTGGGCTTAGCGGTCACGCAGAGGTGATTCAGATCACTTTTGACCCGGCCATCGCGACGTTCCAGGAAATTTTGCATATCTTTTTTACGGTGCACGATCCCACGACGCTCAACCGGCAGGGTAATGACACAGGCACGCAGTACCGTTCGGTAATTTTTTACCATTCTGAGGCCCAAAAGGCAGCAGCACAAGTGGTCATGAAAGATGCCCAAGAAGCGTGGGACGACCCAATTGTGACAGAAATTGCTGCTTTCGAAAAATTTTTCAAGGCGGAAGATTACCACCAGAATTATTACAAAGACAATCCCAATCAAGGATATTGTTCGTTCATCATCGCCCCGAAAGTGAGGAAGTTTAGGGAAAAATATAAGGACAAATTGAAGGGGTGATTGGTTTATTGGTGATGTCTGTGCCTAAAATAGGTTGACCTAAAAAGTCAACCAAGAATGTCAAACAAGGGCGACAAAAAGTTTCAAGCGGAGTCGAAATACAATCGTTATTTCAGCGAGTCATTTCGGCGCGAGAAGGCAAAAGCGAGGTCAAATGATTGCCCTATATCTGCTCACAGGGATCACCAAACAAGGCCTTTTGCAAGCACTTCGACGCTTGGAGGAAGAATGGGCAAAAGAGCCCCTCTATATTGGATTGATTGCCGAGGTTCGAGAAATACACCCTGGGATGGGGCTTCGAACAATATACGAGCAGTTTGAGCCAGTTGACATCGGTCGGGATGCCTTCATCGCTCTTGGGATTCGGGAAGGGTTCCGCCTTAGGGCGCCAGAAAACCCGCAGATAACAACACGGGCCATCAAAAATCGCCGCTATCCTAATCTTTTGGAGGGCAAGCGATTTACAGATGTAAACCAGTTGTGGTCGAGCGATCTTTTCTATTTCCCCTTTCTTGGCCGACACTATTATGGGGTGCTGATCATGGATGTCTATTCGCGTCGGATTGTGGGGTGGTCAATGGCCGACAATATGAGGGCTGAAAACAATATGCGTGCCCTCCAACGAGCTTTGACCATTAGAGGCGTATCGAACTATGGTGGGCAACTCATTCACCATTCTGATCGCGGAAGCCAGTATGTCAGCGATGAGTATACCGAAACCCTCCTGAGACAGGGCATTCGGATCAGTATGTGTCGTGAAGTGCTGGAAAACGCACATATCGAACGCTTAAACGGGACAATCAAAAATGTATATCTAAACCGTTGGGCTATCCAGACAGAACCTCAACTTTTTGAACGTATGGAAATGGCTGTCAACAACTACAACAACCGAAAACACCATACACTTAAGATGACTCCCATTCAATTTTGAAACCAAGGCTGGGGAGTGTTCAAAAATCTGTGTCAACTGGCTGGTTACACCCCCTACCCCTAAAGGGCAATGTCGTTGACTTAAGGGTTTTAGCCACGTAGTGGCGACACCGTTTATAGAAAAATCGGGTGTGTGAACGAGCCACGTAGTGGCGGCACCCCTGACAAATCGTGCCGGGGCTACGCCCCTCCATAAAACACGCAAAATATTGTTCTATAAACGGTGTCGGGGCTACGCCCCTTTTATACAAACAAACCCTTAAGTCAACGACATTGCCCTTTAGGGGTAGGGGGTGTAACCAGCAGTTGACACAGTTTTATGAACACTCCCCTAATCGGTCAACCTATTTTAGGCACAGACATAACACCAATCACCAATCACCAATCACCAACAACCAATAAACCAATCACTATCTCACCAGCGTCACCGATCCGCTCTTCCATTCCGTCTCTCCATCTTTGAAAAGGATTTGGGCTTGCCAGGTAAACACTGCGGGGTTGGCGGGTTGGCCATTCACTTTGCCGTCCCAGGCTGAGAAGCTGCCGTTTGGCAAAAAATCCGTGCGCTCGTGTACGATGCTTCCCCAGCGGTTCACAACCCGAAACAATTGGATGCGCGCTACATCTTCTCCGCCAAATACGTTGAAAAACTCGTTTCCATTATCGCCAGAACCTGGATTGAACACGTTGGGAACGTACACATAACGCTCCTTGCTTACCGTAACCGTTCGGTCGTCCACAGCTTTGCAGCCGCTCGAATCAAGGGCCGTCACCGTATAGTGGAAGGAGTAGGTTGGATGGTATTCGCAAGTATCGCAGATCATTGGCAGCAATTCAAGGGGTTTTACTAAAACCTGCGCCATCCGGTCAGGCTCATTGAGAGAATTGTGCGACCAAAGTTGAATGTTTTGCCCCAGATGAATCGAAGTATCAAGACCCAAATCCATCAAAAATTCATTCGGCTGACTGAGCATGAAACTTGTGTCTGAATGGCAGCCGTCAGCACTTTCAATGCTGAGCGTGTGCTGGCCTGGACCAAGGTAACGGAACGTTTGTGCGTACACAAATGGCTCACCATCAAGTGAAAAGACATAGGGTGAACGCCCTCCTACCACAGCGGCTGCATTGACCTCACCGTCCTCGAACCCGTAACAAGTAATGTTGCGCAAACGCAAATCTGTAATGTGCGGAGTGTCGGGTTCAGCTACCCGAACCCCTAAAGTGGAGGAGCAGCCGTTTTGCCCATTGATCACCAATAGGGTGTAGGTTCCGGTTTGGTCCACTTTCGGATGGAGTGTATTTTGCCCCGCAACAATATTTCCGATGCTGTCTGCCGTCCAGGCAAAACTAAACCCGACGGAAGCCGATACCTGCGCCTCCAGCTCAGCGGGCAGACCCGAGCAAGTAAGGTGTTGCAAGGTGTCAGCCACAATCGTCGGTCGGTAGGATTGGTCCAAAATTTCTATCGTCAGCGACGCACTGCACGGAACAGTTTGATTGCAGGAATTAGCGGCCCTAACACAAATCTGTCCTCCTAAATCACCGAGTGTAATATTCACCTCATTGCCACCTGCGCCCAGCACGGTCACGGGGAGCGGCATCGTGTCAATCTTCGCTCCCGGAGGTCCCGACCAGATGTAAGCTCCTGCCCCAAAAACAGGCGGTATGGAAAAAGGCATGGTTGCGCCGGGGCACATTTTTAAAGGCCCTGTCAGTTGGCCGACCGGACCCAGTGGCGGTTCATACACGGCGTTGTTTGGCGAAACACTCACTGAAAAATCGCATTGGTCGCCTGCGAAACCATCAATCATGAGGAAATAATTGTGGCCAGGTGCCAGAGAAGCGGTAACACTGACGGGCAAATTGCCGCCATCCAGCTCGCCCTTCTCACAGGCAAGTGGCTCGCCCAGACAGTCTTCGTAGAGGGCAATTTGAAGCCCGTTTCCATCCGCACAATCTGAAGGAATTACGGTGAATGTGGCATTGCCTGCACCCGCGATGAAGCCCATCCATTGGGCGTTTTCCACCGTTCCGCAGAAGTTCGGCACAATGCCTGATGGATAACCGGCAGTCGAGCCAGCATAGCCGTTAAAGTTGCAATTGATACAGGCATTAGCGCAAGTGGTAGAAGGGCTTCCGCCCGAGCAAGCTGGGACCAATTGTGCTGACAATGAAAAGCTTATCAAGGAAAACAAAAGGAGCAAGAATATTGATTTCATGTAAATCGGATGTGTAAACCGGATTGATAGCCCGGAAAGATTATTGAAAAAATAACAGCCTCCACACCATGCTCAACGAACAATTGATAATTTCACAACCTCGGCCTTTCCGTTGGATTTGTCTTCCAACCGAATGAAATAGGTGCCAGGTTGCAATTGCCGCACATCAAGATATGCCCGGCTCACCCCCGCTTGAATCCGCATTGTTTGTACGGAAACCATCGCTCCGCCGAGGCTGTGCAACGTAAGCGTCGCGTCAAAGCTTTTGTCACTGCGGAACGCGACTTCTGCGCGTACGTTGGCCGGATTGGGTGAGACGGTAAGCGATTGTTGCTCCAGTGGTTTATCCCATATTCCAACTGTGGTGCCTATATAACAGTCTGGGCTGACCACAAAGGCTGAATCCACCAGCGGCATTTTGGCATAACCCTCAAACATGGTGGCGGTCAGCACTTCGTTGCTTGCGCCCAACCAGTCTTGCAACAGGGTGGTAAACACTTGCCGATAGTCAAACTGAATCCCTTGCAACTGATTGTCGCCAGTCAGGTTGGAAAGGTCAACGTTTGTGCCGTTCACACCCGCCTGGATGGTCTTGCCAAAAATCATCATCGGCGCGAGCGTCCCGTGGTCGGTACCTGCCGAGCCGTTTTCTTTGGCGCAGCGGCCAAATTCGGAGAACGTACAGGCAGCCACTTGTTCGCCCAAGCCCATAGCTTCCAGATCGTTGAAGAAGAATTTTACGGAATCCGACAAGTTGCGCAGCAAATCGGCATGGCCGCCAAGCGTCACGATACCTTCAGGCGCAAGTTGATCGCCGTGTGTGTCGAACCCACCCATATTGCAGAGGTAAATCTTTGTTTTGCAACCGCCTTTGATGAGCCGCGCAATGGTTTTCAACTGGTATGCGAGCGTCGTTTGCGGATAGTTTGTTATCGCATTGCTGCCTGCATTGAACGCCTGGGTAATATACACCGAATACTCGTCCACGGCTTTTTCAACCCCCATGATGTAGGCCAGCTCGTCGCCGTATTCTGAGTCCGGCAGGTTGGGCAAGGGTGCGCCGCCAATGGTCTGGACGAGCGAGTAAAATCCTGCCGGGTCCTGACCGTATAGATTGATAACGTTCTGGTGCTCTGTCTCCGAGTGAAAGCCCAATGAGGGGTTCGGATCGCCGACCTGGATGCCCAGCGGATACACTTTATCAGGCGGAATCGGTGCGCCCAAAACATCAGGGTACATGGCTTGCAAGGCCCGGGCCATCCAGCCGGAGCGAATGTTGAAATTTGCTGGCGTACCATCCCCTCCGCTCATCCATAGGTCGGTGCCCTTGAAGTGAGAGCCGTTAAGTCCTTCGTAACCAACACCTTGTACCACACTGAGCCAGCCTTTGTCGTACATTTCTTTCATGCCTGTCATGACCGGGTGCAAGCCTACCTGATCTGCGGAGGGCAGTGTGTTGTCGAGTTTGATGAATTTTTCTGGCCCTGTTTCCGGCACTTTGATAACAGGTCGCAAGGCAGCATACTCATCGTATTGGGCAATCGGGATAATGGTGTTCACGCCGTCGTTGCCTCCTTTGAGTTGTATCAATACCAGCACACGGTCTTCCACTCCATCGCAGGAATTTAGTATTTGGGAGATTTTGGAATTGGAAAAGGGTCTCATCGGAAAGCCGTTTACTAAAAACGGAGACACCCCGGCGGCGGGGAATATTTTGAGAAAATTGCGTCTTTTCATTTTACTGTGGATTTGTTGAATGGTGGATTCGGTGATTTGGGTTGGGGGGGGTTGGGAACACGGATGACACGGATGAGACACGGATTTTCCTTGATTAATAAACAATAATCAGGTAGGAAGAAATATAAAATCCGTGTCATCCGTGTTCCCCACCTCTCCCAACTCCAAATGCTCAAATAACCTGATATTCCGGCGCGTACAGTACCGCATTCAAGAGCCTTCCGAGCGGAATCTTTACCTCCGAATCATCGCCTGTAGTAAGGTAGTTTTCCCATTCATAGACCCAATCCTGAGGAGGCAACTGATCTAGGAAAACGGTGACGAGGAAATGCGTAAAGCGGTCGTTGTCAGGCTCTTCCGGGAAGAGGTAGTAAAGCAACTCCTGCACAATGACATAAGAATCTAGTGGGTCAGAAATCACTCCGCTGTCGCGCAACCAAGCCGCGACGTCGAGTTTTGTACCGATGGAGTCGTTGGAGCCGCTGCCCCATGCGTGGGTTCCAGTAAGGAGGATCTGCGGAAGTTTGTACCGCTGCACAATGGTAGCCGAATTAAAAAACTGGCGGTTGAGCACCGGGTCCTGATAGTAGCCAGAGTAGCCCGCCACATCTTGTGGATAAAAGAGGTCCATTCCAGCGCGGGCCAGCATCCGTTCAAGCACTGCCGCGCTGTAGAAATCGGAGTAGTGCTTTGCGTTTTCTGTTACGGGGTCGGGGATGGGCAATTGGAAAAAAGTGAGTGCTTGCAGCGTAAGGTCGAGCGGACTTTTGATGAGTGCGCCTATGATTTCGTCGGCGTTGTCAGAGTCGTCCACATCGAAGAAATGCTCGCTTTGGAGGAGTTTTTCGAGCACAGGCTTTATCTCGAAATTGCTGTCCACCAACAACTGCGCCAAGGGTGCAATGATTTCATCCTCAACGTCTTGCGGGATGTTGCGCGTCACAAAAAAGTGGTATAACCTGCGGCAAAAATTCTTGCTGCTTTCGGGCTGCGCAAACACCAAATCTACAAACGAATTGAGTTCGGCTTCCATGCCCGCAACATCTTGAGTGGTAGCATTGATGGATGCGCCACCAAAGCGAGGGCTAAAAATTTTAGGGTCGAAATCGTGGCTTTGGGGGTAGGCTTTTCCGGCAGGAATGCCTGTTTCCGGGTCGGAATATTGATGTCGTTGCGCATGATTGAAGCCTGTGAAAACCCGCGCGGCTTGAATCACGTCGTCTTCGGTAAACGTAGTATAATCGCCTGGCCCGGCGGGTTGTCCGCGCCCTACGGTGAAGAGTTCAAAAAACTCGCGGGAAAAATTCTCGTTTGGGTTCTGGGCATAGTTTTGGTCGTTGTCCACGTAACGGAGCATACAGTTGTCCGTGACCATTTTCGTGACCAATTTTTTCAAATTTCCCAGACTTCCCCAGCGCAGCAATGCCAGATAATCAAAGAATTCCATACTGCTGCCGCTGGCGGCGTCCACGGCGAGAAACTGGTGGAAAAACAGGCTCATGCGGTGCGAGGTGCCGGGATCGTGCAGCACTTCGTTGACCCACCAACCCATCACAAAACGGGTCAGGTCGGCATCATCCCCAGGCAAAGTCGCACTTGGAGCCTGAGGCGGATTCACCCAGGTTACGGGTGCGGCGACGCCATCGGAATAAAGGGGTTGATCGAGTTGGAGCGGGTAGGCGGTGAGCAAGGAAACGAGCGCTTCGGCGGCAGTTTGGCCGGCCATCTCGTCAATCTTTGCACGGGATTGGCGGAACGTCGCTCGGCGCAGCAAATGTGCCGCCTTGCGCCGCCCTAAAACCCCAGAGAGAGGATTCAAAGAAGCCATTGTAAATCGGTTTAAGATATAAACGTTGCAATAGGCTCGCAATGAACCCATTGACAGAACGGATTACGTTCTACGGAAACTAGTAGAAATCAGATTGGAATTCGGAGGCGGGGATGTCGAATGTTCGCCAGGCGGCGAAACTATGGGATTAAAAAAACCATTCAGTTGGAAGGGAAAAACCCTCCTTCGCCCCGAGTCCTCGGGGTTACGGCGGGTAAACGACCTTGTTCAAATTTTATTTGCAATCTTTTGAATAATTTTTTGTAAAAAAACAGCGTCCGCCCAGACCAGGGCAGACGCTGAAAAACATGGTTTTTTATCTAAAAGCATGACTATTTGGCAACCACCAATTTAGTGATGCCAAACTGTTTGCCTTCAGTAACCCGTACCCAGTAGGAACCTGAAAGTAAATTATGTACCGGGAGCGAAACAGATTGGCGACCAGCCACAGAAGGGACGCTTTGTTGGAAAACTCGATTGCCAACCAGGTCAAATATTTCAACGACCACATCCCCCGTGCCAGTCAGCGTAGCTGTGAGCACTGGGTTGATGGCGGTAGGGTTCGGCGAAAGGCTGAGACCAAGTGTAGGCTTGGGGGGTGTAAAAGTTCCACTTACGCCCGGGATATCATCGGGGTCGATCTCTACCCAGAGCAAGTTGTTGTCCCCAAAAGGATGGGTCGCGCCAAGCAGTTGGATGCCCGGCTCAAAGTCCTGTTGGTACACCAAACCTACATTGCTCCCAATATGGCGTGGAAGCATGGGGTAAACATTCTCGATATATGGGATCAACACTGTATCGGAGATGTAAGGATGGGCAATGATGTTGAGCGGTTCGCCCCAATTATCGCCGTTATCAGCGGATTTTACGAGATACACATGGCGGAAAAATTGTTCGGTAGTATGGCGATACAACTCGTGCAATGCAGAATAGCCGACGTAAATCGTCCCGTCTGGTCCAATGCCAGAAGAGGGTTGCGTCGAGAGGCTGCCGAAATAGGGTGCAATTTCGCTGATAGTGGTAATGTTCAAAAAGCCATCCCCATCGTAATCCAGGGCGCCTGCGATGGTTTGATAGGTATCGGTCCCTAGTGATTCTTTCCAATGCGCCAAGCCATTGACTGATGGATAAAAAACCGTTCCTGCGGCTACGTCCAGATCGGCATAATACATCCTTCCAAAAAAGACATGGGCTTCTGAAGCATTGTCAATCAAAATATTTCCCCAGCTGTCAGAATTGAAAATGGCAAGAGAGTCAGGCGCATCGGGGTCGTACACACCGATGTCGTCAAAAGTGTAGCTTTCGCCATCCGCTCCGGCATAGTTTTCCAAAGCGTCGGGGAAGTCGCGGACAGTGATGGTTTCCCATGTGTCACCGTTGTCATATGATTTAAATACCAAAAGGTCGTTCCAGGCTGGGAATGCAGTTACACCCACAACATCACCATTGGCATCAATGGCATATTCGTCGGCGCCGTGCGAGACAAACTTGCTGCTGTCCAGACCTGGTATTTTGACAAATTTCTTGTCCCAGGTAAGGCCGCCGTCCGTAGAGCGCCAATAGAGGATATGGCCGTTCACACCTTCATACACAACTCCGGTGTTAGCTGTTGGAGTGGTGATGCCTATCACATGGATGGTCATTCCATCGGCACCGCCGACCGCCAGATGCGGCCACAGGCAGCCAACCCCAGCGGGCAGGTCCAGATAACTTTCCGTCCAGGAACTTGCGCCCGCAGGGCGGCGCAAGAACATGATGCGGTAGGGGGTGAATGCTGTGGTATGCGAAACCACTACTTCCGTGCCATCGCTCAGAATACTCGCCGATGGGAATCCGGTACGCACGCTCTCGATACGATCATCTGAGGGCGACCAAGCTCCTGCGGAGCGGCTGCTGTATCCCGTGCCGCGTTCAGGGAAGGCATTCGTGCCGTCAATGGCAAATGTCCAGGTAGCAACCGGATCACCATTTGGTTTGTAATAAACGCGCGAAGGCACACAGCCGTAGCCTTGGGCATCCCATCGTGTAATACCTGCGATTTCTTCCATATTGCGATCATCAGAAGAGGAAATGATATCATGTGGGTTTTCAATTTCTGGAGTGAATACTTCCAATGCTGGCCCGTTTTTTTGGAATGGAACGGGCTGTAGTTTTGGAACTTTTGCTAAGGTATTTGGCAGACGAGATTGGGCTGCTAAAGATCCCGCAATAAAAATCGCGAGCGCAGTAAACAGGTACTTGTTGATCATGGTGAACTTTGTTTGGAAAAAGATGAACTGAAAAAACTGCATTGAAGCAGCGGCAAAAAACCGCATAAAAATATGAACAAGAGCCATTTATAGGCAATCCTTTTTTTCGCTAATGTAAAGAACTGTCCAAAATGACTTAAAAATGGCTGGTATTTTTCTGAGGTTTCTATCTTTGCCTTTCAACATTTCAAGTCAAACTTTACCTGCTCTTTTAATTATGAACAAATTTTTCAACTTTCTCCTCTTACTCGCTTTGTCTTTCACGGCATCGCAAACCCTGTATGCACAAGGTGCAGAAGGCACCGACGACGACGGTTTCGTGGTTTCGATCACCTCACCTGCCAGCATCGCCCAAAACTTAATAAACGGCGCAGCTTGTGGCTGGGAAGGTACTGTTTACGGCCCAAGCCTCACTGCCGACCAGGCTTTTTGCGCGGAGGCTGTTTGGGGTAAAGACTCAACGGGTTGTACTCCGCTCACCAATGACCTCACGGGTAAAATCGCAATCCTTCGTCGCAAAACCTGCAACTTCAGCCTCAAAGTCTACCATGCCCAACAAGCTGGTGCAGTAGCGGTCATACTTGTGAACCACTATGATACTCCAGCTGACGGCCCTTGCACATTTGGCATTGGCGCTATGTCTGGCGGCGACAGCGCAACGGCTATCACCATCCCTTCCATCATCGTCCACCGCCAAACAGGCGAAGATTTTGATGCTGCTTTTGCTGCTGGCGAAACGGTGAACGTGTGTTTCCTATTCCCGCGCATGCTTAGCCCTACCTCTGCTTCGATGTACGCTACGCCGGTCAACCAAGTAGGTACTATGCAGGCCATCACCGTGGTTTACAACAACCGCTCCGGTGCACAACAAACGGACGTGAACCTGAAAGCGGAATTCCATGACCCTAGCGGTACGGTTACCGGATCGGTGACGTACAATATGCCAGTTTCTGATCCCGGTGTAGATTCGTTTATCGTTTTCCCGCCTTACCTCGCTCCTGCGGCAAAAGGCAAGCACACTGTGCTTTACACCAACGATAAATATACTGAGGCTATTGACTCCGTTTACAGCTATTTCGAGCACACAGACTATACGTTTGCTACAGACAATCTGACAAACGATCCAGGCGGCGTAGGCCCCACCGATGCCGATTTTGCAGCTGCGGGCTTTTACATCCAAAGCGGTGGCCTGACCCTTATGGGCAGCACACCCGCAAAGGCTACTCATGCCACTTTCGGGATAGCGAATGCTCCAGCGGTATTTGTGCCTGGAGACCCAACTGCCAATCTCGTTGGGATAGCAGTGTATAAGGCAGATGTGGACGGCGATGGTGTTGGCGACCTTTCTTCCAGTTTTATTGACGACCTCGGTGCTGGTCTGATTAGTTATGTTGACTATGAAATGACCGGCAATGAAGTGGACGGTCAGTTTATTGACATTGCATTGACCGATATCAATACAGGCGACCCTGGGATTGATCTGGAAGCGGACCAGGCATACTATGTTTCCTTGATTTATGATGGAACCGCGGCTGGTCTTGGTGTTTGTCTGCGTTTTGCCAACTCTTTAGATGTGGCTTACGCTGCTTTCACCGGCTATCCTACCACCCCGCTGTATTTTGGCCAACTTTACACCGGTGGCTGGGGTGGTGCAATCGTAGTTGAGCGCCTCCAACTCGAAGGGTTTGTTGCAGGCTCCTCTAATGCAGAAGAGCCAAAAACCTTGGCTGCTTCCAAAATAAATATCACACCAAATCCGGCCAACGAATATGTGAATCTTGAGCTTAAGTTGGACGCTGTGAACCCCTCGGTGGCAGTTTCTATCCTTGATGCACAGGGTCGTTTGGCGGTAAGCTCGAAGGTGGAGAAGAACCTCCAAAACGGAGTGATGAATTTCAACGTCAACAACCTTCCTTCTGGCAATTATTTCATGTGGATTCGCACGGCTGAAGGTTCAGCAATGAAACAGATTTCTATTTGCCATTAATGCTTTAGGCATTCTCAATTAAAAGTGAAGCGTGGTTCGGCAGTTAAGCCGAGCCACGCTTTTTTGTTTGCTCCCGCTGGTACTGACAATCTCATACAGCGATTCAATTCCAAATGTCGTCGATTTTCCAAATCAAACTGGCGTGTGCCCTATTGATCTGACTATCTTTGTCATTCAACATTCATGTTAACTTAAACAGTCATTTTTAGCTATGAAAAAAATTCTGACAACTTTTCCAGCCCTCTTCCTATTTCTCCTCGCACAATTCCTGTTCGTAAACTCCGCACATTCCCAAGGGGAACAAGGCACTGATGACGACGGTTTTGTGATCCAGATTACTTCCCCTGCAAGCATCGCACAAACAATTGTGCACGGGTTTGACCCAGGGGTATGTCAATGGTTCGGACAGACTCCGGGCGATCCTCCTATGCCTTGGGGCGCTGATATAACGGGCGAACTTTGTGGAGAAGTAGTTTGGGCTGACGACTCCCTGGGCTGTGGGCTTTTAACAAATGCTGGTGCTTTGGCTGGAAAAATCGCAATGATCCGTCGTGGAGCATGCGGATTCAGCGTCAAAACCTACAGGGCGAAGCAAGCAGGCGCCATCGCGGTCATCATTGTCAATCACTATAACAACCCGCAAGACGGTCCATGTGACACCTATGCCAACGCTACACAGTTCCTTGGCGGGATGACAGGTTTGGATAGTGCAGCAGCAGCAACGCTC
The DNA here is from genome assembly GCA_964589365.1 of uncultured Saprospiraceae bacterium. Taxonomy (GTDB): domain Bacteria; phylum Bacteroidota; class Bacteroidia; order Chitinophagales; family Saprospiraceae; genus M3007. Next base: position 14,892 of record CAZPTQ010000013.1, read on the forward strand.
CCTGCGGTGTTCCTTGAGCGCCAGACGGGAGAGGATATTGACGGCGCATTGGCAGCAGGTCAAACTGTAAATATTTGCTTCTCATTCCCGCGCATGACAGGGCCTACCTCTGCTTCGATGTACGCTACGCCGGTCACCCAAGTAGGTACTATGCAGGCCATCACCGTGCTTTACAACAACCGCTCTGGCGCTACGCAAACAAATGTAAACTTAAAAGCTGATTTTATTGACCCAAGCGGAACACATACCGGAAGCGTGTCTTACAATATGCCCGTTAGTGAGCCTGGCGTGGATTCATTCATTGTGTTTCCTCCGTATCTGGCTCCTGCGGCCAAAGGAAAGCACACGGTGCTTTTCACAAACGATAAATACAATGAACCCATTGACTCGGTGTACAGTTATTTTGAGCACACCGACTACACGTTCGCTACGGACAACTTGACGAACGACCCAGGCGGCGTTGGTCCAACGGATGCTGATTTTGCCGCTGCTGGCTTCTATATTCAAAGCGGTGGCCTGACCCTTATGGGCAGCGATGCGCCTGCAAAGGCAACCTATGCTACTTTCGGCATCTCAAATGCTTCAGCCGTTTATGTGCCTGGTGACCCAACTGCCAATATCATTGGCATCGCGGTATACAAAGCAGATGTGGATGGCGATGGTGTTGGAGACCTTACTTCCAGCTTCATTGATGACCTTGGTGCCGGGTTGCTCAGCTATGAAGAATATGAAATGACTGGCAATGAAGTAGATGGTGAGCTCATCCATGTTCCTTTGAACGATATCAATTCAGGCACTCAAGGGGTAGACTTGGAAGTTGATCAGGCATACTACGTTTCCCTAATCTATGATGGAACGGCAGCGGGTCTTGGCGTTTGTGTGCGCTTTTCCAACTCTCGCGATGTGGGTTATGCAGCCTTTACTGGCTACCCGACCACTCCGCTTTATTTTGGCCAACTTTACACAGGTGGCTGGCAGGGTGCCATGGTCATTCAGCGTCTTCAACTTGAAGGGTTCACGCCTGGCGGCGTGAAGACAGCGGAGCCAAAAACATTGGATGCATCCAAAATAAACATCACGCCAAATCCGGCCAATGAGTTTGTGAATCTTGAATTGAAATTGGATGCTGTGAATCCTTCCGTTTCAGTTTCTGTTATTGATGGGAAAGGCCAAATGGTAGGAGGCTCTAAAGTGGAGAAAAATTTCCAGAACGGGATGATGACGCTCAATGTCAAGAGTCTTCCTGCTGGCACTTACTATCTCTGGATACGTACGGCTGAAGGCTCTACTATGAAACAGATTGTGGTTGCCCACTAATTCATTTAGAACTTAAGGCTGATAAAAACATGAGCCATCCCGAGTTTTTTTCGGGGTGGCTCATGTCGTATATTGGAGAAAGTTGCAGGGTTCCTGTCAAATATCCTCGACATAATCTAAATCCCGATCAAAAGTCTCTTTCATACCCCAAAGCGCTATAAAAGCGATGCCAAGGCAAACTGCCCCGACGATATAACCAGCGGTGATGACGCTCCCGGTTACCGCCGCACCTTTCAGGTATTTGAACGATTCGTTGATCGGAACTTGCATCCCTCTGGCGAAATTTGGCACTGAAGTAGCCACCGTAGAACGGAGGTTGGTGCCAAACTGTTCCGCTCCGATGGTCACGAAAATTACCCAAAAACCAACCGAGAACCCTAGTACAAAATGGCTGACATAAAACATGGTTGGACTGGTAAACGGCAAGGCGAGATAGCCAAGCACTGCCAGCACATCGAGCGAAAGGAAGATGGCCATCACTTTCACACGGCTGCGCAAGAGTTGGCTGAGGAACCCTGAAGCCAAATCGCCTAAAATCAGCCCGATATATGCAACAGCGATGGCATTGGAGGCCAGAATACCTTCCAAACCTTTTGCTTTTCCAAATTCTGGGGAAAAGAAAACCAGCACCCCAATGACAAACCAGGTAGAGGTGCCGATAAATATGCAGCGCAAAAATCGGGAGAGCCTGTCCCAACTGGTGAACAGCGCGAAGAAATTGCCCCGACTTATGTGTTGCTGCTGTCGGACCTGCTTGAACATACCTGATTCCGATACCGTTACGCGCAATACCAAGAGCAAAATACCCAAAGCTCCACCAATAAAATAGCAGTCGCGCCAGGCAAAATAGTGCTCGATCACCCAAGCCAACAATGCACCTGACAAGCCAATGCTCGCTACTACCATGGTGCCGAGTCCGCGTTTGTGTTTGGGCAGCACCTCGGCGACAAGCGTGATGCCCGCCCCCAATTCACCTGCCAGCCCAATGCCCGCGATAAATCGGTAAAATGCATAATCGTTGTAGCCTGTCGCGAAACCGTTGAGGATATTGGCAATGGAATAAAGCGCGATGGAAAAGTACAGTACCCGCACTCGTCCGCGCTTATCGCCCAGTACGCCCCAGAGGATGCCGCCTATGAGCATCCCAAACATTTGCCAATTTTGTAGCGAAAGCCCCTTGTCGGTGAGGTCTTGACCGGAAAAGCCAAGATCGGTGAGGCTTTTAACCCGGACAAATCCAAAAAGCAGCAGGTCGTAAATGTCTACAAAATAGCCAAGCGCAGCCACAACAACAGCGGCGTTGAGGATTTTAGTGGAGGAGGTGTTTTCAGACATCGTTCAAAAGATGCGCAAATGTAATCAAAGGGCAAAAAGAAAAGGGAAACCGCGATGTTCAGGCCGGTTTCCCTTTTAATCGCCCGGCCAAAAATGGCGCGGACGTATTGCAAAAATGAATGTTTGTGGTTTGAAAATTGTTTTTTTAGTGGGCTGGACTCTGCTCTGCAAGGATTTGCTGAGCGCGTTCCAAGATCGTAGTGTCTTCTATGTGGACGATGCCACCGTTCGGGCCTGGTTCGAGGTGGAATTCCACCACTTCGCCGTCTTTGTACTTGTGCGCTCCAAAGTAATTGCGCACCGTTTGTTCATCAATATTGAGTTCTTGGGCGATTTTGGACACACTACCGCTAGGCAAAGCGTGTTTGATGCGACGGAGCTCCTCAAAGGTGATATTCATAAGCAAAATGTTTAGTGAATGTATGTGTTCAAAAAATCTCCCTAAGGTATGCGAACCTATAAACGATAAGCAAGTGTAGGGGGAAAAATTTTTTTCAAAAATGAAAATTCTCCAGAACAAGCAGTTTTCGGCAACTTCTAAAATGCAACCTACCCCAGCCATATCATTCAATGAGAACGCCTTAAGCCATCATTATTCCGTTTGGCCACACAATCTTCCCTCCTGCAAAAACATCCTACCTTTGTAGCGCCGATTCGAAAAATGACGGCCAAAAATTGTTCGTCCAACCCATCGCAGACCCATGTTTCTCCACATCGTTTCTTTTGATATCCCTTACCCCGCCAACTATGGAGGTGTAATTGTCATTTTCAACCAGATTAAAGCCCTCCACGCCCAAGGGGTCAAAGTCATTCTCCACTGCTATCAGTACGGCGAGCGCAGGCCTCAGCCAGAACTTGCCAATTACTGCCACGAGATATACTATTACAAACGAAGCCGCTCTTTGTTCTACCAATTGAGCCTTCTTCCGTTCATTATGCGCACCCGCCAAAGCAGTGCCCTGATAAAGCGGCTACGCAAGGATCAGCACCCTATTTTGTTCGAGGGCATGCACACTGCCGGCCTTATCTGGCATCCCAGCATCCGCAGCCGCCAAAAACTTTTGCGGATGCACAATATTGAATGGCAATACTACGAAAGTCTCTCTGAACTTACCCCTGCCACCGCGCCGCTTGAAAAGGCTTATTACTTTTCCGAAAGTATCAAACTCCAGCGCATCGAACCAAAAGTCTTGCTCCATGCCGACGAGATCATCGCTATATCGGGTACCGACGAGGCTTATTATCGTGCCCTCAAAGCCAATACTTATTATATCCCCGCTTTTCATCCCAACACAGTAGTGGAAAGCCAGCTTGGCCGAGGAGAATATGTGTTGTTTCACGGCAAACTCAGTGTGCCAGACAACGAACTTGCCGCTATTTGGCTTGTTGAAGAAGTCTTTAAAGATTTTGATATTCCCTTTATCATTGCGGGCATGGCACCTTCCGACCGTCTGCGCGAACTGGTTTCAGAACACGAACATATACGGCTTGTGGAAAATCCCGACGAAGCGGAGATGAACAGACTGCTTTCCAATGCCCAAATAAATCTCCTCGTGTCGTCTCAATCATCGGGGATAAAACTCAAGCTCATCAACGCGCTTTTTCGTGGCCGCTTCTGTATCGTCAACGACCACATGGTGCGCGGCACGGGTCTCGCCAAACTTTGCTATGTGCGCAACTCCGCCGCTGCTATGCGCCAGACCATCGAAGCCCTTATAAACGTTCCCTTTGAACAGGGGAAAATAGCGGATCGACGCGCTGTTCTTGAGATCGAATTTTCCAATGCTGAAAATGCAAAGAAATTGATGAGCCTTATTAAGTGGTAAAATGACAGAACAAACGCTCAAAAAAATCCGACGGGTTGGTAAGATACTCAACGCACTTGCTGCCGTGTCGCCTTCGATGGCTGGGCGCGTGGCTTTTCGGATTTTCTGTACTCCGAAACGCCTGCCCGTACGCGAAAAAGACCTGGATTTTTTGGCGACGGCCACCCATTCTACGCTTCGTTTGGAAGGGCTAAGCATTCGCAGCTATTTCTGGGAATCCCCAGTCCCCGACGCTCCCACTGTACTATTTCTCCATGGTTGGGAATCCAATGCAGCGCGTTGGCACAAGTATATCCGGGCAGCAAGAGAAGCGGGTTATAGGGTTCAAGCCTTCGATGCGCCTGCGAGCGGCCACTCAGATGGGCAGATGCTCAATGTGCTTTTGTATAGCCGAACGATCAAAAAATTTATTGCAGACAACGATGCCCCATTCGCAATTGTGGGGCACTCACTGGGTGCTGCGGCAGCAGTGATGAGCCTTGCGCTTTTGGGTACAAAACGCCCTAAAAAAATGGCAGTATTGGCTTCTTTTGCTGAATCCACGCGTGTCCTTCGCGATTTCGCTCAAATTTTGGGAGCGAACGAATCAGTAGTACAAGCACTGTTCCGTTTTATCGAGCGTCGAAGCGGTCAGGCTATAGAAGAATATTCCGTACGCAAAAAAGCCGCCGAACTATCGGATGTGGAAGGTTTTGTGCTGCATGACCTAGCCGACGAGGTAGCGCATGTGTCTGAAGGTCGCGCCATCGCCGAATCCTGGGGCTGCCGTTTTTTGCAGACAGAAGGCTATGGACATCGGATGCAGGACAAAGCGGTGGTACAAGAGGTTCTGCAATTTTTGGCTTCGTAGGGGACGGGAGTTTTTTTTGACAGGATTTACAGGATTGTGAGTGAATACTAAATCCTGTTTATCCTGTAAATCCTGTCAAAAAAAACTCCTGTCAAATAAAGCGGCCAGACAACACTTTTGCTGCCTGACCGCTCTTCATAAGATTGGACCGGGAGGAATCCCATTTGGAAGATTAAAACAAATGATGGATTAAAGCGTACCCAGAAGTGGGAAGGGGCAGGAAGATGCCTTATGCACTTGTAACTAGGTCTGCATTTGGTTTTGTTGGATATCTTGAGTGCACTTTTAGGTTTGAGCCATGAATGCCCCATCTTTTTGGGGCACCCACGACTGCAGAAAAGAGCAACTTTTCGTCAATTTTACTTCAACTGTATCATCGTTTTTGTCGCGCTGTCGGTATCTGTTTCCAGTGTATAGTACAGTGCGCCCGATGTGTTAAGCAAGGATTTTTCCAAAGGAATTGTATTGTAACCTTTCGGGAAATCGCCTTTTTGGGAGAACACCAACCTGCCAGACTGATCGAACACTGAAAGCGTTGCTGTTGCCGCTTTAGGTAGGTGGAAGCCTACCAGTGTGCGGTTCACAAACGGGTTGGGTTGATTTTGGTACAGTTCAAAGCCCACTCCATTAATCGTGCTGCCCTCTTTTCCATTGAAGCGGAGCGCAATGTCCAGTCTGGTCGTTTGATCGGCAGACGGATTGATTTGGTAGCCTTCTGCTTTTGTGATGCGGCTCGACATGCTTATCATCTTGCTCAATTCTCCTGCTTTTTTGGCTTTGAATTTCAAGATGAATTCTGCCTGTTGTGCTCCATCAAAAGAACTCGTCAGTGCATTTTCAGTAGCAAAAATTGCGAAGTTGTCAGCCTTCATGCCAGGACTCGGCAGGATGTCGGTCAGATCTAAATCGTTGAAATTCAATGTGAACTGATAACCAGCAACTTTTTCGGCAGCTTTGAACTTCACTTCAAATACTTCTCCAGACTTTACGCTTCGATTTTCAACGTCAAAGAGAAGGGTGCTGCTCGTACGTTCATCCGAGCTCATCAGAGCATTGGCGATGGCTGTACTGTTCACGTCACCCACTTTGATCGCAACAAAGTTGTCTTCGGTTGCATGCGCTTGTATGTCCGCCACCGTTTTGGTTTCAGGGAAAACCGTTTGGAATGGGTTATCCATGTTGGGGAATACGAAGGATTTGTCTACGAAGCGCCAGCTGTCGTTGGCAGGCAAATCAGTGTAAATGCCCAGGATAAGTTTGCGCAGTTCCACAATGTCAAACGCTGTAATGCTTCCTGACCTGTTAGCATCTGCAGCGATCATCTTGTATGGCGAGGGGAAAGGCTCGACACCGAGGATGTGTTTACTTATCAATACCAAGTCGTAGGTCGTCACTCCGTTGAGCGGGTTATCGTCTTTGGTAGGTGTGAGGGTGTAATCGGCGTGCATTGGCACGGCATTGCTGAACGCATATTGGCCCTCTAGATCCGTCATATCAAACAGATTGAACGTTGGTCCGGAGAGTTCTACGTCGGTTTCTTCCAATCCTTCGTCCATCTCAGTTTTCAGCAAGCCTGCTACAGTGGCCGCTCCAGCACCACAGTTGTCAGCATTGTCCTGTACGATGATATAACTTTCGCAGTGATCGGCGTTGCCAAAGGCGTCCATGGCCCATAGTTCTACGCATTGCGTACCGAGTTCTGTGCAGTCAAATGTGAGGCTGATTTCTGGGTTTCCGCCACCATCTACTGGGAAACCTCCTGTTCCAACGCCGCATTTTCGGATAGCAAAAAGCAAGTCGTCGGCAGGTGTGCAGTTGTCCTCAGCATGGTGCAGGAAGTCGCTTGCGAAAAGCGAGATCATCCCGGATTGCATCAGGTTGCCGCTCAGCCCATTTATACACACAACAGTAGGTGCTTTGCAATCTTTCACAACAAATTCATACTCACACACGCTTTCGTTGCCACAACCATCGGAGGCTATCCACTTGATTTTGTGGGTCCCGTATGGCAATTCTGGCTCTACATAAGTTGCTGGCGATGCGGGTGTGTTCCAACGAACTGACGCACCAAGGCTTGTGCCGTTCACCGTGGTTTGCAGCCCGAAGCGGTACTTCTGATTGGGTGCTACTCCTCGATGGTCGAACTGGCGTGGCGTACCTCCCGAAAAATTGGGCGTGTTTGCATTGCCGTAGTTGACCGTTCCTGCTGCTGGCGGGTTGGTGCTGCTCACAACGGTTTCCATGATTCCATCGCCGTCAAGGTCGAGGAAAAGGAGGTATCGGATGCTCAGGTTTGAGCCAGAACAGAAATCGGTAGCCGAGATGCTCAAGTCAGCAGCCCCTTCACATAGATCGTGCGACTGGCTCTGTGCGTCCCACCAATAGCTTTCGTTCCAGAGTTGCGGGTCATTTGTCGTTAAATCACAGAACTCTTGTGGACTGGGCGGACACAACATGATAGGTGCATCTGTGTCAATGATTTTAATGATCTGCTTGTACTTGTAACAGTTCGCATCCTTTTCCCAGTAAGTGCAATAGTTCGTTGCTAACGGGTCTGATGGATTGATTTTGACCAGGGTCGGCGCCCAAGGGCTTGGCGTTCCGCAAGCGGAAACGATTGGGCCTGGCAGGTTACTCGCATGGTTGCCATTCGTGTGAGGATTTGGGTTGGGCACATAAATGCAGTCCAGATTCGGGTTGTAAGTACACCAGTTGATGATGGTCCAAGTGCGCTCGATTTTATAACACGCATCGGGTACAACCGTATATATCTGATCCACATAACTTATGCCCAGTAGTTCGCAGTCTTCTCCAAAGAGTTGTGGTTCGCCATACAGTCCCGTACCGTCGCAATCATACACGATGGCATCGTTCGGGAATTTGATGTAATAATCCTGCTCGTAGGTTACCACGATCCGCTGGGTGCATTGCGAGCTTGCGCCATGACAATCGTACACCCGGAATGTGCGCGTAATCGTGCCTTTGTTACATACCGAGTCAAAATTGCTGTAATTGACCGAGTGAGTCAAGCCTTTTTGGCCCTGATAGTGATAAGAAGTGTCGAGACAACAGTTGTCGTAAACGTTTGGCTTGCCATATGTCCAAAGGCTGGGATCAAAGTTTTCGCAGTTGACCGTTACGTTGAAAGGTGCATCGCAAATGGGCTTCAATTTATCCTGTACCTGCACTTTTACCTGGCACTCATTGAATATTGGCGTGCCATCCGGGTAGGTGGAAACGGTGCCGTCAATGTTGCATTGGTACACGCGAAGGATAACCATCAACTCTGTGCCGACCTCACAACAATAGAATTTGATCGAGTCCAATTCGGCAGTTGCTGTAGAAAACTCGCATCCGTCAAGGTTGCTAATACAATCGCTGTATGGTGTTGCCCTTCGGATGGTGAACTTTACTTCGCTGCACTCATCGTACGAACCATCATCAAAGGTGGTTGCTTTAACCCAGGTTACACCCGCAAACGCACAATTCGCGAAGTTTGCGTAATAGCAGTCGTTAGGGTCGTCTTTGCCCATAGCAACTACGGTCGTTTCGTCGCAGGCAGCAACAGGCGGTGCGTAGTCCACAACCGTAAGTTGGAACTCACAGGTGCCGATATTGCCACAGGCGTCTTGTGCGATGTACCGCACTGTGTGTACCCCTACAGGAATGCAGGGTGTGAGGTTGAAAGATGCCAGCGTGTCGGGACTATTTGCCGGATTTCCAGGGAAATTGAAAAGCCCGCCGCCTACTTCTATTATATTGATGATCACATTCGTGAATGGATCTCTTATCGTGATCTGCGCTTTTACGTTGTTGATACGCGAACAATCGTCCAAAACCAAAACATCAGGCAGATACATACTGCTACAGCAATCGTAAGGGTCGGTTGTCTCCACAAAGTCCGCTGGGCAATCCAGAAAAATCGGCCCAGTGTTATCAATAATCCGAATGATCTGGGTGTGCAGTAGGAACTGTCCAGTACAATGGTCTATAATGGACCATTCCCTGTTGATGTTATACGCGCCGTCACAAGTCCATACGGCCTTGTCTTCATACTCCGAGTGAATAGTGTTGCACCCATCAATAGCATTGAACACGTATGGGTAACCCTGATACCCCTGACCCTCGATCCAGTCAGGTGTCGGATATACATCTGAGCAATCAAAAACGACAAAGGGTGGGTCAATGCCATCGTAATCTGGAGGCAACGATACATCCTGAAGGGTAGGACGCAGCAGGTCAATCCGCTGAAGACAGGTGGCTTGGTTACCACTGGCATCTGTCGCTTGCCAACGCCGTTGAATGAATGCGGTAAGCCCGGATATGCAATTTTGAGGGAACTCAGTGTCAATATATGTCAACGTCACATCTGAACAATTGTCAATCAGTGGCGCAGGCACTTTATAGCTCTGAAGCCCATTTGGTATTACATCCGACGGGTTTACGCCGTTGGGGAAACCTGCACCAAAAGTGCCGGTCATCGTGATCAATATTTCTACTTTTTCAATAACAGCTTGAGGAAACCCTACGTCATTGCTTACATGAACCACCCAGTTGCCGTTTACAGGCTCGCCAATAAAATCGCTCAAAAAATCAGGCGAATTCTGGGGTAGAGCACATTGATCGGTCGTATAGTTGGCGCAGGTAAAAAATGCTGTGCCTTGCTGGTCGAACTGCACAAAAAGTGGCGCAAGTCCGCAAGGGGGCACATTCACATGGTCCCACAATATTACAGGAGTAGTGGATGGGCTTTCTGCCTCAATCAACAGGTTGCCTGAAAATGTAGGTCCTGAAATCCTTACCCGCACGTCTACATCCAAAACGGTAGCGTTCTGGGGCAATGCAACGGGGATTGGTACATTGATCGTCTGGCCACCATTTGCTGTATTGTCAGGAGGGAGTGCCGCTGTGAAACGCATAGTCATGGTCACCACATCTGAGAAAAGCGGGTCAGTCGAGAAATTACAGGGCAATACAAAGGGTGTTGGCGTGCAGTCCAGAGGTGGTGGGAACAGATCCACAACATTTATCTGGCCGGTACACAGCTCGCCTGTTGTGAAGTCTGTAACACGCACACCATAGCTTTTGCCCACGTCTGCCGGGCCAAGTACCGCTGGCAACCACGGGCCGTTCAAATACGGGGGTGTTTTATCAATCTCCACCACCATATTTGCATAGTTATACGGCCCTCCTTCCAGAATATCGTCGGGAAGTAGCGTCGCCATGCAATTGGGGTCCAAAGAGACTTGTAAGAGATCATTGCAGATCAGCCCACTTTCTGCCTGCTGGCCCCCCAGTACGGTTACCGAAAATGAACAGCTGGCCTGATTGCCCGAAGCGTCTGTGCAGCTAAACACATTGATGGTCGTTCCGATAGGATAGATTCCACCTGATGGAATGCCGCTCAATTGAGTTACCGCGTTGGTAACTGGCGTTGAGTATTTTACATAGCCATTATAGGATTTTTGCGAGAATGTAGTGCCAAATGGGTAGGCCTTGCCAACACCTGGGCTGGATGAAATGCGCAAAATGCCGTCATCCTTCTGCCGAACGCCATCTGTAAAATTGATGGGTATCCCGGTGCTGCTCGTGATGTAAATGCCACGGGTCTGACCCGGGGGTATTGTGATGTCAAACCCTGAAACTGGCGTACCGAGTGCTGGGCCAGTAGAAATTACGGTGTTCGTGACTGCTAAAGTCCATGCAAGGGGCAAGTTTTCTAAACCTGAAAAAGAACCCTGGCTCGTGGTATAATATACTTCGATAGGCCACATGCCCGTATCGAGCGAAGGCCCGAATTCCGTAAGGGTCATCGTGCTTGAACTCAGATTGATCACATCAAACATGATTCCGGCTTGCCCACTGTTAAAGTCAACGGGGTGGCTCAGTTGACCAACTTTGGGAACCATGCAGTTGTCAGTGCTTGTCACTTGGTAGGTATATTTATCGCTCTGTTGCAAACCTGGTTGCAGATTGATCGTAGTGTTGGCTGGGCAAGTTATGGTCGGCGGAGTATTGTCAATGACCATGATAATTTGTACGCCTGATGCGATAATGCCACCGCCAAGAGGTTCTATAAGCTCCCATGTGAGTACGTTTTCGCCAACGGGGGTCGGGATGATTGTCTTTGACTGTTCAGACACAACCGTTGGTACACCACCATTGATGCGGTATTGCAACTGGTATCCAACATTGCTGCCTACGGGTGAAAAAGAAGGCAGCTTCGTGGCCACATTGACAAAGCTGGAAGTTGCTCCAGCGCCCGTGTTGACCGTTTGTGTCATCGGGGCAGTCATTGTGCAGTTAAGAATGGGTACCTGGCGCACGATGGCGCTCCAACCCGCCGCGCTAACTGAATTGTCAGAAAGGAATTGGAAGCTGAGTGCTTCTGAGGCGTTCGCGCCTACGGCGGCGATGCCGGTGTTGGCGGTTATGGTACCTGGGTTGATATTCTGCCAGTTGCCAGCCGGGAAACCTGAAAAAGTTGCTCCCTGTGGCCCAGGGACTTGGTTTACCCCTATAGTGTTGCTGTTGTAAATATAAAAAGCATCAAAGCCAGCCTCTAAGCCAAAAGCGTTGAAAGAAACCTGGATTCGGTGCGTGGCCGGATTGGAAGGCAAAAAAGTTACACTTGTACTAGTGCCGTTGTTGTAGTTAAATGCAGCGCCGCCGAAGTCAAAAAAGTTGAAAAAATGATCAGTTGGAGGTGCTATCGAAAACAGGCTGCCAACCGTGTTGCCATTTGCGGCCAAGTTGACATTCGTTTGCGCAAAGATTTGTGCACAAGCGAACGTCCACCAAAAGGCCATGGACAAGAAGATATGAAAGTTGCTCTTTTTCATGCTATGAGAATCTTAGAAGAATTAAAAATGGTTGGAAGTCAAGGGTTTATGCCAGGAGTGATTTATCTCATGAATTGAGTTAATTGGTTAGCATCACCCTAGTCTCGGTGTGCAATGCTTTCAGCAAAATTTTGGGCGTATAAGAGGCTTCCTTTTCAAAGCCTAATGTGGCAGCAGCTGGAATTGAAAGTTCCAAGGCTTGGGCCACAGTAGCACCCTTGCTTATTTCCAAAATGATGGATTTGAAATAGGCCACTCGACGAAGGGTGTTGTCATATAGCGACGTACCCTCCGTGATACCGGGCATCTGCTGGTTGAGCACCTTCACCTGGGTTAGCAGGATATTGGTCACGTCATCTGCGGATTTCCAGTTAAATGCCGTTGGCGGGGCTTGCAATGTTTGGGTAAACCCGGTTGAACTGGCAAAACACAAAAACGCCAGCAGGATAGCAGCAGTGAAGAGCATTTTCCCGGGCAATACCTGGACTCCTCGTTTTTTGAAAATGTTCATGTTCGCAATTTTTTAATTATTTGATAATGCAATTTATTTTGGCAGACTTCCACAGGAAGCCGGCCACTTAAAATCAATCCGTAAAAAGCCTTCTGCTCGTTGGATTAAATATTTTCCAATGGGCAATTCCGAGAATTTCAAACCAAGATTTTTTACGACATTCGGCGGCAACTTGCAAGGAGTCTCTAATGCCAGCATGTCGTGTCGCAGATGGGTTTTGTAGAGTTGGGTACAAAGCATTGTTCGCGTAAGTATGAGCGACACGCCATTTCCGCCTTCTATCGGAAAAAGCAAGCCCACAGCCTTACGGCAACTTTGTTTTAGTTCTCTTGCAGGTGTACTCCTCCCAATTCGGGCGGAGATTCTGCAAATCCCCGTACCCATGCAGTCGGCTGATGGTGAACCAAACACCACATCGCAACTCAGTTGACGAGTGAATTCGGATTCGCGTCGTGGGCGCATAAGGTTTTGGTCTGGGCTGCCCCAGAACGGGGAAAGGCTCGTTGGAGCAGCGAGTGATGGTGAGTTTCTCATAATAATGTTTGATTGAAGAACATTGGCTGCCGAGCTTTCCATCAGCTTATATTCATAGTATTGAATGCGGATGGTTGTGGAACCTACATATCAAGCGCCAATCAAGTCAAGCCCCGTGATGCATGCACCGATCAGGTCGAGTCCTGTGATATGGTCGGAAAGGAGGTTTTTGGAAGCGGTAGGAAGTGTGGATGTGCTTTTCATGTTGCCTATGCTTTCGGTGTTTTTTTTCTCCGAATTGCATGACAAAGGTCAAGCGGCACCGTACCAGGGAATAGGACAGCAAACAGCCCTTGGTCGCCCGGCTGATTTTCCCGGGTTTTGACAAATTATTTTCTTAAAATGCTGATTTTCAAATATTTATGCAAAAATTTATAGTGCTGTGAATAGATGATTTCTATGAAAATATTAGGTCAGAATGGCTGGGATGAACCAGCGCTTTGATTCGTGTGTGATGAATTTAAGGATAAAGTTTTCGTGAATCGAATCCCTACCTTTGCACTTGAATTCGTTTCTCATGTCCCAATCAGTGCCGAGCATCATCCCCTTCCACTCCAAACCTCAACCCTCTTTCAACAAAAACTTCGACCTGCTCATCCGGCACCTGCACGAGATGAAAGCCGCAGGGTATGAGACGTATATATGTTCTGAAAATCCCAAACAGTTCGACCGCTTGTCGGCAATTTTTAAGGAATTGAAGGCGAATTTACCCGCCGGGGATGCGAAAGCGGGTATTCAGTTCTTGCCCGTCGAAATCGCGATCCATGAAGGTTTCATTGACGAGGACCTGAAAATCGAAGTCCTTACGGATCATCAGATTTTTCAGCGTTACCACCAGTACAAGGTTCGGCAAGGGTTCACCAGAGACCAGGCGCTCAACGTCCGGGTGCTGCGCGAACTCTCGCCGGGTGATTTTGTGACGCACATTGACCATGGTATCGCCAAGTTCGCCGGGCTTCAGACTATTGAAATTGGTGGACAAAAACAAGAAGCCGTACGACTCAACTTCAAAAACAATGATATTGTGTATGTGAGCATCCACTCGCTGCACAAGATATCCAAGTACCTCGGCAAGGAAGGCGAAACGCCCCAACTTGCCAAACTCGGTTCGGATGCCTGGAAGCAACTCAAGGCGCGGACGAAGAAAAAAATCAAAGACATCGCCGCTGAACTCATCAAACTTTACGCCTCCCGACGCGCCGCTAAAGGCCACGCATTCCCACCCGACGATGTGCTTCAGACGGAGCTCGAGGCAAGTTTTATTTATGAAGATACCCCCGACCAGTACAAAAGCACCAACGACGTAAAGGCCGACATGGAGCGTGAATACCCCATGGACCGCCTCATCTGTGGCGATGTGGGCTTTGGGAAAACGGAGGTCGCTATCCGGGCTGCCTTCAAAGCTGTTTCCGATGGCAAGCAAGTGGCTGTGCTTGTTCCGACCACGATTTTGGCCCTGCAGCATTGGCGCACGTTTACAGAGCGACTGGTGGATTTTCCAGTCACGGTGGATTACATCAACCGTTTTCGCACGGCGCGGGAGAAAAAAACAATTCTGGAAAAGCTGAAAATTGGCCAGATAGACATCATCATCGGCACGCACGCGCTGCTGAGTAAGGATGTGGTATTCAAAGACTTAGGCCTGTTGGTGGTGGACGAAGAGCAAAAATTTGGCGTAGCAAGCAAAGAAAAACTCCGCTCTCTGAAAGTCAACGTGGACACCCTTACGCTAACGGCCACGCCCATCCCGCGTACCCTGCAATTCTCGCTCATGGCGGCCCGCGATCTCTCGGTCATGCGTACGCCGCCGCCCAACCGACAGCCGATTCACACCGAAATTCGGGTGTTTGATGAGGATCTTATTGCCGAGGTCATTCATATTGAACTCAACCGTGGCGGGCAGGTGTACTTTGTCCACAACCGTGTAAACGACCTGTCGGCCATTGTCGAAACCCTCAAACGGCTTTGCCCCGATGCCGAAGTAGCCTTTGCGCACGGTCAGATGGACTCAGACCACCTCGAAAAAGTGCTGGTGGACTTTATTGACCGAAAATTTGATGTGTTGGCCTGTACCAACATCATCGAAACGGGTCTCGACATCCCAAACGCCAACACCATCATTATCAACCGCGCTGACATGTTTGGCCTCTCCGATCTGCACCAATTGCGGGGCAGGGTGGGGCGGAGTAACCAAAAAGCCTACTGCTACCTTTTCGCGCCACCCATGAGTGTACTCACTGCGGAAGCCCGTAAACGCCTGAAAACCATTGTGGAATTTACCGACCTCGGTTCAGGATTCCAAGTCGCCATGCGTGATCTCGACATTCGGGGAGCGGGCAATTTGCTTGGCGGCGAGCAGTCGGGCTTTATCGCCGATATTGGTTTTGAGACCTACCAAAAAATTCTTGACGAGGCCATTCAGGAATTGAAAGAGACGGATTTCAAGGATTTGTTCCAGGAGGAAATTGCCCAAAAAGGCTCTTATGTGCGCGATGTGACCATCGAAACCGATGTAGAAATGCTCATCCCCAGCGAGTATGTAACCAATACCCAAGAACGTCTTAACCTTTATACCGAACTCAATAATGTGGATAGTGAAGAAGGTATCGCCGCTTATGCCAAAAGAATGGAAGACCGCTTTGGCAAATTGCCCAAACCCGTGAATGCGCTATTTGACGGCCTGCGGCTACAATGGCTTTGCAAAAAAATCGGTTTTGAACGGCTGATTTTAAAGGGCGGCAAGTTGCGTTGTTATTTCCTGAGCGACCCTCAGTCCTCTTTCTACGCCACCGAACACTTCCAAAAGTTCATGGCATTTATCCACAAACACGGCCGAGTCATGGGTGTTTCGCTCAAACAGACCAATAAGGAGCTCATTGTCGTGCAAGACGATGTGCGGAGTATAAAGGCGGTTAAAGGCTTGTTGGAGCAATTGGTGGGGGCGGTTGGGTAGGGCCGAAGTTTACCGCACCACCGTCACATCCCCGGAAATCACCTCTGTCTCTCCATTTGCGTACGCTACCTCCACAACATACACGTACACCCCTGGGCTAACATTCTGACCTTTGGCATGACCGCTCCAGCCAAACTGCGGGTCATTTGGCAAAAAGTTGAGGTTTTCAAACAACAACTCGCCCCAACGGTCGAAAATCCGCATCGAGCGTACCAATGTCACCTCTTCCCCGGCAAAAACCGACACAATGTTATTCAGCCCATCCGAATCGGGCTTGATGACGTTCGGGATATAAACGCGCTTTTCTTTTTGCACAATCACCAGAATTTCGTCTCGAGCAGTACAGCCTGCTGAATCCGTTACCAGAAGATTGTAGCGAACCGTATTGATCGGGGAAGCAAGTGTTGTCAAGGAATCAGGACGGTCTAAATAATCAACTGGCGACCAAACGAAGGATTCGATCTCGCCGAAGCTCAGATTTGCTTGTAATAGCACCACATCACCCAAGTGTATGGTAGTGTCGGGGCCAAGGTTCACCGTAAGTTCGACAGGGTCCGGCACGGTTGCGTCCACATCGCTCAAGCAACCATTGGAGTCTTCCACACCAATCACCTGCACACCGCTGCCAAGTGCAGGGATAGTAACTGGGAAAATATTGGTTGTTTGTAGCACCGTGTTGTTCAGGCTCAAAGAAAAAGGCCCTGCGCCGCCCGTCACGCCCGTGATCGTAACCGATCCATCGCTATCGCCAAAACAGGTGGGTGATTCCGTCGAGAAATCAATGCCAAGTTCTGGCGCAGCATTTAGCGTATAGTTATCGGTGTAGGTACAGCCGATCTGATCGGTCAGCGTTAGCCCGTAATTTCCAGCACCCAGGTTGGTATTTGTAAGACCACTTACCCCGTTGCTCCAGGTAGCGTTTATCGGCGTAATGCCGCCGATAGGGGTAACTATTATCGAGCCATCGGTGCTGAGTGGGCAACTGGTATTGAAACCGTTGAAATCAGAAAGCACACTGGTTGCGCTCACGGTGGAAATGATCACAGTAGCGCTTTGCCCGATTACACTTGGGCAAACCGTGCCTGCCGCTACGAGGTTGGTAATCGTATAAGTCGTTGTGCTGGAAGGGGATACGGTAAATGTAGCCCCATTTTGCACCCCTGTCAATTGCGTCGGAGGGGTTGTGCCAGAAATAGTCACATCATAACTTGTACCTCCGCTCAAATTCAAACTGAGGGTAGCAGAATTGCCCGCGCAAATGCTGATGTTGCTGGAAATCGAACCAGTTGGCGTAGGAGTCACGGTCACCGTTGCTTGACCGTTCACGGTGCCGGGACAGTTTGCATCTGACACTGACACCAATGTGAACACCTGGTTTTGCTGCACATTGTTGGTCAGGATGTTGAATGAGTTGCTAGGAGTGCTCACTTGTATCTGTGGAATGCCATTCAAGGCATACATAAATTGGTACGGCCCAACACCTGACAATTGTACTTGGAACGTAGCGTCGTCCCCTTCACACAAGGTCACATCCCCAACGATGAGTGCCGAAGGCGGAAAGTGGAACACAACCGGAACCCCCGGAGAGACAGAAAGACAAGCGTCGTTGAAATCAAACGTGCCACTCACCACATTGCCTGCTACAGCCACGATATAATAGGTAATTCCTGCCGTCATGCCAGTTTGGAACCCAAATACTGGAGTATTGCCCTGTGCCAATATGCCCATAGGCAAAATGGCCGGGTCGGTGCATAACACATAAATCAGCGTGTCGTCTGTATCAAGTGTTTGGTTTCCAAGGGCTTGAGCAGAGACCATTCCGGCTGGCAGACAGCCGTTTGTAGCATTGGAAAGTGTACCCGCGTTGGTCACACAAGCGCAGCTGGCAATGCCCGAAAAGGTCGTAGTGCAACCCGTAGGATTGCCGACGACGACATTGTACGGCTGTGTGCCAGGGTATGCGATAGAAGTAAAGGTGGTATCTGTCAAGGTTCCTTGTATGCCCAACACAGTATAGCTTGGGTTTGCTTGTGCCCCATTGCCAATGTCAAACGTGAGCGTGTATGTCTCACTCGCCAAATCGCAATTGACCGCCAAATTGAGCATTTGCGGCGGGTTTGATATCGTCACCGAAGCGTTTCCACTGATGGTGCCGGGGCAATTGCCTGCCCCTGTTACATTTACCAAGGCGTAACCTGTTGAGGTAGCCGGAGTTACTAGAATGGTATATGGATTTTGAGTGATTCCGGTCAAGGGCGTTTGCGTACTGCCATCTGTGTAAGAGAAGTTAAAAGGCCCGTCGCCCGTGAATTGCACAACAATGCTGGCTGGACTTCCGGGGCAAACCTCGGGGGCGCCCGTAAGCGCAGCAGTCACTTCTGGTCGCCACGTTACGGTAGGGCCTGGGGTGATAGACAAACAAGGGTCAGATAGGTCTACTCCGTTTACGCCGCCAACATTGCCTGCCACTGCCACAATATAATAGGGCGTAGAAGTCATCATAGTAGCAGGGTTGAAAGCAAAACTGGGAATGCTGCTGACATTAACTATCGTCCAGCTGGGTGGGGTAGGCGATTGACCGACAAGGAAATAAAGCAGCGTGTCGCCAAATTCGAGGAAGGCGCCAGAAACCGTAGAAGTGCTTACTGTTTGACCATAACACAGCGTCAACGGTGAAGGATCCATGATGCCGGCATCTGTCGTGCAGGCGCAATTCACCGAATCAGAAAATATGTAACTACCACAGTTCCACATGTCGGTAATGAGTACCGAATAAGGCTGACCGTTTGGAATTGGGTTGCTTACAAAGTGCCCCGTAGCAGGGTCGTAAATGCCTGTTATGTTTGAGATGCTTATTGTATTCAGATCCCCTTGTGCAATATCAAATTCGACCGTATAGGTCTGCGTAGCTGGAGAACAATTGCTGGTAAAATTATCGGCACCCACAGGAGGATGCACATTTACTACTGCTGTACCTGTCACTGTTCCAGTACAATTGGCATCGGAAACGGAAGTCAGCACAAAGGTCGCGGTCTGTTGCAGGGTAGCGTTCAGGAGGAAGGCCGTTTGCGTGGCAGTAACGGTGAATGGGTTGCCATTGTTAGTGTAGCCCAGCATAAAATTAGGTGTTCCTGTAAGGGTTACCAACAACGCTTGACTACTGCCAGGACAAATGTTGTAAGTGGCGCTCGTCAGCGTTGCTGTTGGTGTTGCCAGCCATTGCACGGGCGTGCCGATAGCGACCGATAGACAAGGGTCTAGCAAGTCAATCATTCCGTTGCCATCCGGGTTTCCGACAATGGATGACACGTAATACGTTATTCCTGTTTGCATTGCACCCCCAAACATGAACGAGGGCGTCGTACTCCAACCCAATATGGTACCCAAGGGTACACTGGGGTTGGTATGTAGGATGTACATCAACTGGTCATCCAGGTCCAGCACAGTGTTCTGGGCTGCTGGCACATTGAGGACGATGTTTTGACAAGTATTGATGGGCGTTTGGCCCATAATGCCGGCGTTGCCCGTACAATTGCAGTTCGACATTCCGCTGATCGTGTCTTGCCCGCAGCCATTCGCGTCCAAAAGTGTTGCGAAGAAATTGCCGGAGGCAAAAGGGATCGGAATGCTCGTGAATGAATTGGCGGAGAAAAAACCCGCCAGGCCAGCAACGTTGAAAGGAGGTGTTCCTGAAACAATGTCGAAAGAGACAGTGTAAGTGGCGTTTGCGAAATCGCACTGGGTTTGCACATTGCTCACTACAGGTGGCTGGGAAACGACAATTGTGGCCATACCCAATGCCTGCCCGTTCGGGCAATATTGATCAGCCACGCTATCCAACTGAATCACAGTATTGAATAAAGGCGCAATCGTCCAAGAATACGAACTTCCGTTGATGCCGCCTACGGGTGGCTGCTGTATTCCTAAAATATCGGTAGCAAAAGTAAACGGTGCCGTTCCGGAGAAATTCACGGTCAATGTCAGGGAATCTCCTTGGCAGATATTGACGTTTGTCACACCCATATTTCCTACGGGTGCAGCATGGAATATCACGGGCGTGCCTTGTGAAACCACGGTGCAAAGATCGCTTGTGTCTACCAGTCCCATTGGGCTGATGTTCCCCGCAAGGGCTGAAATATAATAGGTGGTGCCAGTGGTCATGCCAGCGAGCATGCCAAACGAGGGGCTATTGTTCCAGCCATAAATCGTCCCAATGGGCAATGCAGGGTTGGAATGGATGATGTAGAGTAGTGTGTCGTTTCCATCGTTTACAAAACCGCCATTGTAAGCGGCATTGATGACTTGGCTTTCGCAAGCATTAATCGGTACAAGCCCCATGGTACCTGCCTCTGTAAGACAGTTGCAAGTATTGGCACCACTTACCGTTACATCTCCACAGTTGTTCGCGTCGCGGAAAGTAAAGCTATACGGCATTGCCAGTGGGATAGGGTTGCTGGTCCATTGACTACCCGAAAAGGAACCGCTGTTCCCGCCAATCGCAGTGAGCGGTAGGGTAGCGCCCAAAACATCGAAACTGACGACATAATTGCCCGCCAGAAAATTGCAATTTAGGTTCAGGTTCGTAAAAGTTGGCGCATAATTTACCGTAATGACTGCTGGCACGCCTGTTATTATGCCCGTACAACCCGGGGATTCTATACTCGTGAGCACAAAAGTGGTGGTGGAAGTTACATTTACCGGGATAATGTATGGGTCATCAAAAGTGGTGTCGGGCTGTTGTGCCACCCCGTTGATGGTATAGTTTATCGTGAATGGCCCGGTCCCCGTAAAGTCAACAGACACTTGCGTGTTGGCCGAATCGCAAAATGTGGCACTTCCCAAAAACTGCGCATTGGCGGGAGTGAACACAAAAACAACCACTTGACCAACGGCCGTATCGGTACATAAGGAATCGGAAATTTCTATTAATCTGTAAATAGTGCCTATGTTCGGGTTGACAGGTAGTACCAATGGGCTGACCGAGCTAGTGGCGGTGAGGGTATCATTGTTGGCTCTATAAGTTACCGTCCATGGCCCGGTACCCGTAAAAGTGAAAATTATATCGGTGCCAGAGCCTACTTGGCAAATTTGTCCACCGCCCGAAATTGTAACCGTCGGGTTGGGGTTTACCCTGATCGTGGCCAGGCCTGAAACAGAGCCTCCACAACTCCCGGAACTGACACTGGTAAGTGTGTAAGTCGT
Source organism: uncultured Saprospiraceae bacterium (assembly GCA_964589365.1). Taxonomy (GTDB): domain Bacteria; phylum Bacteroidota; class Bacteroidia; order Chitinophagales; family Saprospiraceae; genus M3007. The sequence goes on from CAZPTQ010000013.1 coordinate 36,262, forward strand.
TGTTGCAGTGGGGCTTACGGTAATGGTAAAAGGGTTGAAACTGGTCGTGATCGTATCTACAGGCACGCCATTGGCGGCATACGCAAAAGTCCAGGGAGCATTGCCCGTAAAACTAAAGGACAATAGTGCAGAATGTTCCAAGCAAATGGTGTCTGTTCCTGAAATAGTGGCCGTTGGAGGGGTAGTGACATCCACCACATAAGTGCCACTTACACTTCCACCTGGGCAATTGTTATTGCTCACTGCGGTCAATGTATAAGTAGTGGGAATGGCGGGTGTTACTGCAATTTGGTACGTACCATTGCTGGTCGTAATGGGTGCTTGAGGCGTACCATTCACGGTATAAATGAATGTATAAGGCGCTATGCCAGTAAAAGTGAAATCGAGGGTATCGGTTTGCCCCACGCAAATGGCATTGGTTCCGGACGCCAAAATGCCGACTACGCCAGATTGAACAGTTATCACGGCAACACCGGAAGTTGTGCCAACACAGCTGCCCGAGACAACACTGACCAATTCCAGGGTCGTCGTTGCTGTATACGTTGTGGTGATGAAATAAGGGCTATTGCTCGTTGTGATCGGAGGTTCGTCCACTCCATTAATAGAATAAACAAAAACCCAGGGTGCTGTGCCAGAAAACGTTACTGGTATCGTAGCATTTTGTCCCGAACATATCACAGGGTTGCCATTTATAAAAGCAGTAGGAGGTACCGCCACATTCACTACATGACTGCCACTCGCAGTGCCGGTGCATCCGCTACTGGTGACGCTTGTGAGGGCATAAATAGTAGTGCCAACAAGCGGGTTCACAGTCAAAATAAAACTCGGCCCCGTAGCGGTAATGGCTGGCTGTGGCACGTTATTGATGGTGTAGATAAAGGTGTAATCATCCGTTCCGTTAAAATCAATTTGCAGGTCAAGTGCATCCCCTTCACAAATATTGCTGGGGCCAGGGACTAATGTGGCAGTAGGTGCTGGTATGATAGTAACATCAAAGGACCCGGATACATCTGCAGTACAGCCACTTCCGCTCGTCATGCTAACCGCTGAAATGGTGGCATCCGAACTCAGGGACACATTAAAGGAGAAGGGGTCGCTATTGGTGTTCAAAGGCGGCTGATTCACCCCATCTATGGCATAAGTGAAGGTAAAGGGTGCAGTCCCGCCACTAAAATTAACTGAAAATACAGCTTGCTGCCCCTCACAAAGGTTCGAAGGGCTGGTCATGCTGAAAGAGGCCGAAATCGCTGGAAACAGCGACACTGAAAAGGTCTGGTTAGGGCCAATGCAGCCTTCCGCTGATACGGCGTGAACCGTAATCGTTCCGCTAACAGGGAACGGAATTGGTGGTACCGTACCACTGATGTTTCCAGTACCACTGGGAGGAAACAAAGGATTTGGTGGAAGTCCGTTTATGGTCCAATGGTAAGTAGCACCCTGATCGCTTCCTGTAAAAATTATGTCCACCATATCCCCCGCACAAGCCACCACGTCGGCGGGGTCGTCCGTCTGCGGCAACGGATCTACGGTGATCGTAAACGTTTCAGGTGGGCCACTGCAACCTGGAGACATGGGCGTCACTGTAATGGTGGCGACTTCTTGTTGGGATAGGTTGGAGGGCGGAGTAAAACTGATGTTTCCAGAGCCAGAAGCACCCAAACCAATGGCGGTATTATCATTTGTCCAGTCAAAGCTTGGCGCAGGGCTGCCGGTTCCCGTGAACATGACCGAAACTCCTGTCCCTGCACATACCACCACATCAGGCTCAGGGTCCACGGTCGGCTGTGAACCAGAGACGGTCACATCGTCAAACCAATAGGTCTCTGCAGTGGATTTGTTGGCTGGTCTTATACGAACTCGTATAGTATTTCCGGAAAGACCAGCTACCGTAGCAGGGCCCGGAGGCGCAGATCCACACACATAATGAAATTGAACCCATCCACCTCCATCAATGCTGTATTCAAACACCATTTGGTCATGGCCGTTGTCTATATTCGCAACGTCTGTGCAAGCAAAATAAGGGCCACCGGCAGAACACTCAAAAGTCCCAATTACACCATAATTCACTGATATGCTCACATTGCAGTATCCTGTGATCGTAATATCGTTCGTTACCCATTCATTGTTTCCGGCTCCACCGCCTGAAACGGGGCAGCATGGGGATCCTTCCATATCAATCACTTCATAGCGGCCATTCTGAACACCGTTGAAGGATTGTGGAGTACCGTCGCAGTCTGTGAAGTTGGAATCATCCCAGCCTGGTGCAGGCGGCGCGCCCGAAAAATTCTCCAGCCAAATAATGGTCTGGGCTGTAAGGGATTGAGACAAAGAAAGCAGCGCGAAAAGAAGGAAATGCTTGAAAGGATGGAGGGTCATAGTCTTGAAAATGAAAGGATTGTATTTGGATACGAGCCCGAATAACATAAGTTTTATAAAAAACGCCACAAGGTAGCGCAAAAGCGTAGCCTGTATGTGAAATTTGCGCCCATGTTGCATGAACTTTTATCAGAAATTGCTTCCAAAAACGCCCGGCTCGTGGCTGTTTCAAAAACACAGCCAGTCGAGCGCATCATGGACGTTTACCAGCAAGCAGGACAGCGCATTTTTGGCGAAAACCGCCCTCAGGAGATGCTCGAAAAACAGGCCGCGCTGCCTGCCGACATCGAGTGGCACTTAATTGGCCATTTGCAGACAAACAAGGTAAAAACCATCGCCCCTTTTGTCGCCCTCGTACATTCAGTGGATAGCTTCCGGCTCCTCCAGGAAATTGATAAACAGGCACTTCAAAACAATCGGGTCATTAACTGCCTTTTACAATTCCACATTGCGCAAGAAGAGACCAAGTTTGGCCTCAGCGAACAAGAAGCCATTGAAATCTTGCAAAGCCTCGAGTTTGCTACGCTTCAAAACATTCGGTTATGCGGCGTTATGGGCATGGCTTCTAACACAGAGGATACGGAACAAGTGCGCAAAGAGTTTCGCGCACTGAAAACCATTTTTGAACACCTGAAAGCAAATTATTTCCTTGATAGCCCTCATTTTCATGAAATCTCCATGGGCATGTCGGGCGACTGGCGTATCGCGCTGGAAGAAGGCAGCACAATGCTCAGGATTGGGAGCTTGATTTTTGGGGAATGGTGAGTAGGCTTTACAGATAATTTTTTCAAATAAAAACCATCATGCGAAAGGCGTGTTCTGTATTATCAGAGTTATCTCAAAAGTTTAGATGATACTCTATCGCGGAATTTTATTTTTTATTTATCGAAATCCTATAAGGTTTTAAAAACCTTATAGGATTCAATTGCCAGAAACTCAAAATATTATTTCATGAAAGAAATCCTGAAACACCTTTTTACACAACCCCATGAAATATGAATTTCAAACCCATATTCAACAAAGATAAACGGCCCATCCTAATAGCCGGGCCTTGTTCAGCTGAGACAGAGGAACAGGTGCTTACCACAGCGCGAAAGCTCCGAGGTCTTCAAGACCTCGGAGCTTTGCAGGTTGACCTCTTCCGTGCAGGCATTTGGAAACCACGCACCAGACCGGGGGCATTCGAGGGGGTTGGAGTGGCAGGGCTGCCCTGGCTGCGTCGCGTCAAAGAAGAAACAGGGCTTAAAGTGACCACGGAGGTCGCTACGGGACAACACGTTTATGAATGCCTTAAATACGGTGTGGATGTTTTCTGGATTGGTGCTCGCACTACGGTAAACCCCTTTTCAGTGCAGGAAATCGCTGATGCATTGGCTGGTACCGACATTCCGGTCATCGTGAAAAACCCAGTGAACCCCGACTACAAACTCTGGGTGGGCGCCATTGAACGGCTGCACAAAGCCGGTCTTCGCCGTATCGCGGCGGTTCATCGCGGCTTTTCGACTTACGGCGACTCGAAATACCGCAACGTGCCGCGTTGGCAAATGGCCATTGACCTGATGCAGGAGTTCCCTGATCTGGAGTTGATCTGTGACATTTCCCACATCTGCGGCAGACGCGACATTTTGGCCGAAACAGCCCAAAAAGCCTACGACCTCAACTTCGACGGCCTCATGGTGGAGGTACACCCTGATCCCGACAAGGCTTGGAGCGATGCTTCACAACAAATCACGCCGGAGCGTTTTGCTGAAATGATCGGCTCGCTCGTACAGCGCCATTCTACTTCTGAAGACCCTGATTTTCAGGAGCAAATCGAAAGCTTTCGCCAACAGATTGACGAGTTGGACGAGGAGCTTATCCACCTCATCGCACAGCGCATGCACTTGGTGCGGGAAATCGGCTACGTCAAGAAAGACAAAAATGTGGCGATTTTTCAACCTGAACGCTGGCGAGCACTGGCCGAAGCTTGTCACATCCGAGCAGAGAAGGGCGACTTAAGCCGCGAGTTCATCAGTATGTTTTTGGAAGCCATCCACCAAGAGGGTATCAACCAGCAGGAGCGCATTATGAACGATGGGGTGGATGAACCGGCGATAACAGGCGATCTATGGATGTAACGACTAAAAAATATCGGCCATTTTCAACTCAAAGCCCTTCAAAACTTCTCCACCTTTGAGCAGGGTATCAAATGAAATCGTCTGGATATCACCGTTCTCAGAGTAGAACATTGTTTTTCGGCTTTTTGGGTCAATAAGCCAACCCAGACGACAGCCACTTTCAATATATTCCTCCATTTTTTCTTTCAAAGTAGACATATCCTGATCGCCAGAACGAATTTCAGCTACGAAATCTGGAGCGATGGGGGCAAATCGTTGGCGCTTTTCTAGGGGAATGTCATCCCAACGGTCTTGTCGGATCCAGGCTATATCGGGGGAGCGGTCTGAACCTGTAGAAAGTTTGAAACCAGTAGAGGAATCAAAGCCTGCCCCAAGCTTATTTTGCTTGTTCCAATCATAAAGTTCCCCACTCAATTTGAAATTTTTGTTACCGGTTTCTGAAGTAGTAGGGGGCATAATGATGATATACTGGTTGGCGCGCTCAATGCGCAGTTCAGCGTTGAGCAGACAAAATTCATAAAACTGCTCGTCGGTCATGCCACCATTGAGCAGTTTGAAAGCGACTCCTGGGAATACGCTGGGCGAACTGGCTTTTACACCCATTTGTTTTATTTTCTTGCAAAAATAGGTTGTAGCAAGGGTTTTATGCCAGATACTTTTCAACTCTACTACTTTTGCCACATGTTTAAATTCCGGCACCCTGAATATTTGTGGCTGCTAGCATTTGTGCCGATTCTGGTGTTGCTACTGCTCGCTTATCGGCATTGGCGGCGCAGAGCACTAACCCGTTTGGGCGACACCTCGCGCTTGATGCCTGCTTTTTCGGAAATAAAATTTTGGGCCAAAGGGACCTTGCTCCTGATTGCACTTGTCTTTTTAGCAATGGCCTGGGCCAATCCACAGATGGGCGCCAGAAAGCAAACCACTACCCAAAATGTCGCTGATGTGTTCCTCGCGATTGATATTTCGCAAAGTATGCTCTGTCGTGACGTTGCGCCCAGCCGCCTTGAACTCACCAAAATATTCGCCCAAAAATTGGTGCAGACCCTTGAGGGCGAACGTATTGGCCTCATTTTTTTTGCCGGGAACGCCTTCTTGGCCGTGCCACTTTCAACGGATTATCCTTTCGTCTTGCAAAGCATCCAGAGCGCCAGCCCCGATCTGCTCACCGAACAAGGCACTGCTATTGCTGCTGCGCTCGAACTTGCCGATAAATCCTTTGAGTCCGAGCCAGGTGGAGGCCGCGCCATAGTGCTCATCACAGATGGGGAAAACCACGACGAGGATGCGCTCAACGCTGCCAAGAAATCCTTCGAAGCTGGCGCCGTGATACTCGCCGTGGGTGCAGGAACTGCGGATGGAGGCCCTATCCCCAGCAGCGACTGGGAGGGCAGCCAGTATAAACGCGACGAAAAAGGCGAGGTGGTGCGCACCAGACTTAACGAAGATTTGCTGCGAAAAATAGCCCTTGCGGGTGGCGGCCAAGCCCTCAACATCAGTCAAAGCAATCGGGCAGTGGCGGCCATCGAACGCGAAGTAGGCAATCTTGAAAAAAGGGCCTTGGAAGTGCGCTCGTTAAACGAAATGGAATCCTGGTATCAGTGGTTTTTGTTGCCGGCATTGCTCTTCTTGGGCGTGGAAGCAATGATTTCTTTTCGGAATAAACCAATACAAAAATGAGGTTTTTACATTTTAGCTTTGCCTGTTTTTCGGTAATAGTGCCGAACGCTGCTTGTGCGCAATCTACGCATGTGCCTTTGTCAAAAGGGGATCGCGCTTACGAGCACGAGCAATACAAAACCGCCGAAAAGCACTATCGCGTTGCAGCCGACCGGGACAGAGGCAACCCTCAAGCGGTGTACAATTTAGGCAATACGCTGTATCAACAAGGAAAATTTGAGGACGCAGAACAAAGATTCAAACAGGCGACAAGCATCGTAAAAACACCTTCAGATCAGGCCGACGCACTGCATAATCTGGGCGATGCTTTTTTGAAACAACGGAAATACAAGGAAGCCGTGCGGGCCTACGAAGAAAGCCTTCGTCTTCGCCCTGCCGACCCAGGTACCAAGCAAAACCTCCAAATGGCAAAAAAACGGCTTAAGGAGGAGGAAAAAAAAGAAAAGGAGCAAAAGCAGAAAAACCAGCAACAACAGCAGGATCAACCAAATCAAAATCAGGAACAACAAAACCAACAAGATCCGCAGCAAAATCAGCCAAGTCAACCCCAACCAAACCAGCAGGGCCAACCCCAACAACCCCAACAACCCCAAGGCGAGCAACAAAAAAAACAAGAAGAGCAACGGCTAAAAAAAGAAGATGCCAAACGCTTGTTAGAAACTGCCGTCGGCCCAGACGACAAAAAAAACGCGCAGAAATACCGTGCTGCCCAAAAACAGTCCAAGGCAAAAGTGCCAAACAAGGATTGGTAACAATTATACCTTCAAGTCAGGATTGATATTTTCTGACAATTCCCGGTAAATCTCCCGCCATTCGGGGTTGTTGGCCAGCAGATCGAGGTGTCGGCGTACCGTATCTACATCCCCGCGCATGGCCGGGCCGGTTTGCATACGGGCGGGTGAATCTTGCAAGGCTTTGGCGAGTGTTTCCTCCATGAGCGGATGTAGGAGTTCAAATGGCAGGTCTTTTTCCTCCAAAATTTTCTCGGCGATGGCAAAGCATCGGTTGGCAAAGTTGTTTGCAAACACTGCGGCCACATGCAGCAGGGAGCGTTGCTCGTCATTTACCCGATACACAAGGTTGCCGATGGTCTTGGCGATTTTTTTCAAAAATAAAACATCTTCTTCCGATTGTGCGTCCACACAAAAAGGGATTTTTGACCAAATCGGCGTGTGTTCCAAAGAGAAAGATTGCAGCGGATAAAAAACCCCGAACCGATCAAAATAGGGTGCCAATACTGCCCCAGCTGTACCACCAGAAGTATGGGTCACCAGCGCATTTTGGATGTATGGCGCAAATGCTTCGGCCACGGATTCTATCGCATCGTCCCGTACAGCGATAATGATCCAATCTGCATCGGGGAACACATCGGCAGGGAAATCTGACCAGGGAATATGGAGGCTTTCGGCCAACGCTTCCGCATGCTCGGTTGTCCGGCTGATAATCTGAGCAACGTGCAAACCCTTGCTTTTCAGGCGTTTGCTCAGGTGCCATGCAATGCGGCCAGCGCCTACGATTACGATTTTCATTTTAACTATGATGTATGATGTATGATGTATGATGTATGATGTATGATGTATGATGTAT
>CAZPTQ010000014.1:0-9750 GCA_964589365.1 uncultured Saprospiraceae bacterium
TAAATCCAAAATCGTAAATCCAAAATCGTAAATCGTAAATCCAAAATCGTAAATCCAAAATCGTAAATCCAAAATCAAGGTTCGTGTACCGTTGATTGTAAACGGGCAGAATGCATAACCAAGAATTTTGTTTGGTGAAAAAATCTGCTTTCAGCGGTTAATGTAGGAGGGTTTTGGAAATGCAAAGGAGAAATGCGGAAATTTTTTTAGGAATTTTACAAATTCGGAGTTTGGAGTGTAAGTGGATTGTACCATTGCAAACAATTGATCGGGTGCTCAAATCCCCAAATCAACGAATCCCCCAATCACCAATCCCCAAACCTCCAAATCACCAAATCCCCAAATCAACGAATCCCCATTAGAATAAACTCATCTGGGCCGACTTATGCCGCGCATGTAGATCAAGATTGAACGCAGGCAACTTCCTGTCTTTCAGATATTTTTCCTTCGCTACGCGGAATTGTGCGTGAATGATTTCTGCAATGTTCCCCTCGCCGCGCATTCGAACGGAGGAGCGGTATTCGTGCAAAGTTCCGCCATGTGTGTCGCGAATACGGTTCAAAACGCGGTCGGCTCGGTCGGGCATGGCCTTGCGAATCCAGTCTTCGAAGATGGCAGCCACATCGCCGTTAAGGCGCACGAGCGTGTGCCCTACGCCTAGTGCGCCGCGTTCTGCCACGGCTTTCACGAGGGGCAGTATTTCGTGGTCGTTCAGCCCGGGGATGATGGGCGCCATCATCACAAATGTGGGGATACCTGCGTTGCTTAGGGTCTCCACCGTTTTGAGGCGTTGGTGCACAGTGGCAGTGCGCGGTTCGAGATACTGCCGGAGTTCTTCCTGCAAAGTGGTGATACTGATGGCGACGTGGCAGAGATTTTCGGAGGCGAGTTTTTGAAGCAAATCAAGGTCGCGCAGCACGAGGCTGTTTTTGGTGATGAGGCCCACAGGATGCCGGTATTTCCAAAAAACTTCGAGGCACGCTCGGGTGATTTTGAATTTCCGCTCGGCGGGTTGATAGATGTCGGTATTGCCGGCAAACATCACGGGCGCGGCCTTCCAACTTTTCTTTTTCAACTCATTTTCAAGGAGTTGTGCGGCATTCCGTTTCACCAATATCTTTCGTTCAAAATCAAGCCCTGCGCTGTAACCCCAGTAGGGATGGGTGTTGCGGGCATAGCAATAGATGCAGCCGTGCTCGCAGCCCTGATAGGGGTTCAGACTCCATTCGAGCGGGATGTCTGGGCTTTCCACTTTGTTAAGAATGGTTTTTGGGTGGGTTTCCAGGTACTGTGTTTTGAGCTCGCCGTCGTCCCAGTCATCGGCAACGAGTGCCCAATCGAGCGGTTCCTGGCTGCGCACCATTTTCTCGTATTTGGAAGTCGGGTTTATTTGTGCGCCGCGTCCTTTGAGTAAGGGTTTATTGACTGTCCCTGACTTGTCGGGATTGATCATTGCGTTTTGATTGATATTAATGGGTCCTTTTTTGTTTGACACGGGAAGATATTTTGGGCGAATTTAAAACAAAAAAAGGTTTGTTTGCGATCTATTTTAAACAAAAATGTTTTAAACAAATTATTATTCACACGTTCCTTAACTGGTCTTTACCCTTGAATTGGTTGAATAAGCGCAGATACCATAATTTTTGTAGATTTACCGGGGTATTGCCCCAACCCGTGGCAAGAAATTTGCGTTTAGTATTGTAGCGCGATTAAACTCAAGATCAACCGCATTTTTATTACTCAATGTATTTCCTTCCAGCAGAACGGCTGCGGCTCTATCGCAATTTCAAGTCCATCGAAGTCAATGACTTTCATGGGCTTATCCGTTTTTACGAGCAGAACGAGGACGGCATTCGAGCACTGGATTTTGACGAATACCTTGATTGCACACTGACTTATACGAGCGCACTCTTCGAATCTGGCGACCATGGCAAGCACCTCGTAATGTGCGACTATTTGCTCGAATTGGTCATCATGCAAAACGTGGGTCATTGGGACGGCGAAGACCTCTACCACCGGTTGCTTTTCAAAAAATCAGCCTCGCTTTACCACCTGCAGGAATTTGAAAAATCAGCGCGAATTCTCCGCGAAATCATCAAAATATACCCTCAGGACCAACTGGCCGCGCTCTACCTGAACAAGGCACTGCTGCTCCAAAAACCCGGTTGGCTATTCCGCGCCCGCGCTGCCAGTGTCGCGTTTGCACTTATGGCCGTCGTGGTCATCGCGCTGGAGATTTTGGCCGTGCCAAAGTTTTTCCCGGGTCTTTTGCAACCCATGCAAATCTCTCACAACTTGCTGATTGCCTCGAGTTTGGCTTCGCTTTCGATTGCTGAAGCATGGCACGCGCTGCGATGCAGGCTTAAGACAAGGGATTTTGTCCGGCAAGCCGTGATGAACAAAAGGAAAGGGGATAAAAACGAGGTTGTCTCACATGTATAATCTGGACAGCCTCGTTTTGGAGCAACTATTGCTTCACGATTTTTCCCGCAAAAACCAGCCCGCAAAAATCAATCAATCAAAAATTACTTCCCTTCTTGCCGTTCCCCCGTGCTAAATGCCCGTTGCTCAACAGGACTTGCTACTTTTGTGCTGAAAAAAAATTAATACTCAGCGCATGAAAAATCTCCATTATTCTTTACCCGCCATAGCTTTAGCGAAGGCGGGTATGTTTGTTATTGTTTTACTTTGTTTGCAATCTTGTTCCCAATCACCTTCTGATGCTTCAAATAAGCACACTGCTTCGGTGCTAAAAGATTCTTCCGCCGTTTTAGGCTCTTCTCCTGACAACGCATACCGGCTTTTTAAAGGCACGCGGGAGCTTGACGGACAGGAAGTGACAGACTTAATACTCTTGCGGCTCCATGATTTGCATGAAACCTTGGTGTCTACTATACCTGCCAAAGATTCGTTGCCCATAGAGCCAAAGTTTTTCTGGTCGAAAGACTCTAAATATCTCTTGGTTAATAACAGCGTTCCAGATAGCGCTTACCAATACGAAGTGGTACTTTTTGACTTGGCAAATCTAGCCGTTGCCCAACGCAACCCTGGGGAATTGGTGAACTACGATAAGGCAAATGACGTGGTGTTCTACTACAAAACCACACTAGTCCGACAGAGTATTTGCTATTATTATGTGGGAAATCCGTCGAAGGAATCGGTTCGAGATTTCACTGCCATTCCAATTGGAAAATTGCCCGTTTTGAACCCTATATCCGCAGAAAAACAGGCCCGAGTGAAAGCCTACACCATTGATAACACTCCGGTAAACTTTGCCATCAGTTATAAGTGAACCCCTTCATTCTGAAAGAAAAATGCAGGCAGATATCCATGCGTTTCAATCCAGTATCCGCACCGGCATCCCCGCTAAACTCCCTTCGGCCCGCCCCCTCGACCGCTCCGTGAGCCATGCCCCACGTCGCGTGGTTGAGGGTGTTTTGTCCGAAAATGAAAAAGTATTGGCTGTGCAAAACGCGCTGCGCTATTTCCCCACAGCATGGCATCGGGAATTGGCTGCAGAATTTGCGGACGAACTCCAACGCTATGGTCGTATTTACATGCACCGTTTCCGGCCTGAATATGCCCTGCACGCACGGCCCATTTCGGAGTATCCGCATCGCTCCCGACAAGCGGCGGCTATTATGCTGATGATCCAAAACAACCTCGATCCGAAGGTGGCCAAGCACCCACACGAGCTTATCACTTATGGCGGCAACGGGGCGGTGTTTCAAAACTGGGCACAGTACCTGCTCACCATGCGCTACCTCTCGGAAATGACGGACAATCAGACCCTTGTGCTGTATTCCGGCCATCCGATGGGCTTGTTTCCCAGCCATCCCGATGCACCTCGTGTGGTGGTGACCAACGGAATGATGATCCCCAATTATTCCAAAAAAGAGGACTGGAACAAGTACAACGCCCTCGGCGTGACGCAGTACGGCCAAATGACTGCTGGCTCGTTTATGTACATTGGGCCTCAAGGAATTGTGCACGGCACTACCATCACTTTGCTCAATGCCGGGCGACGCATGGGGTTGGGCGAATCGCTGGGCGGGCGCGTGTTTATCACCTCAGGATTGGGCGGCATGAGCGGTGCACAGGCTATTGCAGCCGTCATAACAGGCTGCATCGGTATTATTGCAGAAGTGGATGGCGATATGGTGCAGCAACGTTTGACAGATGGTTATATCAAACGAGAAAATGTATTCACCCTCCTCGACACCCTCATTGCTCGATTGGAGGAATGTCGTCGAGACAAAACGGCCATTACACTGGTCTATCACGGCAACATCGTGGATCTCTGGGAGCGTTTTGCGAAGGACGGCATTCAGGTTGAACTCGGCTCTGACCAGACCAGTTGTCACAATATCCAGGACATGGGCTATTGCCCGGCGGGGTTCACGTTTGAAGAGGCCAAGTTGTTGTTAATCAAAGACAAAGATAAGTTTATGGATGCGGTACGTGCCACACTCCGTCGGCATGTCGTGGCTATAAACACAATGGCGGAGCGTGGAATGTACTTCTGGGATTACGGCAATGCGTTTCTCAAAGAAGCTGGCGAGGCTGGAGCGGAAGTATTTGAATCCCCCACCTTCGCCCGTACTGGCTTCGGCGGGCAAGCAAATCCCCAATTAACCGAATCCTCAGGTTTCCGATATCCTTCCTACGTAGAAGACATCATGGGACCGCTTTGTTTCGACTACGGTTTTGGTCCGTTTCGCTGGGTTTGTTGTTCGGGCGAAAAAGCGGATTTGGAAAAAACAGACCTCATTGCGGCTCAGGTTTTGGAAACGATGCTTGCTGAAGCCCCCGATGAAATCAGGGGTCAAATCCGCGACAACCTGAACTGGATTCGGGATGCGAAGATCAACTTGCCGATCGTCGGCTCGATGTCGCGCATTTTGTACGCCGATTCCGAAGGCCGCATGCGGATTTCAAAAGCTTTCAACGACGCCATCGCCAGCGGCGAACTGCATGGGCCGGTGGTGCTGGGCCGCGACCATCACGACGTGAGCGGCACGGATTCGCCGTTCAGAGAAACGGCCAACATCTACGACGGCTCTCGCTTCACGGCAGATATGGCGGTGCAGAATGTGATCGGCGATTCGTTCCGGGGCGCCACTTGGGTAAGCCTCCACAACGGCGGTGGAGTAGGCTGGGGGGATGTCATCAATGGCGGCTTCGGTATGGTGCTCGACGGCTCTCCCGATTCGGAACGCAGGTTGAAATCCATGCTTTTCTGGGACGTGAACAACGGCATCAGCAGGCGGGCCTGGGCGCGCAACCCCCACGCAATCAGCACTTTGGAACGGACGATGGAGCAGTACCCTGATTTGAGGGTGACGGTGCCGTATTTGGCAGAGGAGGATTTGGTAAGGGAGGCGGTGGGGAAATTGAAGCAACTTTAAGTTTTCGTTTTTTAAATGCTGGAAAAATTTACCTGCGTATGAAAAACTCGTTCACGCTTTCTGCCACCTTTCCAACCACCCCCGAAACGCTTTACAACGCCTGGCTGGATAGCGAAACCCACACCGCGATGACGGGTGGAGAAACGGCTACTTGTAACCCGGAAGTCGGCGGGTCTTTCACCGCTTGGGATGGTTACATTGAAGGAGAAAATCTGGAACTGGAGCCCGGAAAGCGCATTGTACAAGCTTGGCGTACCACAGCGTTTCAGGAAAGCGACCCAGATTCGAAGCTTGAAATCCTTTTCGAGCCTGTTCCAATTGGAACAAAGTTGAGGCTCAACCACAGCAATATCCCTGATGGTGGCGCCGACTACGAAAAGGGCTGGGAAGATTATTATTTCGTGCCTATGCGGGAGTTTTTTGGGAAATGATTTAGAAATATTTGCCGCGGTTATGGAATTTCTTCCCCGCATTTTATCTGAAAAAATCAAGCTGCTTGCCACCAAATTCCCAGTGGTGAGTGTGACCGGCCCGCGCCAATCAGGCAAGACTACCTTGGTGCAGTACCTCTTTCCAGAGTACACCTACTGCAATCTGGAGCACCCGGATTACCGCACGGCAGCGCGGAATTCTCCCAGGGATTTTTTGCGCCAAAACCCGCGCGGGCTGATCATTGACGAGGCCCAATATGTACCTGAACTCTTTTCCTATATTCAACTCGAATCCGACGAACAAAACCGTCCGGGGATGTTTATCCTCTGCGGCTCGCAGCATTTTTTGCTGATGGAAAAGATCAGTCAAAGCCTTGCAGGCAGGGTGGGCATCGTCAATCTTTTGCCTTTTTCGATGGAAGAGATTGCAGGCGATGGGCTTGAACTGCCAAACATATGGGAATTGATTTTCAAGGGAAGTTTCCCGAGGCTATATCGGATGGGCATTGAACCACAGGATTTTTACCCGGCCTACATCCAAACGTACATTGAACGCGATGCCCGGCAGGTGGTGAACATCTCGAACCTTGATACTTTTCAGGCGTTTGTACGCTTGTGCGCCGGTCGGGTTGGGCAGTTGTTCAACCAGTCTGATTTGGGGAATTTGGTCAATATTGACCCAAAGACCGTTCGTAGTTGGCTTTCCATCCTTCAAACCGGCTTTCAGGCTTTTACGCTACCACCTTATTTTCAAAACTTCGACAAGCGTACAGTCAAAACTCCGAAACTTTATTTTTGGGATACCGGGGTAGCTTGTTCGCTTTTGGGTATTCGCAACAGCAACGAACTGCTCACGCACTTTGCCCGAGGGCATTTGTTCGAGAATTTTATAGTGGTGGAAATGCTAAAATCGTACTACCACCGTGGCATTCGCCCCAACGCCTATTTCTGGCGCGACCGCAATGGCAATGAGATTGACCTGCTGCTCGATGAAGGTGGCGTGTTGCACCCCATGGAGATAAAAGCCGGACAGGCTGTAAAGCCCGATTTTTTTAAAGGGATTGATGTGTTCAATGCTTTATCGGGCAATGACCCCGAGCGTGCCCACCTTGTTTACACGGGTGACCTGAGCTACAAACACCCCAAAGCGCATATTCATTCCTGGAATCAATTGCCCGAACTTTGGCGATCTACATCGTCGGCGGGTTAAAATCATCCTCGTCAAAAAAGACATTGACCTGTTGCACACCGGGCGTTTCGCGAAGATTCCGCACCATTTCCTCCGTTTTTTTTGTGCTTTTGAGCGTGATGTGGTAGTTGCTCTCGGTCAGGTCTTCGAGGCCGATATTTTTCAAACTGACCAATTTCATAGAGCTGCAATACCGCGAGAGCGGTTTGGTCACATCGTTTTGTTCGCTTGAATGGTGGATGATTTGAAGGAGGAAGTGTCTTTTTCGCGGCGCACCAAAATTGGTAAAAGTGAGTGCGATGACCACCAGCCCCGCCAAGAGCGTGCCCGTCACGGCCACAATATTCAACCCCACACCACAAGCCATACCGAGGGCGAGTGCGAGAAAGATGAACACCAAGTCCATCGTGTCGCGGATGGCCGTTCGGAAACGGATAATGCTCATGGCGCCCACCAGACCGAATGCCCGCGCGATGTTGTTGCCAATCACCATGATAACGATGGCCGCAATGATGCTCAGAAGCACCAAAGAATTGACGAATGTGACCGAATAGGAAGGCCCTCGGTAGGTGAGCCGGTATACAATGCTCATCATCAACCCGCAAATGAGGGCCACCAGCAGATTGGCGAGCACGTCCGCCGTAGCGGTTGGGAACACCGCGAGGTTTTGATAATCTAAGAAAGCAAGATTTTCGAAATCAGTAGACACGTTGTATGAATCTTTAGTAGCAATGCCGTAGCATTTTGAACTGTAAATGAATGGTTTTCAGAGCGGTTTTGACGATTTTACCATTCATAATCCGCTGCGATCACACTGCTTTTGGCAAAAGCATCGCCATGGCGATAAGGTTTGATTGAAGGGTTTGTATTGATGGTGCCCACATACTTGGAAGCAGGTTCTTTGCGCATTTGAAAATCTTCCAGGATTGGTTTTATCCAATCGGGGCAAAATTGGTTGAACTTAACCTCCAATATAAAGAACCCGGGAAAGGCAAAAACCGCTCTAGATTCATCAAAAAGCCTATTAACCGAAGGATAGCTTACACTCCGTAAATGCAGGTCGAATGTGAGCCGGAAGTCGTTTTCGAGGTTGGTGTTTTTGCCCAAATAGGGTTCGCGCTCGTAAATTACATTGACCACCGGGCGCAGGTTCCTGCTCAAAATCTGGTAAAAAAATCGCCGGGCGTTGTCAGGGTTTTTTATTTGATCGGCATAATCTTCAAACACAACACCTGGCTTGAACAACGCGCAAACTACTCCATAAGGTGCATCAGCGCGGTTTTTCAAAATTGGACCCTCATATTTCCGCTTTATTTCCATGAAAACCGGGCTGCCGTCCTCGCCCCGGTTGTAACCCCGGAGCCGCACTTTCATCCGGTGCGCTATTCCGTCAACTTTTGTATGGTACATTTCAAAGTCTGGCGTGTCAAAATAAATACTTCGCACCGTGTACACTCCATTGGGCCGCTGCGCCGCAAAACGATCCGCCCGCAAAAACGGCAATAACGCACTGCGAAGCGCGATATAATCTTCCGAAGGAACAAGGTATTTGAATTCGTAACGCAAGGTTGGGAAGTTGAGATATTGGGATATTATGATATTGGGTTTACAGTTGAAAATTCAAAATTCGGCGCAAAAACTCCCGTTGGGTCACTGCTCCAAATTCAATCTTGCACATGGTTGAGACCCCCGTGCTAAGCCGCTTTCCACTACTGTCGGGCAGTACAAACGCAGTGAGCAAGGAAACTTGCCGACTGTCCAGTACTTCCACTTTTGAGCCTATTTTACCGTACTGTCCTTTAAAAACATGAGCCGTTTGCACGTCTGTGATATGGATAGCCACTTGCGGGTTGAGGTAGCGCAATTGTTCCACACGCACTGGAATTTGCACCACATACTCGTCGGCACGTTGGAGTGTGAGCAATTCTTCCGGCAATGCCGATGACACCACCCAACCCGAAAACGGGGCACGGATGACGAAGGCCAAACCTTTCTGTTTCAGGATATTGAGTCGGTTTTGCAGGCCGCGCAATTGTGCTTCCGTAATGCCAACCCCTTCTACTTTGATGCCTGTACCAACATTTTCGAAGTACTTGCGGGCTATCTCGACCTGAATTTTGGCGAGGTTCCAGTCATTCTCCGCCATTTGGAATTCTGTGGTTGCGACGAGTCCGTCATCTTTGAGTTTCTTTTTTAAGTGGTAAAAATTCTCTTTCAGCGTCAGGTCTTGTTCGGCAAAGTGGAGTTTGTTTTCCGCTTCTTGGACAATGGGCGGTTTGTCGCCGGTTTTGTCAGATTGGAGTTGAGCCGAGTACAGTGTTAGCTGAGCCTCGATTTCTTGAATTTCCTCGCGTTGCCGAATAGAGTACATGCGCACCACCGTGTCGCCCAAAGCCACGAATGACCCCGCAGGGATGTCAATTTTGATTCCCGAAAAATCGCCTTGTTCAAATTGGAAAGCATCAATCTGTTGCACCGCACCCAACTTATGATCGCGCACGATGGAGGTTAACCGCCCAGTTTGGTCTTGTACCAAGCGCCATTCTTGTGCTGGCAAAACCCGCCCGATGCTTTCTGCGGTGTAAGGTATTTTTATCGGCACATAAAGTGCTGCCAAAAACACTGCAAGGATTATCAGTCCACCCAAAATTCGTTTCAGATCGTGTCGCAAGGTATAGTCTAAAGGTTAGGAATCTTATCTTATTTAAGGTTTATAAGGTTT
>CAZPTQ010000014.1:9850-42227 GCA_964589365.1 uncultured Saprospiraceae bacterium
GTTTATAAGGTTTATAAGGTTTATAAGGTTTATAAGGTTTATAAGGTTTATAAGGTTTATAAGGTTTATAAGGGTTTATGAAGGTTGATATTTGCACTCAAAAGCAAAATCCTCAGTCTTTTCGAGTGTAAATATCAAGCTTCATAAACCCTTATAAACACACATAAACACACATCTCATTTCGCTCGCACCAATTTCATCGTTTTTTCAAAATCGCCCGCAGAACATTTCAAGAAGTAAACACCTGCTGGCAGATTAGCCGTACTTAAATCAAATTGCGCAGTGCCTTTGCCCACCGATTCCCCTACGAGGTATTCGGCTACCTGGTTGCCCAAGAGGTCGAATAGACGAAGCGTAAGCCTGGATTTTTCTGGCAGGAAAAAGTTTACAAAAACATCCTCCGTGAATACCGTTGGAAAGGCGTTAAAGCTCGACTGTGGCTGTTTCCCAGGTTCAAATACCGGGCTGCTCTGCTTGCTGAAATGCGCCACAATTGTGTCCGAAGTGTTCAGGTCCAAAAATCCGTAAGTCGAATCCGGGTCGGCAAATGTATGATTTGTGGCCGACCAGTGGTCAAATTTGAAGCCCGCCAGCGTATCGGCAAATGCCCAGAGGCTAATGCCTGCATCCGAGCCGCCAAAGTAATCCTTTGAGTGCGGGAATTGATCGGCGGTGTACGTCAATGTATTGATATTCAAAGTGCCAGAGAGTGGGGGATCTATCACCACCACCGTTTGGAATGGGCCAGTCACGGAGTAGCAATCGTCCATCAGCGAAGGAAGTACGTTGCAACGGCTGGTGATGAAATCGCGGAGTTCGTCCAGGTTGTTTTTCCATTCGGCATAAGTTCCATCCCAGCGTAGGGCATGGCGCGTCATTTCCGGGTCAATCAAGCCTTCGATGGTGTCGAGGTAACTCAGCATGTTTTCACAACCGAACACGGTGTACATCAAATCTGCCATACGGGTTACGTAATAGCGCTCCACGTTTGGGTTGCTGCGGAGTTTGTTCAAAACCTGAATGTGCTGCTCAGGGTCTGAACCGCCCGTGAGACCCTCTGGATTGCAAGGTTTTGCGTTGTATTGTGTCGAGGGCAAGCCCGTATAGTTGATGTAGTGGTCGAAGGTCGCATCATTGTCCCAGAGTATGTAGCCCCATTTTTGGTGCTGGCCTTCAGGATTGAGGCCTCGCCAGATGCCCGTGTTATAATTTAACCAGTCAGTGCATACAGTAAAAGAATTGACAATTACGTAGTCAATCAGGCTTTTGTAATCGAAATGATCATCCACATATTTGAATTTATTGGGGTCGTTCATATTGTTGGTCAAAATGAATGTCCGAATGCTGTGCCAGTCGTTGATAGCCTGCTGGCCACCGTATTCCGCCCAGGTGTTTCCCCAGGTCAGTACATATTGGATATCGTATTTTCCTTGGCCATAATAATAATCTGTGTAGTCGTGGTCGTCCGGGATTTCACGCATATCGTAGACGCCCCAATATTGACCATTAAGGTAGACGATACACTTTTCGGCAGTGCGAACGTCCAGATGGAGTCCCCCGCGTTTTGCCAAATTATGGACATATGCATCGCGGACGTGTGCACTGCCTTCATTTTGGGGGTGATGAGCGGCGGGGTAATTGTCGTCGCCCGAAGCACGAAGGATAATGCGCTGGAATTCATCCCGTTCGGTCAGTGGAAATAATTGCTCTTGCAGCGCGGCGTTGTAGCCCATCTCATCACGGCTCACCCAGTCGAGGCTTCGCTGATCATTGGCCCAGGAATCCTGTCCGTGGCTGTTCAGTTCACCGTAAGTGCGCGTTTTGCGTTGTTTGCTTTTATCAAAAAATTCGATGCTGCCCCAGGGCCTGAGGCTTTGGTTGCCATTGGCTAAATTCAACACACCGTCTGATGCCACTGATACTACGGAAAGCGTGTGATCTTCATTTATAAAATAAGTGTTGAATTGAACAAAACTCTTGTAAATCAATGGATTGTTGCTGAATGTGGTGGCTTTCAACACCGTTGTTTTTGTCAGCACAAGGGGCTGTGTGTAAGCAAGTGAGTTGGCTGATGGTTCCGTCCCGTCAAGGGTGTACCGTACCACCGCGTTTGGCTCCGTACTGTTGATGGCTACCGTGACCGAATCGGTGAAAAAACCTGCGGGCTGGCTCAAGGTTGGTCGAGCAGCGTACGCAATGGCCGTATTGGCGTTGTCATTCGAGATGCCTGGTGAAGGCTGAAGGGAATAACGCCACTCATTCGAGCCATCGGGGAAACGGACACGAGATTGGTGCGTTTGTGTTTTTTCAACTTCAATGTCTTCCAGAATTGTGCCACTTGGTTTGGCCAAAACGATATGGTCCGGATTGTTTTTGGTCTGCGAAACCTTGAAATTTGTGTGAAGCCGCCCTTGCGGGTCTTTCAAATCACGGCCCGAACACCAAACGTACAAGAAACCATTGGCAGGGATAAGCGTGTTCGCGGGGAAAGCCCATTTTGTCGGGTTATTTTCGTTGTCGCTCAAGTAGTAGCCCGTCAGATTTACGGACGCTGCCGATGGGTTGTAGAGTTCGATCCAGTCTTCTGTTCCTTGATAGAAGTCCAAAAACTGCTTCCAGTTGGCGCAAGAATATTCGTTTACAACTACTTGAGCATGAAGCGTAATCGAGCTTGCGAAGGCAACGAGTAGGATAAAAAGGCGTAGCATTTTTGTATTCATGGTTTGTGAAATAGTTGATGTTGGAAGCCTCGTAGGTTTTAATAAGGTATGTACTCAGTTTACAAAGTATGATTAATAAGCACCGTGACTTGTTTTGACATATCCTGTCCATCCTGTAAATCCTGTCAAAAAATATCGTTTAGCATACAGAAAAGATGTGTCTATTCTATAGGTTTCAAAAACCTACGAGGGTTACACGAACTACCGCATTTGCTGTTTGAATAATATACAGCCCTGGGGGCAAATTTTCGAGATTTAGAAAACCTTCTGTTTGGCTTTCAAAATCGGTGGCGAAAACAGTTTGCCCTAAAGCATTGGACACCCGCAGTGCGCCCAACGCTGCATCAGATTTCAAACTGAATAGGCCAGAAGATGGGTTTGGAAATACCTGCAAGGACGTTTGCCCAATCGGCTCGGAAGTTTTGTTAGTCAAGGAATTAACGGCACTGAAAGTAGGTGGCATAAACGTGAAGCCGCCCGTTCCATTCGGGTAGCGTCCAAAAGTAACATCGGGCAATTGTTGGCCAAAAGTCACGCTGTCGAGTACAATGGAGGTCCCGTTAGAAAGAATGAGCGTTTCTCCACCAGCCGCCAATTTGAAGTTTGCGTGAATGGGGCCTTGCAAATCATCGTCATCGAGCCAAACGATGATAAAGCCCTGCGCCGGAATACTCACGTTGGCCGGGAAGGCCCACTTGTTCCGATTGGCAAGATCGTCGGTAAGGTAGAGGCCAAAAAGACTTACGGGGCTGTTCGTGTTGTTGTACAATTCGAGCCAGTCTTCATTTTCGCCGGCTTCGTCTATTTCACCATCTTCATTGTCGGCCAAAAATTCGTTGATCACCACCGCTCCCACATTGGGCAAATTGGGTGTAGCCATATAAAACTCGTGCTCTGCCCTGGCGGGGCTGAAGGTGCCAGCCTGCGCATTCTCGGCATAGATATAATATTGCATGGTGGGGTCCAGGAGCAGGAATGAAGCACCAAACGTGCCGTCGCCCGCAGCCCCGTCCTGATGCAGGCCGTCGTCGAACATACTTGTTTTTTGGAATACCCCGGAGGAGTCATCCCGCCAAGCGAGTGTGATTGTGGTGGCATTGAGCACTTGTGCCGAAACCCAAAAAGTCGAGGCACCTGCGCCACTTATGTTGTTGATACTTGGAGCCGTTGGAGTGATGTTTGCGTTGGCTATCAAATAGTTATACCTGGCGTTCATCAAGTCCGCGATACCGGGGACGGTGCCAAAAGGCCCGCCACCGCCAGTGGTGACTGAGTTGGTGACGTTGGCTAGGAAGTTGGTGTAACTATAAAATTTCTTAGTGTCAGCCTGCACCGCAGCGTCAATCACGGCTTGGAGTTCGAGGGCGCGGGCTTTGTAATCGGTCTCGGAAGCGAAGTTTTCAAACAGGATGGTTTTCAAGTGGGCAAGGTACATCCGCTTCCAAGTGGGGTTGGCGAGCAGTTGTTTGATAAGTGGACGGTTCGAGTTGGTGGATTGTGAGAGTGGGTCCAACTGCTTCATTTGCGCATGGCTGAGCACTTGGTTGCTGTTGAGCAGCGGGAAAGCGCCGTAACTCATGTTCAAATCCCACAAGGTGCTGAGCCATCGGTCGTTTTTGTCGTGGTAGAGGTAATAGTTTTGAGCAAATGCCCCGGTATAAGAGTCGAGGTTCACCAGCACATTGTTGAACGCGAGCATCCAAAGCGCGCGGTCCACGTCCAGAATATTTTCGGCGGCGTTAGGGTTGTTTTTGAGCGTTTGC
Source organism: uncultured Saprospiraceae bacterium (assembly GCA_964589365.1). GTDB lineage: Bacteria > Bacteroidota > Bacteroidia > Chitinophagales > Saprospiraceae > M3007. Next base: position 14,334 of record CAZPTQ010000014.1, read on the forward strand.
ATTAGCTGTAGCAGCTCCTGCCAGCCATATTCCGATTGGATGTCGTATTTGTCGTAATAGAACGCGCTGTCGGCACTTGTATACACCAGATCAGGGTAGCTTCCTCCTGTACCAGGCCCGCCAAAATCTTCGGGATTGCACTTGAAAAAAGAGCGGTTTCCGTTGGTAGCAAAGTGATTTTGAAGAAAGGTCTTGTTTATACTTTCCGCATTTCCGTACACGCCCCAATAAGCGCCGTTCATCCACAGCATGGCATGGTTGGCACGCGGTGCGTCCATGTATTTTCGAGCGATTTCGAAGGAAAGCGGCTCGCGCACAAAGGTCGGGTCAGCGAATCCGTTGCTGAGTTTGATGTCCTTTACGCCATTGTAATTTTGTCCTTTTTTGACAAAATTCAATTCGATGTGCAAGGGGTTCTTGGCGTTGTTGGCACTGTAAGAACTGTTGCCTTTGTACTTAACACCCACAGAGTCAAAGAGTTGGCCATTTATTTCTACGGATTGGGCTAGTAGGTAGTCTCCGTTATCAATGGCCTTGAGCGAATCAAGCTTGAAGTCCCAGTTGCTTTGGAAAAAAGTGACTTTTATTTCCTGCAGAACGGTTGGCTCGTAGAGATTTTGTGCCGAGAGGGTGCTGGTAAGGCCCAAGGCTGCTATGGCAAGAAGACGAGAGTACATTAGATGGATACAGATGATTGACGATGGACTGCTGGACGGTGGACTGTTGGACGTTAGATGTCCAAATGTCTAACGTCCAACAGTCCACCGTCCATGAAGTGGCGAATGTACCACCAAAGACAGTTGGCTTGAGCGAAAATCAGTGAATTGGCTAATATTTGCGGTAAAAATGGAACATCAGCCATTTCTCAAAAACCACAGAACTGCCAATCTATATCCCTCCAACCCCAGCCCAACGATACTGCCCACACAATGCGCAGAAAGAAATGAATGATGTCTGAATGGTTCACGCCGATGGACATTGCTAATATGGACTTCAATTATCGGTGTGGAAATGGCTGCTACCGCATCGGCCAGCGCGATGGAAGTGTGGGTTAATGCGCCGGCATTGAGCACGATGCCATCGGCACTGAAACCCGCTTCGTGGAGCTTGTCGAGCAATGTGCCTTCGTGGTTGCTTTGAAAATATTTGAGCTCCGCGTTTGGAAGGCCGGCTTGCAATCCTTCAAAAAAAGATTCGAAGCTTTGGTTGCCATAAATTTCCGGCTCGCGCGTTCCAAGCAGGTTTAGGTTTGGGCCGTTTATGATGAGGATTTTCATGGGTGCAAAATTCTCTCTATTTTTACAGGATTAACAGAATGAGACATGATTAACATGATTTATTTCAAAACTCCAATCCTGTTAATCCTGTCCAATCTTTTTAATCCTGTCCAATCTTGTTAATCCTGTCCAATATGCAAAAACTACTGCTCCCTTTCTTCTTTTTCTGTTTGGCTTTCAACGCCTTGCACAGCCAATCGGCCCTCGTGTCCGACCCACTATTCATCCGATCGGATTATGGCTACGAAATCATCGGTCGGCTGGGTGATCGTGTTTTGGTTTTCCGAGATCGGTACGACGATTTTGTGGTGCAGGCTTTTGACAGTCAAATGCGCCTCAGTTGGAGCAAAGACCTTGATGACCTTGACCGTCGAGGGATGCGCGTGTTGGGTGTAGTGCCTGGGCGTAATGACTTTTCAGTGGTGTATCAAGTTCGCAGGCGCGGCCACACGATCCTGCGTGTACACAAGTATGACCCCAATGCCAACTTGATTGACAGCATGATGGTCAAGGACTACGGAGAACGGCTTTTCAACACACCCGTTCTCGACTTGATGCACAGCGAAGACCGCAATTGCGTAGTGGTGTACAATACTGCCGAACGGGATCAAATAGAGGCCGTTGCTTTTCATTTAGACAAAATGCAAGTGCTGTGGGATACGGTGGCTTTGGTGGACGATGCTTCTGATTTTTTTGAAGATCGGCAACCCGAAATCACACTCAGCAATGCGGGCGCGTTTTTTTGGGTGTCGGAAAGAAACAACCGAAGAGGCAAACTCGACAAGCACGAGGTCAAAATCCTTCGTTTTGATGGCGCAGGGATTCATACCAACCGAACACAACTCGGCACCTACCTTACGATTGATTCCAGGTTTATTTTTGACAACCTGAACAACCGCCTCTGTGCTGCGGGGCTTTGGGCCGAAAAAGGCCGAGACCGTGCAAACGGGGCGTTTTATCTCAGTCTTATTCCAGGCAAGGATTCGGCACAAGTGCTTCGTTATGAACCTTTTGACGAAAAATTCATGTCCATCCTCCGGCAAAAAGATGTGGGGGAAGATTCGCGCGGAATTGCCGATGCTCAGCTGCGCGAATTGCTCCTGCGACAAGACGGTGGCATCATCCTGGTGGCCGAGCGTTACCATGAGGTTCAGCGGGGCTCAGCGGCAGGGCGCGGCTTTTTCCGCGACGGGATGCGTATGATTGTAGACTATTATTACGATGATGTTTTTGTACTGGCATTCCAGCCCGACGGCCAGACACAATGGAAATCAGCCCTGCACAAAAAGCAATATTCGCAGGACGACGAAGGCACATTTTCTTCTTATTTTCTCATGCGCAACGCAGATCGAATGCGGTTTTTTTTCAACGACGAAATCAAGTATGAGAACACATGCAGCGAGTATGTGTTGAGTGCGGTTGGCGAGTTTGATCGTAACAGCCTGCTCAACACCCTGAACCAAAACCTCCGGCTGCGTTTCCGCGACGCGTTGCAACTGAACGCTTCCGAATGTATTGTGCCATCTGAATTTCGGGGAAGGTTGAGATTGGTGCTGCTTCGGTTTTGAGGAGGGAACACGGATTGCACGGATGAGGCACGGATTACTATCATATCTGTGTTAATCCGTGCCTCATCCGCGTCATCCGTGTCCCCCTCAAAATCGCAACAACATCAAGCCTACCTGCCGTTTTGTCGCACAAGTCAATTTCTCATCTGCCAAAGGCTGCAATTTTTCGGGCTGGCAGGCTGTTTGCCATGGGGTCTATTGGTCGTAAAAGGACAAATTTGTTGTCAGTTTGACACAAAACCATTTTTCCCACCAATTTCCCAGCGATAATTCCCATGTTTGCGTCATTGAAAAACGCGGCGTTTTCAATCTTTACTCCCACATTCGTTTCTATTCGTATGTTTGATAACTATTTAATGTCGCAGCAATCAGACGATGAGCCTGATTTCGTGCCACTTTTCTCCCTTGAAGAAGATGACGAAAAGGCTGGCGAGGTGTTTCCGGACACCGTGCCGCTCCTTCCGTTGAAAAATACCGTGCTGTTCCCCGGCATTGTCACCCCTATTACGGTGGGACGCGACAAAAGTATCCGCGCCGTTCAGCGCGCTTATGAAGGCGACCGCTACATCGGGGTGCTTTCTCAAAAAGACCTCAAAATTGAGTCCCCTTCTGCCCGCGACCTCTTTCGGGTGGGTACGGTAGCGCGTATTTTGAAACTCCTCAAGATGCCCGACGGCTCCACCACAGCTATCCTGCAAGGCCGCAAGCGTTTTCACCTCGACGACCTGATGCACGACGACCCCTATATGGTCGGCCAGATCAGCACGCTCGAATACGATCCGCCCAAAAACAAACTGGAATTCCGTGCCATGATCAGCAGCGTGCGCGATGCTGCACGGCAAATCATAGAACTGTCTCCCCAAATTCCATCTGAGGCTGTAGTGATGTTGAAAAACATCAACAACGACAACTTCCTGCTCAATTTCATAGCGTCCAATCTGGGAATTCCGGTCAACCACAAGCAGGAAATACTCGAAATCAACAACCTAAAGGACAAGGCCAGCGCCATTCTTCAGCACATGGATTCGGAGCTGCAACTGCTTGAACTCAAAGATCAAATCGAGTCAAAAGTGCGGGTAGATATCGAAAAGCAACAGCGCGACTATTACCTCAACCAGCAACTTAAGACCATTCAGGAAGAACTGGGCAATAATCCTCAAGAGGAAGAGATAGATGCCTTGGTACGTCGTTCCAAAAAGAAAAAATGGCCGAAACCGGTGGAGGAAGCCTTCTACCGTGAAGTGAATAAAATGCGCCGCGTGAATCCCCAAATTGCCGAATATGCCATTGGGGTCACCTATTTGGAAACCCTCCTCGAACTGCCTTGGCAAGAATATACGAAAGACCAATTCGACCTTCGAAAAGTGCAGCAAGTGCTCGACCGCGACCATTACGGCCTCACCAAAGTGAAAGATCGCATCATGGAGCACCTCGCTGTTTTGAAACTTAAGGGCGATATGAAAGCCCCCATACTTTGTCTTGTAGGCCCCCCAGGAGTGGGCAAAACCTCCCTGGGCGCCAGTGTTGCCCGTGCCTTAAAACGCAAATATGTCCGTATGAGCCTTGGTGGCCTCCATGATGAGGCCGAGATCCGCGGTCACCGAAAAACCTACATTGGCGCGCTGCCGGGACGTATCGTGCAATCCTTGAAAAAAGCAAAGGCTGGCAACCCCGTTTTTATTCTCGACGAGATAGATAAAGTGGGCAAAGATTTCAGGGGCGATCCTTCTTCTGCCTTGCTCGAAGTGCTTGACCCTGAACAAAACACCTCGTTCTACGACAATTATCTGGAACTTGAATTTGACCTCTCAAAAGTGTTGTTCATTGCCACCGCCAACACGCTCAGCACCATACAACCTGCCTTGCTCGACCGTATGGAGATCATTGATATCGCTGGCTATTCGCAAGAAGAAAAGGTGGAGATTGCCCGGCGTCACCTCGTGCCATCGGAGCGCAAAGGGCATGGCCTCAAGCCTGGCCAGGTGAAGATCAATGAAAAGGCCTTGGTCAAAATAGTGCAGAGCTATACCGCCGAAAGTGGGGTGCGCAACCTCGCCAGAGAGATAGGCTCTGTAATGCGTTCCGTTGCCAAGAAAGTGGCTATGGAAGAGCAATACGATGTGGCGGTGAAACCCGAAGACTTGCATCGCATACTTGGCCCCACCAAATTCGATTCGGAGGTTTACAAAGAAAAACAATCACCTGGCGTGGCCATTGGCTTGGCTTGGACATCCGTTGGAGGGGAAATCCTGTTTATCGAAGTCAGCCTTAACAAGGGCAGTGGCCGCCTCCAGCTTACGGGAAATCTCGGCGATGTGATGAAAGAAAGCGCCACCACCGCACTGAGTTACATCAGGGCACATGCCGACCAATTGGGCATTGAAACAGAGGCGTTTGAAAAAAACGACATCCACATCCACATCCCTGAAGGCGCCATCCCCAAAGACGGGCCTTCGGCGGGTGTTACTATGCTAACAGCCATTACTTCTGCCTTTACGAACCGACCGCTCAAACCATTTTTGGCCATGACTGGCGAGATTACCCTGCGTGGCAAGGTGCTTCCGGTAGGTGGTATCAAGGAAAAAATCCTGGCCGCCAAACGTGCCGGGATCAAAGAAGTCATCCTTTGCAAGGACAACAAAAAGCACGTGGACGAAATCGAGCAGGAATACATCAAAGGGCTGAGCTTCCATTATGTGGATCGCATGGTGGAAGTGCTTGAACTTGCTATTGGGCTGCAAACACCGATTAAGTCCAGTGCGAACGGCGCAGCTAAGGCTAAGCGGGTGAGGGCGGAGGCGTGAGATATACCTGTGCAGATATATAAATCAAGCCGCAAACAGGAGTCGTGCGAATCAGGGGTTAAATACCCCATAGGGGCCAACCTTTTATAGAAACGACGTACCCATCTGTATTCGCTCCGTAGGAGCCGACCTTCTGTGCTATGTGTTTCTTTGTGGGGTGTTCGTTTTCCCTCTATCTGTATTTGCTCCGTAGGAGCCGAGCTCTTCTGTGTGGAATTTGGCCGACACCTACGGTGTGGTTAGTTTTGGTTGGATTCTGGGGCTATAAACGGCTGGCCCCTATGGGGCATTTTCAGCCCCGCGTGGTCTTCCTCCTTGCTCTCCAGATGATACCAAGCCCAGTGCCGCGCTTGACATCTTGTATGTAGAACAAGAGAAGTCCAAGAAGGGCAAATATAGGGATGCTGAAAACCCCGCCCTTCACAAAGCCGCAAACCGTTATCGGCCACTGTAACAGACGACTCAACTAAAACTAAGATTTCAAAATGTTTTATTATACAACAAATATTTATTGAAAATAAGCGCATATTTATTGCTTATCAATAAATACCTAGTATCTTTGTGGCACAATTTCAACTTTTAACAATTATGTCAGAAAGAAACAACGTCGTATTTAAAGGCTTACATATTGTTTCCTGGGTCATCTTCATTGGCTTGTCCATTGAAGCCGGAGGCTTGATAGTCAATTTTTTTTTCAGCCTGTACAAGCCTGAATTTGTCCAAAACTTATATCAAAAGTTGGACTTAAGCGGAATGTATGAACGCAGCAAATGGGCTTTTTTCAGTATGTATAGCTTTGTCTTGGTCATCTCGATTTTGAAAGCAGTCCTATTTTATGTGGTCATCATACTCATGAGTAAAATGGATTTGTCGAAACCCTTCAACAGCTTTGTTTCGAGACAGATTTCGCAGATTAGTTACTACACGCTTTCAATTGGACTTTTAAGTTACTTAGCAATACAGACAGCCAAAAATTTGCAACATCGGGGCTATGTTATCGACACCCTAAACCAGTTTTGGGCTGACAGTCAAGCATTTATTTTAATGGCGGCTGTAATCTATGTTATCGCGGCTATTTTTTCAAGAGGAGTTGAAATCCAAAACGAAAACGATTTAACTGTTTAATCTATGCCAATCATTGTAAACTTGGATGTGATGATGGCAAAACGAAAAATGTCTCTGAATGAACTCTCTGAAAGAGTTGATTTGACCCTATCTAATCTTTCTATCTTAAAGACTGGAAAGGCAAAAGCGATCCGTTTTAGTACCTTAAATGCAATTTGCAAAGCCTTAGACTGTCAACCAGGCGACATTTTAGAATACGTTCATGACATGCCCAAAACCGATAGCAGTGCCTAAATAACGGAACCGTTATGGCCTGATTTTTAGAACTCTGTTAACACCCACTCTCCTGCCTCCAGCATCCAAAACCTCCACATGATAAATCCCGTTCGGCAAATACTCGCCCAACGTGATTTGATTTCCAGAAACTTGCTGCAAAACCCTTGTCTGCCCAAGCGCATCGCTTACCCGGATACTAAAATTTTGCCCTGACCATTCTGCCGGGAGATCCAACTGAAACGCCCCCGCTGTCGGGTTCGGGAAAATCCGAAGCCCCACACTGGATTGATTTTCAACAGGTTTGATGCCCGTGGGATTTTCCACGCACTGCGCCATCTGGTCAATCAGCACCTGAAATTTTGGCCGGTCGTTCCAGGGCGCCTGGTCGTCTTCGTCGAAGATATGCCCCCAGGAACCGTATTGGCTTTGCCAATGGCCGGTGAGCACAAAAGCCAGGGGCAACTCGCTGCCCAATCTCCGAAGACTGTCAAGCATACGGTTGTAGAGATCGTACATGCCCGGATGCACCTGCGCGTCGTACATGGACTGGATGTAGGGTGGAATGCTGAAGTCTGTAAAGTGCTGACCGCCTTCGTAATTCACTACTTTTTTGCCGTAAAGTTTGGCCGTGCTGTACACCATTTCCCAATGAGGGTAAAAATTGAGAAAAACGTTGTTGGCGTTTTCCAACACATCTTCAGGGGTAGCTGCCGCGCCCAGGGCTTGCAGGTTCGGATTCCCGGCAGGTCCATGATCCAGGCCGACGTACCAAGAGGGAGAAATGTAGTCGTACTTGTTTTGGTCGGCGTGAGCGAGTATTTCCTCGGTAATCCAATCATAGCCATTTTGGGTGCCAAGCACCCGGCGGAGGCGGGTATTTTGGCTGCCCCATACATTCATCCAGAGGTCGAAAGCATGGGTGGAGCGCTCGGTATAGCGGCGGGGATAACTGATGTTCTGCGGACCGTTGTCCGTCACCCAATGGGCTTGCGGGAAAATCCAGTTCCAGACCTCGTTGCTGTACTCAATATAGACCGTGATGCCCTGTTCGAGTTGGTCGCGGAACATGGCAGCCATTTGGGCGATATAGTCGTCATCGGCCTGGTGCGGGATACAGAGCCAAATGTTTTTGTCCAGTTGGTTCGCCACTTGTATAATATACTCATAAGCCGTGCCGCCGTTTGGGCTTTCGGCTTGGGAATAGTAGTTGGGGAGCGTGCGATTGGCCCATTGTACCTGATTGCTGCCGTTGGTATGTGCCCAGTCCATGAATCTCAGGGTGTTGAATGCTGCGCATTTGTCCAGAAAGCCTTGTCGGAATGGCTGGGTTTGGTAGGTGTTGACATTGCTCAGTTCCAGCACCCGAATGTTGCGTACATGATTGCCCAGTTGAGAAGCACTCAGGTTAAAAAAGATGTTCCCGTCGTCGTTTACCACGAAATCAATTTGGCCGGGTTGGTTGCTGGTTACCGTGACTGCGCCTTGCATTTGCAAAGTGCCGACGCCCTCATAAATCAGTCGCAACGGCACCCCCTGAGGGACAAAACCGCTGGCCGAAATAATGCCCCGAAGATTGTTCTGGCCGCTTCCATTGGGCACGGCGAAGGGAATTTGTGTGGCATAGCCGTCTACATCGGCTGGTATATGTATTTGATTTTCAGTATTCCACACAAAATTACCGCCCGGAGGATTGGGGTCGTAGGTAATCCAAGTGCCGCAGGATTTGAAGAAATCTTTGAACGGGCGGCTAGGGGTCCAATAGGCCAAGCCTTCAATACCAACCCCGATTTTCATGGCGCAGGGATCGGGCGTCCAACCAGGGCAGGTGTTGCTGTCGCGCTGGATATGTACGGTGAAAGTATCGCGACAGCCGTTTGCGCCATTGGCCGTGAGTTGATAAATGCCTGGTGCGAGCTTGTCATAAAGATTTGGATTTCCGTTAGCGGGGACCACGGTCGCTCCTCCGCTGTTTTTCAATTGAAGGGGAATGTTGGCGTAATTCGTGACCCGGAAACTGCCGTCATTGCCCGTACAGGAGGCCAGTTTTTCATTTACCAAACCCAGTAGGCAACTGTACGAGCCGCTCGCATCCAATACGGTGATTGTTTTAGAAAGGGAATGCTGAACGCCTTGGTCGTCTTCCACCGTCAAGCTGACTGTCAGGGTTCCGGTGGCTGTGAATGTGTGTTGTACCGTCTGTCCTGAATCTTTCGGCGAGCCGTCGCCAAAGTCCCAACTGTACGCAACAATGTTGCCGTCTGGATCGCTGGAAGCTGAGCCGTCCAAGCTGACTTGAAGCGGTGCCATGCCTGAGCTTGGGTTCAAGCTGAAGGCCGCGTTGGGTGGCTGGTTTACGGATACCATGGGGTCAGGTGCGGTGCAAGCATACGTCGCGCCCATGCGAATTTCGTCGGCTTGGCCGCTCGCAGCGTCGTCTCCGAGATATAGCGCGAGGCTACGGATCAGGACGGGATTATTAGTCGTTTGGGTCATTGCGGGTGTTGGCAATGGCGCATCATTGCCCAGCGAGTTGGGATTGACAAACAGCGAAACAGTGGTAGCACCTGCCAAAAAGTCAAATTTTAATACAAAAAACACCGTCTCATTTGGCAACATCTGCACCAAAGTCGGGTAGTATTGGTCTCTGATGCGCAGTGTCCAGCGACGTTGGCCGCCTGCGTTCGAGTTGGAACCAAAATAACCCACTGCCACTTTGTTGGGAGTGCAGCCTTCGCACCATTGCAGGTCGCTTTCGTGCCAAATTGCGGCCACAGATTCATCATTGTTCTGGTTTTTTCGGAGCAAAATACTGGCCCAGAGTGTGGTGCCGGGTTTGCCAATAACCCCATCTTGTGTGAGCCAATCGGCGAAAGGCCCGTCTATGCTGGTATTCAGTCGGCGACCTGCTGTCAGGTAAGCGAAGCCGCCCGAAGCGTAATTGCCCGCCGTTTGAAGGTCGAGCCAGTTGAGCGGGTTGGCGCTGGTGATTTGAAAACCGGGCAGGTTGGTGTTTTCGCCCTGCACATTCCAGGGCCTTTGCCAACCTGTGCCGCCTTGCAAACCTTCGAGGGGTGTGTTTTCGGAATAGGCAAAACCGTCGTAAGCGAGGTAGTTGCAGGTTTGGGCGTTGGCGTTTTGAACGAAAAAAAGGAGGAGGGAGATGAGGAGGAGGCGCATAAGAGTGGATAATTTAAAGACAAAGAACGGCAAGTTCTCGCGCTGTGCAACCCCATAAAAAAGGGGACAGCGGCACACTCTGACCAAAAAAAAATTGGGCGCCGATGTTTCATCGGCGCCCAACTATAAAACTCCCCTTTAACGTAGTAATGTTATTTCACCCTTTTGGGTCTTTTCTTCGTCGCCTTCCAACCGGTATCGGAATGTGAAAACGTAGGTGTCTGAACTTGCTGGTGCACCATTTGGGGTGTTGCCGTCCCAGCGGTCATCGTCACGAAGGCTTTTGAATACCAATTCTCCCCAACGTGAATAAACGCGCATTTCCGCATATTCCAACTTGTTGCAATCTGGCAAGATGGGAATGAAGGAGTCGTTCGCGCCATCGCCGTTGGGTGTGAAAGCGTTGGGAAGTTGGGGTCGGCAGCAGCCTTCTGATTGTTGGGGGCGTATCTCCACCACAACCGAATCTTCATCTGTACATAAATACAGGTCAGTGCCAACAACGGAATAGATGCCTTCCTGAATTTCTTCCACACTTTGAATTTCTTTGATGCCCTGCGTGGTGCCGTCGTTCCAGAGATAGGTATTTGCACCGCTTGCGGTGAGGGTCATCATGCCGCCTTCACAAAGGCTGGAATCGCCGCTGATATCCACCCTGGGCAGGGCCTGGAAAATAATTGGCTGGCTGCTACAGGTATCGGTACAGGGATTGGTCAAATCAGGGACGCCATTTGCATCGGGCGGGCCTACGCTTCTGAAGGCATAATAGGTTTCTCCAATGGTCATGGTGCTGGGGTCGAAGGCAAAATTGCCCGTTGCATTGTAGGTGAGTATCAGGCCATCCAAGGTGTGGAGCACGAAAATTTCCACATCATTGGAATCAAGCATGGGCGACTGGAGCGATTGAACTTGTACGAAACCTTGTCCAGCGCAACCATGAAGTAGTTCGTCGGAGAGCTGCCCGGCGTCGGTGATGCAAAACTGGGCGCAGTCATAGCTGCCGCTCACTACGGTTTCGCAACCGATGGCGTCTTTTACAACGAAGGCATATTGTTCGCCATTGGGCTGCGGTTCGGACAGGAAATAATTGCTTGCCAGAGAATTTCCGTTCACTTTGAAAGGGGGAATACCCGTGATCAAAAAAGCGATGGTGAAATGGGTATTGCTTGGCAGACAGTCCGGGAACACATTGGAACAAACGGGCGGAACAATGTCTTCGCCAATGCTGAAAAGCCGAACCGTGCAGCTGTCCGAAACGCTGTAATTCCCTGCCTGGCAATAATCCGCCCCTTCGAAATTAACACAATTTTGAGTACAGGTTATCTCCCCAACTTCCCCTAGATTGATGGTATCTTTTTTAATCCCAATTTGAAAAAGATTGATCTCGCAGCTGTCGCCGGGAACACTGTATTCCCCTGGGTTGCAAAAAGATATACCCTGATAAGTAAAACATGGCTCGGAACAAGAAACGGCTCCGACCTGGCCGATATCCGTTGTGTCGAGGGGCACAACCGTCACTAAAACAGTGATTTTGTACAAACAGGTGTCGGGGGGCTTGCTGGCTGTTACCAAGTAGGAAGCAGTCGTAAGGGGCGCAACGGAAATTGCGGCTCCGAACTCCCCAGTGCTCCATTCATAGGTGTAATTGGGGTCAAAATTCAGCACTTCCAATTGCGCCGACGCTCCTTCACAGATGCTTATATTTGGCACCAAAGGATCAGGCTCTTCTATATCAATCGTGACTTCTACAAGCATACATTCAGGTGATTCGTAACTATAAAACCCCGGAGTATCGTAGGTGATCCCCTCAATCACACAAGTGGGCTGCATACAGGTAAGCGTGCAGGAATATTGAATGGTTTCGCGCCAAATAATGACCGGGTTTGGCAGGATGCCGCTGGAACAATTTACACCTGAGCATTCACAGAAGGAAAGCGAATCCATTGGTTCGGAAGAAAGCAGTTGCCAACTTGCCCAAATGGTATCGAGCCGTATCGTATCCAGGCCGAAGTAATTGCTATCGAGTTGAATTTGAATGTTTATGCCCGTGCTATCGCCCACAAAATGCATCACGGAAGGGATGTGCCATACCACAACAATGGAATCCAGTGAAACAGGGCAAGCGCTGGCAGGCGGACAGTATTCGCCGTTGCCTCCAACGGGCAGGCCAAAGCTTAAAAAACAACTGGGTGCTCCGATGTTATACGACACGGCTGCGCCCGAACAGATTGTGCCGGGCCCTTCGATGCCACCGCCGTCACAAATACAATCCGCAGGCCCTGGCAATGCCGTTCCTATTCCCTCCACCACCTGTATGTTGAACTCACACTCACTACCCTGTATGCCACTGATGGCTAAAAGATAATTGTTGAGCACCTGAAGGTTGCTGACTTCCAGCGTATCGGTCGTGTTGTTGTATATCGTAACCGATGCAAGTACAGGGTTTGCGATACAAGTTTCTGTATAAAGCCGGAACACCAAACCGGTGTCGCCCGCTGCACAATTCGACACGCTCAATTGCAATTTAATATCGGTGTCGCAAGGCGCAAAACGCAAGAAACCACTGCTTAGCCCAAAGGCGTCGTTTGTCAGCCCTGCATTGGTGCCACAATAGTTTTCTAAAAAATTCCCGCAGAATAATGGCGCAGTTTGGCAAGAATCGGCAATCGCGGTGGGCGAGTTCAAGTTCGCGCAGTTTTGCCCGAATATCGGTGCAGTCGCCAAAAAAAGGATCAATGTGTAAATGAGTTTGTTCATGGCGATTATACTATTTGAATGTGGATACATTTTATGGATGATAAAGAGGTTTTTTGGGGCGGGCAGCAAGGGTGTGTTCATTTGGGCATTTCGGGCAGGCCCTACATTTTCATCACTTTTCCTCTGGCTAATACTTCTCCTTTTGCGGTTTTTAATTCCAGAAAATAAACTCCTGCGGGCAAATTGCTCAAGTCGAGGTTTAGATTTGTCAACTTTTCAAAAGTTGACAAATCTTCCAATGTCCTAATCTCCCTGCCCAGCGCATCGAGCACACCAAGCCGCAACCCCTCACTTTCGAGGGGTTGGGCCAGGCTGACCATAGTGTTTCCGAACGTAGGATTTGGAGCGAGTAGTAGCACTCCAACAGCAGCGTTTGTGTTTACAGGTTCGGTGGCGGAAGTAATCAGGTGTTGGAATGGATTACCCAGGGTATGCAGTGTTTGGGTGGTAGTAACAGGCGTGTTTTGATCGAAATAAATGGAAGCGCGGTTTTCAATGACAGTTCCAAGCGCGGTGCCTTTTTTGGGGGAAATCTTGAATTTTACAAAACCTTGCGAGGCCGCCCAGTTAGCGCCCGAATCGGGAAGCGCGATGGGATCAAACAGGAAACTCAAAGTGCCAAAATCGGTGATTCCTAATTGATAAGGGTGGCTGCTCGCGCCCTCGCGGAATGTTGCCAAATCCAGGCTGAGCGGCAATGTGTCACGTATTTCCACACGGAAAGCCGTGTCGGTGCCTGTGTTTTGAAAACGAATCAGGTATTCAATGGTCGTTTCTGGTGCGACGATGTGTTGTTCGCCCACGCCCTCTGGCAATCCCAGTTTGTCGTTCGGATCGAAAGAGCCAATGCTTTGTCGGCACTCGATGTCGGTGCTAAAATCGCCGTCATTTTGCGGGAATTGCAGTGCGAAGCCGGTGCTGAACGGGAAGCCGCCACAGCCTTCGATAATTAAGACCGGGTGGTTGTCTACGGGGTAGCCGTGCGTTTGATTTACAATGATGGTCACGGTGGAGCCACCGGGATACAACACGAAAGTGGTGTCTTCACCGGCAGCCAGTTGCAGCACCGAGCGTCTGAACATAATCTGATCCTCGACGATGATATATTCCACAGCGCTCAGCATCCCCAGCCCCGTGTTTGTGATCGTCACAATCACTGAATCGCCCATGCAAAAACCGTCTACTTCGAGCTGCGCACCGTCCCAATCCGGGTTGAATTCGTAACAAAGCGAATCCGGTAAAATGTGGGCTTCCACACAATGTGTCTGCCCCAATATGGTGCTGTCGCAGTCGAGCAAGGCCGTAAACTCAAAGTTTCCGCCTGCCAGCGATTCCAGGTGACCCACCAAAAAGTACAGCGTGTCGCCAGACTGGGTGTAGGGCAAATTGCTGCCGATCACGGCCAAAAACGGATCCAATTCAATAGAAATCAGCGCATTGGGCGCGGCAGCAGTACCGTAGTTGTAATAGCGAACGTAATATGTGTTTTCAAAACAACGACGTAGGAAGGGGGTAGTAACATCCACATCCAGTAGTGGACATTCATACACAGCCTGTACCGGAAAATCCAAGCTCAGCGTGTCGCCGAACTGCAAAATATCCACTTGCAAGGAATCCTCGCAAGGAGACCAGTACCCAGCAGGTGGCAGTACCGACACGAACCAGGTACCCGTGTCCACATCCATCGAATATGCCCCCAGTGAATCGGTGAGCGTATACAGGGTTCCAGGTTCGCCACTTGCCGTTACGAGCCAACCCGGAAGGGCAGCTTCAGTTGCGTCTTCCACGCAGTTTTCTATTGCGTCGCGCAGCACACGACCGATTACGCGGTTGCTCCACACGCTGCCGAGCGAATCGGTGCGCAACAGCCAGGCCTGCAAATCGCCGCTCGCACTGAACGAGGCCGTTTGGCCTGCGATGACAAATCCGTTGCCATCGGGCGCAACCTGCAGGTCCCAAAAAATATCGCCCTTTGTACCGCCATAAGTCTTGAACCAGAGCAAATTGCCCAGCGAATCGCAGAGGGCGAGGAAGCCATCGCGGCTGCTGCTGCCCAAGGGGATATGCTCGCCGACGATGGCGATATTGCCGTTGGGCATCGCCAAAGCGGCGTGCGTTTGTTGGTTTCCGGGGATTGGAATGATTTGTGTCCAAAGCGAATCTAAATCGGGGGTTATCGCGACCAGCAGGATATCGGCCATGCCACCGGATTGTGACCCTGATGCGCCAACCACCACCGAATTTCCTGAAAGTGTAGGAACAATTTCGAAGGCCTCTTCGTCATTGAAGAGTATCGACAATATAAATGCGTCAATAGAATCTCCGGCTGGATTAATTCTTACAACCGCTAAATCAGGCCCTATAGGAGCAATAGGGTAGCGCGAACCCACAATCAAGGCATCCCCATCAGGCAAAATTAACGCGCTGTGCGCTTCACTGAATAAGCCAAATTGAAGCACTTTTTCCCAAATCAGTGCGCCCGCGCTGTCGATTTTTTGGTAAAAAAAGTGGGGTGCATAGGAGTTGCCCCCCAAAGGATAATATTTTCCACCCAACAACAATTGTCCATCTCCCCAAACCTTGGCATTGTTGAGTGCAGTAAAGGGCGAATACATCCAAGTGGTGGGTTGCATTCCATTGGTGTCAACTTTCGATACCGCACTTCTTGATTCATCCCCTAAAATTGGAAACTGAGTGCCACAAAGGAGCCAATCACCAGTAGCAGACGGCAGTAAGGCCACCGCACTTTCATTGTAAAGCGTATCTCCCCAACTGCTTTCCCATAGCAAATTTCCTGTACTGTCTGCCTTCAGGAAAAACCAATCGGTGGTACCAACCATGGTATCCGTCGTGCTGCCCGCAGCCAAAATTCCACCATCTGGCAACAGCCTCAACGCGAAAGCGCGATCATTGCCCAAACCGCCATGAAACCGCTGCCATCCCTGTGCTTGCAACAGGAAAGGACACAGCACGCAACATCCAATCAAGAATGCCCAATGACGTAGTGTAAAATGTCCGTGTACCATGAGTTGCGCTTTTACAATCGAGTGAATTACTGGGTCAAACATCGGTTGCTTTATACCATTGGGGCGAGTACAAAAAAGAGCGATTCTCGGATTTTTTTCGAAATATTTGCTGTTGAAAAAACAAATATTTTGCCGTTTTTGAAACCTCGTAGGTTTTTAAAACCTACGAGGTTTGCAATCAAATGCTTATGAAACTACTCCCGCTCCTTGCGTCATTTTCCAAAAAAGACTGGCATTGGCTTCAAAAATTTGTCCATAGCCCTATCTATAACCAACATGCTGTGGTAGTGAAGCTCTTTGAGTTTTTCCGAAAGAAACCAACCGCGTCAGGAAAACTATATTCCTCGGAACTTTTACACAAAAACTTATTCCCAGGAACCCCTTTTGACGCATCAAAAACCCACCATGCCGCCAATTATCTGTTACGCACAACAGAGGACTACCTTGCCTGGGACGAGTGGTGGCAAGACGAACCCGAACGCCAACGCTACTTGCTTCAGGCTTGCAGACAGCGCGGACTCCATCGCCATTTTTCCGAAACGCTCGAAAAACTGAAGCATAGCACCGAACAGCAGCCAGTCCGCGATGCCGATCATTACCGGTTTCGCTACCGCCTGGCCTTTGAAGCTTACCAGCATTCCTTGCAAAGCGAAGGACATAGTACAACCGAGGAGTTAAAGCCGTTTTCCGACTGGCACGACGTGTCGTTTGTAGCTGAAAAACTTAAAAATGCCTGTGGCATTTACAGCCACAAGCGCTTGAAACACACCGAACTTGATTTGGGCTTGCTACCGGCAGTCCTGGAATTCGTTCGGGCACGCCCCACACTGTTGGAGCATACGGCAGTAGCGGTTTATTTTCATGGATATCACGCACTTAGCGAACCAGATGAGGATGCGCATTTTTTTGCACTTAAAAACTTGCTTGAATCTGCGGCACTAGAATTTACACTTCCTGAACTGCGCGCAGTTTATCTGCTGGCGGTTAATTTTTGTATTCACCGCATAAATTTGCGGCAAGAAAACTACTTGCGCGAGGTCTTCGATTTATACAAAAACGGTCTGGAATTAGGCGTATTTATTGAAAATGGCCAAATCTCGCGATTCACCTACACCAACATTGCACTATCGGCCTTTCGATTGCGTGAGTTCGATTGGGCACACGGGTTTTTGCAAAATTATCGTGACAAGTTGCCAGAAACACAGCGACAAGGTGCATTTGCCTTCAACCTTGCCCGTTTCTATTGTGAACGTGGCGACTATGCACAGGCAATGCCGCTGCTCCTGGAGATGGACTTCGACGAAGTGCTGCACAACCTGATTGCAAAAGCTATGCTGGCAAAAATGTATTGGGAAACCAACGAGATGGACGCCCTGGAAAGCCTGCTATCAAGCCTCGCAGCCTACCTGCGCCGAAAACGCCCGGTGTCGGACCAGTTGCGCACTGGGTATCAAAATTTTATACGATTTGTACGGCGTCTGCATGCCATGCCCCCCGGTAAAAAGGCGGCCCGGGTCGCGCTCCGGGAAGAAATTTGGCAAACGGCACTCGTGGCAGAAAAAGACTGGCTGTTGCGGATGCTGTGAGAGGAAGCATTGGCAATTTACGATTTTGGATTTTGGATTTTGGATTTTGGATTTACGATTTTGGATTTACGATTTTGGGAAAAGTAGTGGGCTTAGCTGAGTCAACAGCTAAGCCCACTACTTTTTCCAAAATCGTAAATCCAAAATCCAAAATCCAAAATCGTAAATCGTAAATCCAAAATCCAAAATCGTAAATTGTCAATGCTTCCCAGAAACCACGCCATCAATGCGGAGCATATCGAGCATGATGCGCAAGGTCTCGTAAAGTTGGATGTCTTTTTGGCGCTCTTTGATCCAATTTTCGTTGCGGGCAATGCGCGAAGTGTCTTGCTGGATTTGTGGCAAGTCGTCAGCGATGTTCTCAATTTTGAAGCTTTCGATAGGCTTGAAAATGTTGTCGAACTGTTCCGCTTCCTGGTCTTGCTTTTTATTCCATTGACGGAACTTTTCGCCTTGGAGTGGGAACGTGCTTTCGTCTTTCCGTTTGCGAAGGCGGACGGCGTTATCGCTCACCTTTTGGAAGGTTGCATCGGCTTTTACCCGCGCCTGGCTGTTGACTTTCAATTGATTGGCATCCGCAATACGGTAAGTGCTTTGTTTGAAAGGTACGGCTTCGATGGTGGTAGAAGCGAGCGGGTAATCGTTGTCGCGTTCGCCGTTTTTGAGCAAGTTGTAGAAATCGGGCAGCACGATGTCAGGAATTACGCCGTCAAGTTGGGTTGTTTTCCCTGTGACGCGATAAAACTTCTGAATGGTCATTTTCATCTCACCCAAAGGTTTTACATTATTATCGGCGGCAGCGTTGTCAAGGTCGAAGAAACGTTGCACAGTACCTTTGCCGTAGGTGCTGGAAGCGCCCACAATAATGGCGCGACTGTAATCCTGCATGGCTGCGGCAAGGATTTCAGAAGCCGAAGCACTAAAACCATTGACCATCACAATGAGCGGGCCACCCCATTGTACTTTGGAGTCGTTGTCGCGGAGGATTTCGGTAGCCCGGTTGCGGCTTTTTACCTGGACAATAGGGCCATCTTCGATAAACAAGCCACTCATGGTCACCACGTCGCGGAGCGAGCCGCCGCCGTTGTTGCGCAAATCGAGGATTATGCCTTTCACGGATTCTTTTTTCAACTTCTCTACTTCAGCAGCCACGTCTTGCGCACAGCTGGTGCGCCCGCTTTCAAAATCAGCATAGAATTTTGGCAGATAGATATACCCAATACGATCCTGTGCGGCACTTTCTTCATTGAGAATCAAGGATTTGGCAAAGCCTTCTTCCATGATCACCACGTCGCGGATGATGGTGATGACCTTCTCCGAGCCATCGGTTTTTTGAATTGTAAGCGTGACTTTGGTGTCTTTTGAACCGCGGATTTTAGACACCACGTCGTCAATTTCCCAACCCCTTATATCCAACGATTCGGTATCGGTTTCGCCTTGGGCCACTTTGAGAATCACGTCATTAGCCTGCAAAACGCCTTGTTTCCAGGCCGGGCCGCCGGGCACGATTTCAGTAACGGTAGTTTTTTCACCGTCGCTTTGAAGGCGTGCGCCTATACCTTCGAGTTTGCCCGACATTTGGATGTCAAAATTCTCCTTTTCGCGCGGGGAATAGTAGCCCGTGTGTGGGTCGAAATAATTGGTAATGGCGTTGAGGTAAATTTCCAGACGGCGGTTGTGGTCGAGTTTTAGCATGCGCTTGAACCACTTGTCATATACGTCCAACACCTTTACACGCTGTTCTTTTTCAAGGGTATCAAAGTCTTTTTTATCGCCTTTAAACTCGGGCTTCTCCTGTTTTTCCTGCTCTTCCGTGATACGGCTGAGCACTTCGTATTTCATCCAGCGTTCCCAGCGAGCGCGGAGTTCTGCATCGTCTTTTGCCCATTTAAGTTTTTCGCCGTCGGCTTGCAGCTCATCATTTTTTGAAAAGTCAATGGGCGATGCGAGTATTTCACGGTACCAGGATTGTGTCTTTGCAAGCGAAGCTTCCAAGCGTGCTACCGATTGTTCGAAACACTCGAATGTGCCCGCTCTGGCTTGGTCGTCGAGTTGAAGCTCGTAGGGCTTCAATTGGTCCACGTCCGATTGGGTCAAGAAGCGCTTTCCGCCATCCATATCTTTGAGGTACAAGGCATACACGCTTTTTGAAAAGGTGTCGTCCATTTCCTTTGGCTGGAAATGGCCACGTGTCAGCACTTGTGATATGGTGCGCAACAAAGCCGCGTCGCGCTCCGGTGAAGCGACGGGGCTGCCGTTGCTGAAAGGATTGTACTCATGAAAAACGAGCACAAGACCCAAGATACCGACAATGGAGAATAGCGCGAGCGACGATTTTATTTTCATGTCGTAGAGGAATTTGTCAAGATCGAAAGAGCCTAAACGGCGTGGGAAAATTTGCATTGCCGAATTGTGTTTTTTGAATGGACAAAAATAGTGGAGGATTTGTTTATTTTTTTACCCGCCGTGGCTTTCCTTCCTGTCAAGTCCCGGCAGGCGGGGGCGAAGAAGGGGGGATTCGCGGATTAGAAATAAAAATCCGTTCATTACCCAAACTATAATTGAAACGCAAGAATTGCGCCTTTGTGTGGGATTGGTGATTTTTTTCTACAAAATGACAAAACAAAGATACTTTCGGAAGAAACACAACTGAAATGGAAAGTCACTCAGCCAGTAATTTCTCCAACCAATGCTCTTTTATGCCAAAGCCCAACTTGAGTGCTTCCACTTGTGCCAATGCTTTGATCTTTCTTTGGTTCAGTCGCCGGCCGTCCATGGTGGCGGTAATCATCACGTTTTTCGCGGTGTGTTCAGTAGAGATAAACTCGAACACTTTGGTGTGGTAGCCCGCGGCTTCTAGCAATAATGCGCGAATTCCGTCGGTTACTATTTCTGCCTGTCGCTCTGCCAGAATACCGTGTTGAAGCAGTGGCGCGAGTTCGTTTTTTGCCTGCATCTCGCGGCGGATTTGTTTGTGGCAACAAGGTGCGACTACGATGATTCGGGCTTTTTGGTGGATGCCGGCAGCCAGCGCCAGATCGGTAGCCGTGTCGCAAGCGTGCAGGGCGATGAGCATGTCCAGCCGTTCTGGATGATAGGTCGCGATGTCTTGTGCTATAAAGTGGAGGTTTTGAAAACCAGCCTGTTGCGCTGTCTTGTTGCAAAAATCAACGAGCGCGGGCCGAAGTTCGATGCCCGTGATGTTCGGTGTTAGGCCGATATGATTTTGCAGAAAATCTATGAGCGCAAAAGTGAGATAACCCTTGCCCGAACCCATGTCAGCAATTTGTGCGTCAGAAGTGAGCGGAGTATCCCGCAGCAGGCCTTCGATAATTTCGAGGTATTTGTTGATTTGTCGCCATTTGTCTTGATAAGCGGCCAGCACTTCCCCTTTGGAATTGGTGATGCCCAACAAATGAAGCCAGGGCGCGGCAGGGTCAAGCAGCCGGTTTTTGGGGCGATTGTGGGCAGTAGGTATGGCAGTGGGCGAATTTAGAGAAGGTTTTTTTTCTGAAAAATGGGCTTCGCCTTTTTTGTCAAATTGAAGGGAAAAATCGCGTTCGGGAGTCAAAAGGTCGGCGTTCAAAAAAGCAGCACCCAGCGATGTTTCTAATTGGGCAAGGGCTTCTTCTAATCCAAAGTTCTTGACTTCGTCCCGGGTTTTATAGCGAAAGTTGAACGCGATATGCAGCCCTTTTTTCAATTCCACGGGGCGGAGGTACACGTTTTTTAAGCCTTCTGCTGCGGCAGTTGTGGGCTTGCCCAAAGTGCATTTGAGCAATTGGCCGGAGGTAAAAGCGCTGCGGAATGCGGCGAGGAATTGGGTGGTCGTTGCGTTGTTTGTCATTGAGACCGCGTAGGTTTTTGAAAACCTACGCGGTCTTCGGGGCGAAAGTTACGAACTTTGCCGCCACAGGAATTTTATCATGATGCAGCACAAAGCCGACTCTACTCCACCCAATTGCTTTCGACAAGCAGAAGTGGAAGCCTTTCAAACCTTTGAAGGTCAAATGCTTGCAACCGTAAACTACTACCTGTGGCGTGCCAGCCCCAAAACGTCTTTTCTCTATTCGGTCGAACTGTATTTTGAAAACGGCGAAACGCTGTTACTCTCCAGCGGCGAAAGCGCAGAAGCCATCCAAATTATCAGCGCCGAATCTTTAGTAGAAACCGCGCTGAAGTTGCAATCCTTTCACGGCGAGGCACTTATCCAACGCATTGTAGCCAATGTTCAGCCGCTTTGGCGCGATGTAGTGGGCGCAACCCTGCAGGAAATTCGCCTCTCGCGCCATGAATCGGGGCTTTACCACAACGATGCTTTGCTCCTGGATTTTGGCGAAAAGCAAATCCTGTTGGAATTGGGTGAAAAGGAGGGGCTGGTGTTGGGGGAATTTGATTAATCTGCTGACATAGCGCTTTTGAAATGAGGTCTTACAATTCCAAGCGGCATAGTAATACCTTCGCCCCGTGAACATTACTGCACTCTCCATCCGCCGCCCGTCGCTCGTCATTGTGGCTTTTGCCGTGCTGGCATTTATGGGCATCGCCAGTTACCTGAAGCTGCCCATTGAGTTGGTGCCGAAATTCAGCGCACCCGTTGTTACCATTATCACAGTTTATCCTGGCGCATCACCTTCCGAGGTGGAGAACGCGGTGAGCAAGCCCATTGAAGACGCGATTTCTTCGCTCGAAGGCATTGACCAAGTGCAGGTCGGCTCTCAGGAGAATTCATCGTTTGTTGCAGTTGAATTCGAGCAATCCGTGGATTTGGACAAAGCCGTGCAGGAGATGCAGCGCAAAATCAACCAGTTGCAGGCCTCCTTGCCGAAGGAGGTGCGTACTCCGGTCATCAATAAATTCGCCCTGGATGAATTGCCCATCTTGAAAATCGGCGTGGCGGGCAACCTCACTGGCGCGGCCTTTTACGATGTGGTGAAAAACCGCGTCGTGCCGGAAATCTCGCAAGTAAAAGGCGTGGCTCAAGTGAGCATCCTCGGCGGGGAAGAGCGCGAAATCAAGATCAACATTTCCTCCGCCCGACTCGAACAATACGGACTTTCGCTGCTCCAGGTGTCTCAAGCGGTTCAGACGGCCAACCTCGATTTCCCGACGGGGAAATTGACTGGCGAACAAGGGCAATTGCGCATCCGGCTCGCCGGCAAATTTTTGGGTATTGAGGATATACGAAACCTTGTAGTGGGGAAAAGCCGGTTCGGGTCCTCCATTTTTTTAAAGGATATTGCTGAGGTTCAAGACGGCACGCGTGATCCCGAAATCATTTGCCGTACCGACGGACAGCCCGCCGTGGGCATAACCATCCGCAAGCAAGGCGATGCCAATGCGGTAGAGATGTCGAAACTCGTGCTCGAAAAAATCGCCCTGCTGCAAGGCGCGTACGCCGCGGAGGGAATGCGCTTCGAGGTGGTGGCCAACAGCAGCACGTTTACCAAAAAAGCCACCAACGCTGTTATTGAGGATTTGCTTGTGGCGGTGCTTTTGGTGGGCTTGGTCATGTTGCTTTTCCTGCACAGCTTGCGCAATGCTGCTATCGTGCTCGTGTCTATCCCTACCTCCATCGTCAGCACCTTCGTGATGATGCATTTGTTTGGCTACTCGCTCAATCTTATGTCTTTGTTGGGCCTCTCGCTCGCCATCGGCATTTTGGTGGACGATGCCATCGTGGTGATCGAGAACATTTACCGACACTTTGAGATGGGCAAAAACAAGGTGCAGGCCAGCTACGACGGGCGGATGGAAATCGGTTTCACTGCCCTGAGTATAACACTTGTGGATGTGGTGGTTTTTCTTCCCATTGTATTCACCGCTGGATTGGTGCCGAATCTGCTGCGACAATTTTGCATGACAGTCCTGACCTCCACGCTCGTGTCGCTGCTCGTGTCGTTCACCCTTGTGCCCTGGCTCACGTCGAGGTTTGGGAAACTGCACCGTTTTGAGGGAAAAAACCTGGCTGGACGTATCATTTTGAGGTTTGAAAGATTTTTGGAATGGCTGTCAGATGCATTTGTCAGCCTGCTGAGCTTGGCGCTGAAAAATCGCCGTACCAAAATTATCACCCTACTCACGGCTATCGCCCTGTTTTTCAGCTCGTTCCTGCTCGTCACTTCCGGGCTTATCGGAAACGCTTTCATGGAACCCGGCGAACGGGGGGAATTTCTGCTCGAAGTCGTGTTGCCGCAAGACGCTTCGTTGACACAAACCGATGCTATCACCAAGCGTGTGGAAGCATGGCTTCAAACTCAGCCCGAAGTGGTGCGCACTTTCACAACCGTAGGCGCGAACAACAAATCTTTTGGTCTTAGTGCACCGAATATCGCCGAAATACAGGTTTTTTTAACGCCTTATGGCGGAATACGAAAAGATCTCACGCCTGTTTTTGCCCGAAAAACAAAGGTCAAACTGGAGGAAATCATCGCAGGTGCACGAATCAAAACCAACCCGATTGACATCCTTGGCCTCTCCTTTTCGCCCATCGAAATACAGCTCAACGGTCCGAGCCTCGACAGTCTTTTAATGCTCGCTGAAAAGGTAAAAATTGAAATGGCTGCGGTACCTGGTTGTGTTGAAATCGGCTCTACGGTGGAAGGAGGCAACCCGGAAGTGAAAGTAGAAGTGAACCGCCAGCGCATGGCAGATTTTGGTCTGGCTATGGCGCAAGTGGGCTTAACGCTGCAAACTGCTTTTAGCGGCAACACCGATGCGAAATACCGCGATGGCGATTTTGAGTATCCAATTCGCATTGCCCTCGATGCGTTCGACCGACGCAGTGTTGAAGACATCAAAAATCTGTCTTTTGTAAATCCGCTGGGCAGTACCGTGTCTCTAAAACAGTTCGCCGACGTGCGTCAAGGAACGGCTCCTACCCGCCTCGAACGCCGCGACCGCAGCACCTCCCTCATGCTCACAGCACAGGTCATCGGTCGGCCAAATGGTTCGGTGACCCGCGAAATTATCAAACGCCTTGCCCCCCTCCGACTCCCGCCCGGCACCCAAATCAAATATGGCGGCGACTACAAGCGCCAACAACAGGGCATCGGTACGCTCGGTTTTGCGCTTTGGGCATCGCTGGTGTTTGTATATCTCATCATGGTAGCACTGTACGACAACTGGGTTTATCCGCTTGTCGTGCTGGTGTCCATCCCGCTTTCAGTCATCGGTGCATTCCTTGCGATGGCGCTGGCGAGCGAAAACCTCACCGTGTTCACGGGCCTGGGAATGCTCATGCTGATCGGCTTGGTGGGCAAAAACGCCATCCTTGTGGTGGACTTTGCCAATCAGCTACGAGATCAAGGCGTAGCGTTGCGCGAAGCCCTGCTGCAAGCCACCAAATTGCGCTTCCGGCCTGTACTGATGACCAATATCGCGATGGTGATTGGCCTGCTGCCCATCGCATTTGCGCAAGGCTCAGGGGCAGACTGGAAAAACGGCCTTGCCTGGACCATCATCGGCGGGCTGAACTCTTCTATGTTCCTTTCGCTGATCGTGGTTCCGGTGGTGTACTGGATGTTCGACCGGGCGATGGAGAAGCTGGGGATGGGGAGGAAGGAGAAGGTGGATTTGGTGGAGTGAGGTTGCCATTGACCGTGCCGAAGTGTATAAAGATCGTATCTGACCACGTTTTTTTGCGGGTTACCCTAACAAACTCCTCCCCTCTAAAATCAACTCCAAAAACGCTTCCGACGATAACACTTCAACCTTAGGAAATGGTATATTTTTCAAGACTTTGAATCGCTTGCCAGATTGGATAGAATTTTGAGGCCGAGAAATGGCAACAGTAAGCACATTGGTGTCGAGGACTACCTTCATACCGGCTCCCGACGGTAAGGTGTGCGCTGGTGTTTACCCAAGATTTTTTCCTCGGTAAATTTTTTCTCCTCCCAGACCTTGTCTGCAAAATACTGCCCCAAAAGTGTTTTAATTTGCAATAAATCCCGATCCGAAACTTTACGGGCATAAAGTTTTAACAATTCTAACTGAAGGTTAGAAAATGGTTGCGGGATGCCATGTGCTGCGTTCATTCCAGATAAATTTAGTGCAAAAAAAGATTTTTCTATGAAATTCCCAACTTGAATATTCAATTTTTCGAATAAAACGGATTTCAGTCCCCTATGCATTCAGTTTCTTAAACATACTCCACCCCTCCCTCCCAGGCCCCAGCGCCTTCCACAAAACCTCCTCTGGCGGCTCCGCTTCCAATAAAATCCGTTCACCCGTAGCAGGATTGTCAAACGCCAAGCGCCAGGCGTGGAGGTGGATACTACGATCGGGATTGCTGCGGCGGGCACCATATTTCACGTCGCCTTTAATGGGGCATTTGATTGCGGCGAGTTGGGCGCGGATTTGATGGTGGCGACCAGTAACCAATTGAATATGAAGCAGATGGTAATGCTTGCTGCTTTCTAACAATTGGTAGCGAAGTTCGGCGCGATCGGTGCCGGGTTGTTCTTCATCGTAGACGGTGGATGTGTTTTTCGCCTGATTCTTTTTCAAATAATGAACCAGCGTGCCGTCGGGTTTTGGCGGCATATTTTGCACCATTGCGAGGTAGTCTTTTTGGACGCTGCGGGCCTGGAACTGCGCTGAAAACAGGGCCATAGCCTCGGCTGTTTTGGCAAAAAGCACCAGCCCGCTAACCGGACGGTCAATGCGGTGAACAAGAAAGAGTGGATGTCCACAATGCGCTTCGGCCAAAGTCAGGAGCGAGTCGTCGCCCGTTTTGTCGGGCTGGGAAGTCAGGCCGGGGGGTTTGTTGATGACCAGGAAGGCGGCATTTTCGTGTAGTATGTTGAGCATAGTTTGATCTTTTTTTAGGAACGGGTGAATTTTAGGGCATATTACTGGACATTTTCTAGTATCGAGACCTATAAGGTTTTTGGAAACCTTATAGGTCTGGTGGCAATTAAAAATGACCAGCAGTCAGATTCTTGGGTCTGACTGGTTTCGCCCTGCATGCTCGTACGACCCCCGCAGGCTCGCACAACTTGCGCTCAAGATTCCAGCACTTTCTCCAACCGGATTCCTCGAGAGCCTTTGATCAGGATGGCCGTGTCGCGCAGGTCTTGGGCATCCAGCCAAAGTTTGGCGGCTTGATTGTCGGCAAAATGCAGCGCGCCAAATTTTGAAAACGGGGTTCCCCCAAATTCTTTTCCGACCAAAACGATCTGGTCAATCTTGAGCCGCGCGGCGAAACGGAGCAAATCTTTGTGTTCTTTTTGGCTTCCTTCACCGAGTTCCAACATATCACCCAAGATGGCAATACGGTGCTTGGCAGGCATGGCGCAGAGGCTTTGGAGTGCTGGCTGCATACTAGAGGGGTTGGCATTGTAGGCGTCCAATAAGATCGTCGCTCCATTATGCTGTATCAGTTGGGAGCGGTTGTTGGAGGGGGTATATTTTTCCAATGCTTCTTTGATTTTTTCCGCAGGCACTTTGAAATAAACGCCCAGTGCAATGGCTGTCATAACATTCTGAAAGTTGTGATTTCCAAAGAGTTGGGTGGTCAAATCAACGCTTGGTCCATCGTCCGAAAGAAAAGCTGCGCGCACAAAAGGCATATCTTCCAACATCTGCACTTCAATAACCCCCGGCTCATGGCGGAGTTCTTCGGTACGGGAATAGCCCACGCGCATGGGCACTTTTTTTGACATAGCAGGCAGATACTTTTCTGAAAAGTTCACGAACGCGCAGCCGTAGTTTTTTGCCAAAAAATCATACAGCTCAGCCTCCGCTTTTTTTACGCCAGCGAGGCTTCCAAATCCCTCCAGATGCTCTTTCCCAATGTTTGTCAGAAGTCCGTGCGTTGGTTGCACGATGCGGCAAAGTTCCTCGATATCCCCCGGTTGGTTGGTTCCCATTTCAATGATTGCAACCTCTGTGCCGCGCGGCATGGACAGCAAAGTGAGCGGCACACCAATGTGGTTGTTCAAATTCCCCTTGGTAAAATGGCAGGGATAGTGTGCTGATAAAACGGTGGAAACCAACTCTTTGGTCGTAGTTTTTCCGTTGGATCCACCAATAGCGATCACGGGAATCTCAAATTGGCGGCGGTGGTGATTGGCCAATTGCTGTAAGGTTTTTAACACATCCGGCACGAGTAAACAACGCTCATTCGCACGGTAATCCGGGTTGTCAATCACCGCGTATGCTGCGCCTTTTTCCAAGGCTTGTTCTGCAAATTTGTTGCCGTCGAAATTATCCCCTCTAAGCGCAAAGTAGATACATCCAGGGGGCAATTGCCGAGTATCGGTGCGCACCAATGGGTGTTGCTGAAAAATGGAATAGAGTGCTGGTATGGTGGTCATTATGTCATTGATCGTCATTGATGGTCATTGATCGTCATT
>CAZPTQ010000015.1:0-41723 GCA_964589365.1 uncultured Saprospiraceae bacterium
TTCCACAACAGGTTCGGCTGTCGGCGGACGATGGGGGAGGCGAACAGGTGCTGGCTCAGCTTTGGGCGGGTCGTAAACGTTTGATTGCGAAAGAATTGCATCGTATAGTTCACGGACGTATGAGGCCATGATATCTACGTCAAGCCGGATGGTATTTTCCGGATCTTTGCTCATACGTGCGAACTCGCGATTGAGTTTGTCGAGATAAAATTTTGCTTTTTGAAAATCCATTAGCGGGAGGGTTTGGTAACTGTACCTACTTTCACCGGCGAATTTCTGAAAGTTTTTGAATGTCTAGGTAAATGCTTTGCAAGGGAGGGTGATTTTAGCCACGAATAACACTTTTCACACCAATCACCAACCAGTTACCAATCACTTATCACCTTTCACCAATCACCATATCGTGTTTCTAGAACCACATTTCAAAGGACAACGCAGGGGCTGGATAGAGGTCGTCTGCGGCTGCATGTTTTCTGGCAAAACAGAAGAGCTCATCCGAAGGCTTCGACGGGCAAAAATTGCCGAGATGAAAGTCGAGGTCTACAAGCCGAAGATTGATACCCGTTACGACGAAACGGCCATCGTGTCGCACGATACCACTTCGTTGCTGGCGCAGCCTGTCGGAGACTCTTCCAAACTCTTGGAAATAAGCCCTGACACGACCGTAGTGGGTGTGGACGAAGCGCAGTTTTTTGACATGGAATTGCCCAGTGTCTGTCAGGAGCTTGCCCTGCGCGGCATCCGTGTCATCGTAGCGGGCCTGGACATGGATTTTCGCGGCGTACCTTTCGGGCCTATGCCCGCGCTTTTGGCGGTGGCCGAATACGTCACCAAAGTCCACGCCATCTGTGTGCATTGCGGTAACCTTGCTACGCATTCTTACCGTTTGGCGGAGGAAGACTCGGTGGTGCTGCTTGGTGAAAAGGGGCAATATGAACCCCGTTGCCGCTCTTGTTATCAAATGGGGAATATTTTGCGACTTAAATAACCCTCCTTCGCTAAAGCTTCGGCGGGTAAAATGGAGAATATTTTGAGGCTGAAGTGATTTGCGCTGGTGGCTTCCGCATCTCTAAATTGTTAAAATCTAATACCATGAAAGCAATCTTTTCCTTGCTCGTTGCGACCCATTGTGTCCTTTCTCCGCTCAAGGCCCTGCTATTCAATGGCAGCACACCATCGGCGGTTCAGGCTACGAATCTAACCTTTCCCTTCAACAGACTGACGATGGAGGCTATATCCTCGGTGGAAGTTCCGAGTCCAATGTTTCGGGAGACAAAACCGAAAACAGTTTGGGAGGACTAGACTTCTGGGTAATAAAACTCGCGCCCGAAACCGTGCCAACTGAAGAAGCACCAACCGCACTGGATGGGCTAACGCTGTACCCTAATCCCGCCACCGATGCCCTCTTCGTACAAATTGACACTAAAACAATCTTGTGCCTGCGCAATGCTTTCGGTCAGATACTTTTGACTCAAACCATTCAAAACCAACTTGCGCCTCGACTTTTTACCTTTACCGCATGGAACTTGTCAACAACAAATATGAATTCTCTGGCGGAATAGACCCGCTTGATCTCTGTAAGGAATTCGGTACCCCTCTCTATGTTTACGATGCGGCCGTCATCGAGCGTCAATATCGTCGCATTACATCGGCATACACGTATCCAAAATTTCGGGTCCACTATGCTTGCAAGGCATTGAACAACCTCACGGTGCTCCGCCTTTTGCGGCAAATGGGTTCTGCTTTGGACTGTGTTTCCATCGGTGAAGTCCGGCTGGGGATTCGGGCGGGCTATCCTCCGCAAGACATCCTTTTTACGCCCAATTTTGCGGGCGTTGACGAATATGAAGAAGCCGTAAGCCTTGGCATCAAAATCAACATTGATGCCATCCCCATGCTCGAAAACTGGGGACTTCACCATCCCGACGTGCCATTTTGCATCCGCATCAACCCGCATTTGATGGCTGGTGGCAATGAAAAAATCAGCGTTGGACATATTGATTCCAAATTCGGCATCAGTATCCACCAGCTTCCACATGTGATGCGAATCGTTGAGAATCAAAGACTTAAAGTGGAAGGTTTGCACATGCACACAGGGTCTGATATTTTGGATGTGGACGTGTTCTTGCGCGGCGCAGAGATCCTTTTTGAAGCGGCCAAAAAATTCCCCGACCTGAAATACATTGACCTCGGCAGCGGCTTCAAGGTGCCGTATAAACCCGACGACATCGAAACAGATGTAGAAGAAGTGGGCGAAAAACTCAGCGAGCGATTTGTCAATTTCTGTGAAGAATATGGCCGAGAATTGACTTTGATGATTGAGCCAGGCAAATTTCTCGTGAGTGAGGCGGGCTATTTTTTTGCCAAATGCACCTTGGTGAAACAGACCACGTCGACCGCTTTTGTCGGCCTCGACACAGGTTTCAATCACCTCATTCGTCCCATGTTCTACGGTTCGTACCATAAAATTGTGAACGTGTCGGAACCAACGTTCAAGCCTCGTATCTACAATGTTGTGGGAAATATCTGCGAGACCGACACCTTCGCTGCAGATCGCCGCATAGCCGAAGTGGTGGAAGGCGACATTCTCTGCTTTTATAATGCCGGTGCATACGGCTACACGATGTCCTCTAATTTCAACTCCCGCTTGCGACCAGCTGAAGTGTTGATTTACAAGGGGAAAGCCCATTTAATCCGTCAGCGCGACACCTTTGAGGACTTGGTGCGCGGGCAGATAGAGGTAGCGTTGTAGACAATGAGTTCACGCTTGCTCCCGCTTGTTCATTCAAATGACTTTCAAAATTTTCCTTTCACCTTTCCAAATCACTTTTTCTTATGAAAAACATCTTTTTACTTGCGTGCGTGCTCGTTGCTTGCTTTTTGTGCGGCTGTGATACATGCAAAGTCGCTCGAGTTGAACACGGGAGAATCCATTTTACAGATCACACAACAAATGGCATTGCACATTGGAACGAGGAGGGTTGGACCCACTTTTTCTTTGTGCGACACGCTGAAAGATTGGATGAACCAGCTGACGGCCTCACAGATGCAGGCAAGGCTCGCGCGAAGCGACTGGGCGAGATGATGAAAGATGCCGATCTTAATCTTGTGTTTACGACCCGTACCATACGCACACGGTCTACCGCTGATTCCGTGCGGGTACGCTACAACAACATTCCAGCACCAACCCCCGAATATCCAAATGAGGATCTTGCCGAAACTGCTTGGTTGCAACAGCAATTGCATGACAACAGGGGCAAACACATCTTCGTGGTGGGACACTCTGATACGGTGCTACGGATGATCCGCAAATTGGTACGAGCAGACAATCCGCTTCGACCAACAGAAGGCCAGCAGCTAGAGGGCTTTGGGAATTTTCTCGTTGTCGCTTCCCCTACCGAAACATTGGGCAGCTCGGAATTTCGATGGCTGAAATATTAGCATGCTCGGAAGTTTTCATTTTTGCAAAATATAATTTTTAAAAGTATTTGTAAATCGTCTTTTTTAAAATAATATTTTCCGAAAACGCATAATCAAAAATTGCTTGGAAATGATTGAGCCAACAACCTACATTAGCGCGGTTAATCACTTTTTCTTTTCATCAAATCCAAACTGTTCTTTCACATGAAAAAACGTTTCCTGACCCTCGCCGCCCTTGCACTTCTATTTGCCGGGCTTAACTCCTGCTCCAAAAACGATCCAACTAGCACCATTGATGTAGGCCTTTCTGTTGACATTAAAGCCCAAATCACTGCACTCGGCTTCGGTGCAGACGATGCTTTCGCTGTCGAAGGTGGCTACATTGTTGAAAATGACATCTTTATCGCCACAGAAGACCTCAACAAGCCCATGGATCTGGCTCATTCGTTGGTTATTGGCAATGAAGAGCAATACCGCACGACCAACCTCGTGACTGGTTTGCCGCGGACTATTACGGTCAGTTATGCTAGTAATTTCAGCACCAATGCGAAGGCTGGTATCGTTGCTGCTATTGCGCGTTACAATGCTGAAAATCTACAACTAACTTTTCAGGAAGTGTCCAGTGGCGGCAATATCCATATAAAACGTGTCAACGGAGGAAATTACATCGCTTCGGCGGGCTTTCCAAGTGGCGGGAATCCTTACAATGAGGTAAAGTTCAACAAAACATACGAAAACTATTCCCTTGGCTTCGTGACCACCGTGATAGCACACGAAATAGGGCACTGTATAGGTTTCCGCCACACCGATTATGCGAACCGTGCTTACAGCTGCGGCTCAGGCGGCAACGAAGGTGATGGTGGCGTAGGCGCTATCCACATACCCGGTACGCCTACTACTTGGGCGGACCCAAATTCTTGGATGCTGGCTTGCCTCAGTGCTACCACCAACCGTCCTTTCCAAGCCAATGACAAAATAGCGCTGGATTACCTGTATTAATCGTTGCTACTTTTCGCAAGAAAAACTGGCCGCTCGAATAAAATCGAGTGGCCAGTTTTGTTTTTGGCACCTGCTACTCCACTACCAATTTCCCCCCACCCACAAACAATTCCCCATTATGGACTTTATAAAAATAAATACCTTTGGCAAGTCCTCTCAATGGGATTTCAAGCAGCAATTCTTCTGCTGTTTTTTCTAAAACAAGCTTGCCCAAGACATCATACAAGTAAAATTCAGCCTGCTCTTCCGAGGAAGCAACGATGTTCAAAACGCCTTGTGATGAAACCGGGTTCGGAAAGACCCACCAGTTGTTTTCGCCACCAAAGTAAACCTCCACCGTATCGCTCACGAGCATTGAGCCGTTCTGTAGCTGCAATCTGGCTCGATAGGCGTTGATGCCTTTTTGCGGGTGCTCATCCTCAAAAGAATAGCCCAAATGCTGGGCTGGCTGTTCATTCAACACCTCAAAACCGCTTCCGGATTGCTTTTCAAAAAAGATTTTCGAAAGGCCGTAGTCAGTGCCAACGCTTAAATTCAGGTCCACCCCGTTGTCAGGGTTTAGGTTTGCCAGCAATCCATAAAAATAGCATTTCACGCCTTGCTTCGAAATATCAGGCGCAGGGCTGCGCGGGCCTAGGGCATTTTTCTCTGGGGCCAAGGGTGCCACGGCAAATCGAGGCTGTGGAAAAGCAGATTTTTGAAGCACAACAAAAGTATCGGCGACAATGGCAATCGGTTCCAGGTATTTAGCCCCCAATCCATACAACTGGTATTGAGCACCAGGGTGTGGAGCATTCCAAAAAAGCAGGACGGAGTCGGGACAGTTGAAGCCGATTTTCATGCGCAGTTCTTTGGAAATCAAAAAGATAGGGGAGATAAATTCATGGCCACCGACCATCATCCGCACTTGAGATTCTGCGAAAGTATCCGGCAAAACCCATCGTTGCCATCCACGGCGAAGGTTGACAGAATCTTTGGCCAATCGCCAATCAGGGCTTGGCCAGGGCCGCCATTCTATGCGAGCGAAGGAGTCGGGAAGATTGTTTTCCCAGCGAAGAATTACCTCAGTATTAGCAGGGACTGGGTCGTTGGCGAATGGATACGTCCATTCAAAATGTTGAAGTGTGTCCCAGCTCCATGTTAGTGCAAAATGCTGATTCCCGCTTAGATTTGTTGGTGCAGACACCCGGATTTCCCAAAGGCCATCACCGGGAAAATCAATCGTAATTTGTTCTACATTGTTCAGGCTGTCCGTACCGCGATGGGCAGCTTGGCGCAGCGAATCCAGTTGTGGAGAGGTGTTTAAAACCCAAGGATAATGCTCATTCCCGAAGGGGTCAAGCAGGGTAAAATCAAGGTTGTGGAGCAAGGCTTTGGGCGCTAGCGGGGCCGATGGTGGGTCGTTCCAAGCGAGCGTGATCTTGAGTTGACGGAGATTGCCGGGCAGGCTGAGCGGGATCGCCAGCGTTTGTCCTGCGACAATTGAGTCGGTAGTAAACCATTGATTTAAAACGGCTTCTACAGCTTTTTTCAAATCTAGATTTCCGAACCCGCTTTCAAAATCGGGTCCTTGTGTAACAATATCGTCTGCCGAGTTGATCAAGATCGCCCGCACCAAATCTGATCCAGGAAAATCATTGGTCGCTAGGCGCAGGCATTGTTGGACGACGGCTGCTGCTCCACTTACGAGTGCCGCTGCGCCAGAAGTCCCATCATGTCCGAAAGCCACCAAATCTGGCTTTGTTCGGCCATCATAAGCAGGGCCGCGCGAACTGAGCGGTCCTACCTGAACCAGCGAATCCACGGCACCCACGAGCAACACATTTTTTGCCATCTTGAAATTGCCCGTGAGGTTGGCGAAATTTGGAATGCCAGCGTAAATGCCTGATTTTGAAAGACTGTCGCCCTTGTTGCCCGCAGAAAAAACATGGAGCAATGTTGGGTTTTCAGCGGTAGTTTGGTCATATGCGACAGCACCGGTGCCATACCAGTTCTGGATGTCTACCCCATAAGCATGATTTTGAACCGTGATGTTTTGCGTCCGATAGCTGGTATCTGGCATAAGCCCCACGAAACTGGATGACACCAATTGGCAGCCAGGGGCAGCACCACGTCCGCGCAAGTCTGCGTTGCCCGCACCACCTACGAGCGATGCCATGATGTTGGCATGGATTGTTTGATTTGTTGCCGCATTGGTGGAGGGTAGCACGCGACCACGGAAATCTATATCGGTCGTATCGAACCCAAATTCTTTGATTGAAACGGTGATTCCAGCACCATTCAACCAAGGCGACAATGATTGTGCCACATTGATTTTATTGACAAAAAGGTTTTGTCCGGGTACAGAAAGTTCTGCTCGCTGAGCATGAGCCAAGAGCGGCAAAAACAGGAAAAACAAGAGCGTTCGTAGTTTCATTTATTAAAAAGTAAAAAGCCGGGCCCCTCCTACGCACTTCGTGCTACGGCGGGTAAAAATGACACAATGACCAATTTTAATCAACCACAAAAAAAGACAATTTCCTTTATGCGCACTTGTTTTTTACTTTTTGCCGCACCTTTGCTTGCCCTTTCAACAAGTTGTCAAAATATGGACCCACTGAATTACCTCAAATCTGTAAAAGATGGCCAGCTGCACTTTGCAGACGGTTCCACAACTGCCATCCCACATTGGGACGACCCTGCATGGACGCATTTTTTCTGCGTTCGCCACGCCGAAAAAGACGACAATGACCCTTATGACCCCGAGCTCTCTACAGCGGGTGAGGCCCGTGCTGAACACTTGGGCCGGATTATGGCTGAGTCAGGGTTGGATTTGGTCTTTGCCTCGGCTGCTCGCCGCGTTCAACTGACCGCCGAACCCGTGCAGCGCCGCGCAAAAACCCCACCCGTTCAGATGTATGAACCCGGAAATCAGGAGGAATGGCTGTTGGAATTGCTTTCAGAAAGCCGGGGCAAAAAAATAATGGTCGTCGGTCATCAGAACACCATTCCGTACTTGCTCAATCAATTGAACGGAGGCGGCTTTGATTTTGACAATATCCCCAATTACGATTTTGGAAAAATTTTTGTGGTAGCAACAAAAGGAATTGGAGCAACAGAAGTGGTCGAAGTACACTACTGAAAATTTAGACCTCGTAGGCTTTCAAGACCGAATCACCAAATCACCATATCAACAACTCAACAACTCAACAACTCAACAACTCAACATATCCATGTTCACCAACATAAAACCCGCCCTCCAAGCCGAAATTCAGGGCATCCGCGATGCCGGTCTGTACAAACAAGAGCGCGTCATCACCACGCCTCAAGGCCCTGTCATTGACACAACTGCGCAGCACGATTTGCTCAATTTCTGCGCCAACAACTACCTCGGACTCAGCAGTCATCCCGAAGTAATCGAAGCCGCCATTGAGGCCATTCGCACACACGGATATGGACTTTCAAGTGTCCGGTTCATTTGCGGTACGCAGGACATCCACAAGGAACTCGAACACAGCATTGCGAAATTTTTGGGTATGGAAGACACCATTCTGTACGCTGCGGCTTTCGATGCTAATGGCGGACTGTTCGAGGTGCTACTCGGCGAGGAAGATGCCATTATCAGTGACGAACTGAACCATGCGAGCATTATTGACGGTATCCGCTTGTGCAAAGCCAAACGCTTTCGATACAAGCACAACGACATGAACTCGCTGGAAGATTGCCTCAAAGAAGCAGCAGGATCACGGCGCAAACTTATTTTTACCGATGGTGCCTTCTCGATGGACGGCACCATTGCTCAACTTGACAAAATCTGCGACCTCGCCGAGCGCTATGAGGCCATGGTTGGCATTGACGAGTGCCATGCTTCTGGCTTTTTGGGCAAAACCGGTAGAGGTACCCACGAGTATCGGGGTGTGATGGATCGCATTGACATCGTGACCGGCACACTCGGCAAAGCCCTCGGAGGCGCGAGCGGCGGCTTCACTTCTGCCAAAAAAGAAATCGTGGAAATGCTGCGCCAGCGCTCGCGGCCGTACCTGTTTTCCAATACCGTCGCCCCAAGCATCGTGGGTGCCAGCATAAAAGTCCTCGAACTGCTCAGCGGAAGCACCGCCCTGCGTGACAAACTCGAAAGCAACACGAAATATTTCCGAACGGCTATCACTGCCGCAGGGTTCGACATCATCCCAGGGGAGCACCCCATCGTTCCGATTATGCTGTACGAAGCACCTTTGGCACAAAAATTTGCTGCCCGCTTGCTCAACGAGGGCATTTATGTGATCGGTTTCTTTTTCCCTGTCGTGGCACAAGGCAAAGCGCGCATTCGGGTACAAATTTCTGCTGCGCACGAAATGGAGCATTTGGAGCGTGCAGTAGCAGCGTTCACCAAGGTTGGAAAGGAGCTGGGGGTCATCAAGTGACGATTGTCTTATTTTGGAATTTCGATTGTATGTGCGCTTTTGACACTCATTCGGTGATAGAAAGTTCCCTGTTGTGTTTCAAAATTATTGGATGTTTGGGCTGGTATATTTACCTTTGAAACCAACAAGCCGATTTTCTCACCATTTTTAATTTTCTGCCATGAAACAATCTCAACCCAGACTCCAGCCAATTCTTTGCCTCCTATTTTTCGCGTTCCTTTCACCCAAAGCAATCGCCCAGACCGATTGTTGCAATTTGTTATGCTACAACAGCCTTGAGCACATTTTATACTGCGGAGCATATGAAGAAAGTGCGGGGCCATACTTTGTCAAAGTGTATTTAAGGTTTGTTGCTCAACCCCGCTGAGCAAAACCCAAGGGCCTGCCCATGAGATAGGGCATTGCCTTGGGCTGCTACATACCGACTATGAGGCCGGGTGTGTGGACACAGGAGGGCCAAATTGTGGCGAATTAGGCGACTTCGTATGTGACACTCTCCCCGACGACGGCCAGTATGGGAACCCGACCGAATGTTCGGAAACCGTGGAGGTGTTCAACAATATCATGTCTTCCTTCCCAATCTATACCTGTGCCGACCATTTTACCCCCGGCCAGGGAGCGCGGATGCGCCATTACCTGAAAAACGAGATAGGTGTGCTGGAGGACGTAAGAATGCAAGACATTGTCATCACAAGTTACACTACCTGGAATAGCCCGATGGATGTTGAGGCAAATGTGTTTATTGAGCCAGGTGGCATTTTGAACGTCAACGCAGCGGTGACCATGCGGGAAAACGCATTCATCTATGCATGAGATTAACAACAACACTTCGGGCGGACAATTGAGGGTTGACAACCTCATCACGACAGCCTGCCCAAATAAATTTTGGCAAGGGGTTATTGTGGATGGAGATATCAATCAAGAACAATCTTCCCTTAAACAGGGAAAGCTGGTAATACTTGATGATGGCATCATCGAGCATGCCCGGATCGGGGCAAGGGTTCAAGGCCATAATCTGGACAATGGCAATCTACAGGATTTCGCCGCCGGGGGCATTGCGCAGTCCTCCTTTGGAACGTTCAGGAACAACCTGGTAGATGTGCAATTTGCACCATACGACAAGAAGAACACGAGTTTTTTCAACCACACCCAATTTGTGACCAATAACGACTACCGAGGAGGCACGGCGCAGCCTCCCCTGCACGTTTTCCTCGACGGCGTGCCAAACGTACGGCTCATGAACAGTGTGTACCGGGATTTGCGCACTGATATTTATTCGGCACCGGACACAAGGGGAATAGGCATTGTTGCCGACAATTCTAATTTCAGCATAACTGGCACATCGGCGTTCCTCAATCTCTTTGAGGGAGTGCGCATTGGAAAAACAAGCGCTTTGATTGGAAATTCTGTGGTAGGGGCAACGTTTGGGGCTTGCTTTACCGGAATTTACTCCTCCGACAACCACAACTACCTTTTCACCGACAACGACTTTAACCTTCAGCACCCAAGCAATTACAATGGGCCTTCTGGGACAGTATTAAAGGCAATTTATATGGAGGGCTTAACGGGAGCGCTCACGGTAAGCGGGAACAACTTTGTTGCAACGGACAATAACTTGACTGATTACTATATCGGCACGGACGCGCTTGCCGTCACCAAGAAAAACAACAACATCTCTGACAACTATTACGAATATCTGAACATCGGAAACCGCGCCAACGGTTTGAACGCGATGGGCAGCGCACAGATTTTTAGCGGCTTGATGTACGAGTGCAACACCTACGAAGGCGACCTGGAGCACGATCACCTGATAGCGAGCGGGGCATTTAATCAGTATAACGGAAGCTGGCAAAGTAGTGGCGAGGAAGAAGTTGGTAATAATGAGGTGATATTTATATTTTCAAGCGGTGTGGTCTTGTAACTGTCCTATCGAGTAAATTTCCAAAGGCTTCGTAAACTGCTGATCAGTCATTGATTTCGCCTGTAAACGCGGTATTTGCTACCCTTTCTGTCCTCTTTGGTCGAAACCAATAGGGTCGGTTTTATTGGTTTTTGCTATTTTTCGGCCGTTAAAAACGAGAAAATTGATTTGACTATGTCTATGCCGCAACCCAATATACAGTTCCCAAGCCCTCAATTGCCCCATCCGCTCAAGTGCATCATCGTGGAAGATGAGCCTTTGGCCGCCGAAATATTGGCCGAATATGTAAACCAAACCCCCTTCCTCGAACTCACGCACGTGTGCTATGATGCCATCAAGGCATTGGATGTGGTGCGCCAAAATCCGGTGGACGTGATGTTCCTCGACATCAACCTGCCCAAACTTAACGGTTTAGAGTTCTTAAAAACCCTGTTGCACCAACCAAGAGTCATCATTACCACTGCATATCACCATTATGCAGTGGAGGGTTTTGAGTTGCAAGTCACGGACTATCTGCTAAAGCCCATTGAATTTGCCCGTTACACCAAGGCGGTGAACAAACTCTTGCAGCCACAGCGCCATGCTGACTCGGTGGTGCACAAGCCTGCAGAGCACCTCGTTCGACCTTATTATTTTTTCACCGTCAGCAAGCGTTCGGTCAAAATTCACCTCGATGAAATCCTGTTCATCGAGAGCCTAAAAGATTCGGTCTCTATTGTTACCAAATCAAAAGCGTACAACACACATTACCAATTGGGCGAGTTGGAAGACTTGATGCGATCCGACAATTTTTTGCGCATCCACCGCTCGTTTATGGTGGCGATTGACAAGATAGAATCCTTCTCCGCGGCTGAGGTGGAGATCATGGGGCGCATTTTGCCCATCGGGCGCAGCCACAAATTGTATGTCATGGAGAAATTGGGCAGGGGGCAAGGGCAATAGTTCACCCGCCATAGTCTTGGCGAAGGAGGGTGCAGATTTACCCACCGTAGCATAGTAGAACACGGATGACACGGATTAGACACAGATTTTCACAGATCAAAAAAATCCGTGTCTAATCCGTGTCATCCGTGTTCCATTATGCTTAAATCGAAGGAGGGGGCAATTTTCAGATTTGCTGCTAACTTTGCATCCACATGCAAGGCATCTCCACCCAAACAAAATCTTCAGCAGCGGACGATGGCACACTACTGCGCCGCTTGAGCGACAACCTTTCACGTTGGGCTTTCACGGATTTTGAACAGGCTAAATACGCCCTCGCCGAGTTGGGCCGCTTGCTCACACCGCGAAGCCCGTTCGATGTTCGTCTTTCCTATCACCGCAGTGCGGCTTTTTTGGAAAACCAGTGGTATCGCTACGAACAATCACTCCTCCATGCCCGGCTCGCAGTGAGCATTCTCGAAAGCCTTGCCGACGGTTGGGCTTTGGCGGAAACTTGGGCCGATATAGCTGCCACACACCTCAACCAGCGAGATTGGACTGCCGCCGAAGACGCCCTGCAACGTGCTAAACGTTTTTTGGGAGATGATGCACCTCCTCGACTTCGTGCGCACGTCACTTGCCGCGAAGGTTTTTTCTATCTCTTGCTGCGCAACCACCGTAAAGCGCTCGATTGCCTGATGGAGGCCGAAAAAGACTTCATCGAGTTGGAATCAAAGACCGCCACGCTCAAGGATTGGTATATTAAAACCCTGATCCTCAGTGGTTTGGGAGAAATTTATGAATATTTAGGAGAAGAAGAAAAAAGCCAGGATGCTTATCGCAGCGTATTGCCAATCGTAGAAAAACACCAGCTCCGCCCGCGAT
Source organism: uncultured Saprospiraceae bacterium (assembly GCA_964589365.1). Taxonomy (GTDB): domain Bacteria; phylum Bacteroidota; class Bacteroidia; order Chitinophagales; family Saprospiraceae; genus M3007. The sequence goes on from CAZPTQ010000015.1 coordinate 12,550, forward strand.
TGGCCTGGCATTATCTGAATGCCGGACGCGCTGCCCTCGCCCGCAACGACGCTGAGCATGCACAAGGGCATTTTGAAAAGGCGCTAAAGGTAGCAGGAGCTGAGGAGTCTGAGGCTAAAACTCTGGCACTCAGTAACTTGGGTATCCTTGCCTCGTTGTCGGGCAATGCGCCCAAGGCATTCAATCTGTTCGGCCAAGCGGCTGCCGACTACGACCCGCCTGCCAAACCTTCTGATTTTACCAACCTTTCAAAAATTGAAAGTTGGAGCGCTGGGCTTTATTTCCACCTGGAAAATGCTTCCGAAGCAGAGCGGCATTTTCTGCGAGCCTGGGAAATAGGGCAGCAAGGGAACGACCTATACCACCTTGCACAAGTCAGCCAACGCCTTGCCTCGCTATACGAAAGCACGGGCCAATACGAACTGGCTTTTGAGTGGCAGCTCCGCGTGACAGAACTCAACCAAACCCATTTCAGCAACCTGCGCGACAACGAACGGCAGGAGATAGAAGCAAGGCATCAACTTGAGCGCAATAAGCAGGAAGCCCAAATGGCGCGGCTTCGTGTGGCTAGCCTTCAACTTCGAGCCTTGCGGGCACAGATGAATCCGCATTTTATGTTCAACTCGTTGAACGCGATACAGGGATTGGTCACCTCTGGACGGAACAGAGATGCGGAATCTTACCTCGCCAAATTTGCCAAAATGATGCGGCACACGTTGGAATATTCAGAGTTGGAAGAGGTATCCTTGGAGCAAGAAATCGAATTTCTAGACCGCTATTTGGACATTAACCGAAAATTGCGCTTCCGGGATCGCCTTGATTTTCAAATCATTGCACCTAAAAACGAAGAGCTCGACGAACTGTTCGTGCCCACCATGATCGTGCAGCCCTTTGTAGAAAATGCCATCGAACATGGACTCCGTCCTCGTCAAGAAGGCCGGCTGACCATCAGGTTTGAAGTGATGCCTGACGACGAATACCTGCTTCGCTGCACCATCGAAGACGACGGGGTAGGCTTCAACAAAGGCCAAGAAAAAGCAGCAGCACAAGCCGGAGCAGGATTCCAAAAACACCGCTCACGAGGTATGGAAATTACGCACGAACGATTGTTGTTGCTCCACCAAATTCAGAAGCGCCCGGGCGACAGTTTTATTCAAATCCAAGACTTGTCTGACATTACCAATGGCCAACGCTCCGGCACGCGGGTGGAGGTATTGTTGCCTATCCTCAATGGAGAATGAAGTGATGAAGTGATGAAGTGATAGCGTGATGAAGTGATTTGATACGGGCAATCACTTCATCACGCTATCACTTCATCACTTCATATAAACTTAACCCTAACTTAATATTGGCTCAGCATTTCGGCTTAGAGGCCGCTCTACTTTTGCAGCGAGTTTCCTAACCAATCAGTTGATAGACAGTTTGCTTTTAGACTTATCTCAATCGTGTAAACTCAAAATCCAGCTGTCCAAACTCAAAATATTACGAACTACTAAACTTCCCATCTTATGATGTTGGGTTTCATCGCGGATCTTTCTACGAACGCATCTATCCTTCTAATTGTTTGCTTGCTCGCGGTTTGTGTTTTTGAGGCCATTAATGGCTTCCACGATACCGCTAACGCCGTTGCGACGGTTATTTACACCAAAACTTTGCCGCCTGTTTTTGCCGTCATCTGGTCGGGTATTTGGAACTTTCTGGGTGCTATGTTCGGTGGTATTGCAGTGGCGATGGGCATGATGAAACTCATGCCGCTCAACGACATGATGACCATCCCACTCAATGAGAATATTGCCATGGTACTCGCTATTTTGGTTACAGCCATAGCTTGGAATTTGGGCACTTGGTATTTTGGCATCCCTTGTTCCAGTTCGCATACCATGATAGGTGCATTGCTGGGCGGCGGATTTGCTTATTTCACGGTACACGGCGGTGCAGGGCCTAACTGGGACAAAGCCAAAGATGTTGGCATGTCATTGCTCGTATCACCGCTCTTTGGCTTTGCACTTGCCATCGGCCTGATGTTCCTCTTGCGGTCAATAATCAAGAAAAAAACCATTTTTAAGTCACCTGATGAGACCAAAAAAGCCCCGCCTACTTGGATTCGGGCCATCCTTGTGATCACCTGTACCTTAGTGAGCTATTTCCATGGCAACAACGATGGACAAAAAGGTGTAGGCCTGCTTTTGGTGGTGCTCATTGCGTTTATGCCCATGCAGTTTGCACTGGCACCCAATTTTAATGTGGCTGATGCAAAAGCCCATGTGCAAAAAATTGAGGCTTCGATAGTACAGGCGATTCCATCCGACAGTACGCACCTCGCTCCATTGGCTGTGTATTGCAGACAGATGATAGCTCAACTAGACACATTTGATTCAAAAGATAAATCAGGGGTGTTCGCTCTGCGCAAATCCATTCAGAATTTCAACCGGAGAATTGAATCTGCTGATAAAGGTGAAATTCTTCAGGGCGGTGTTGCCAAAGTGGCAAGGGCAGAGATAAAAAGCCTCAAAGGCGCCTATGAATTTCGGGTAGTTTGGGCTGTGGTGCTTATTTCCGTGTGCCTCGGTTTCGGTACAATGGTGGGCTGGAAACGCATCGTTGTTACAATTGGTGAAAAAATTGGCAAGAGCCACTTGACTTATGCCCAAGGCGCGAGCGCGGAACTTTGCGCTGCTGCCACCATTGGTGTGAGCAGTTATTACGGACTTCCGGTGAGTACGACGCATGTGCTTTCGTCTGGCGTAGCTGGTACAATGGTAGCCGAAGGTGGAGTTAAAAACCTCCGACGCAAAACGATCACGAGTATTGCATTGGCTTGGCTGTTGACACTACCGGTTACGTTTGCCATGGCCGCATTGTTGTTTTTCCTTTTCAGGATGTTTGCATAAAAAAGGTTGATGAGGGTTTATAAGGGTTTATAATCGTTAATATCAACCCTTATAAACCTCCATCACCTCTTTAAGACAGCATCCACTGTATCCATTTCTTAACAAAAGTCTGTTCCTAACCTGACTATGTTGCTACGTCTCCTCACGGTTGCGTTTGCGCTGACGTGTGTATATACGCGCTCTTCCAGCCAAACCATCACACCCGACACAATCTCCCAAAAAACCAATTCCGTTTCAACTTCTTCTCCAAAATCTTCCAAGTGGTATGACAAGCTCAGTCTGCGCGGCTATGCACAGTTTCGATACAACCGCCTGCTGGAAACCAACCCGAAACTGAAATGCGAACAATGTGACAAGGGTATTGGAGAAAACCAAACTTTTGAATTTAGGCGGGCCAGGCTGATTTTCAGCGGCGATGTACACGAGCGGCTTTTTACCTACATCCAACTTGATTACTCCTCGGATGCAAGCGCTAACAGCAAACATTTCCTGCAAGTCCGCGATGCCTATTTCGACCTGGCTTTTGACAAAAAAAAGGAATACCGAGTGCGGTTTGGTCAGAGCAAAGTGCCTTTTGGATTTGAGAACATGCAGTCAAGTTCCAACCGACTGCCCTTCGACCGCTCCGACCCATTGAATTCTGCTGCACCCAATGAACGCGATTTTGGTGCGTTTTTCTACTATGCACCAGCCAAAACCCGCGAATTTTTTAAGAATTCCTCCAACGATGCCATGAAAGGAACAGGGGATTACGGGGTATTTGCATTTGGTCTTTACAATGGCCAGACGACCAACAAGCCCGAACTGAACAACAACCTTCATGCTGTGGCACGCCTTTCTTACCCTTTTAAAATTGGGAAACAAATCATCGAACCTGGTATACAGGCATTTGCTGGAAAATTCACCATTGACCAACGCTCTAGTGAGGTGAAAGCAGTGAAAGACTTGACCTACACAGACCGTCGTGTGGCTGCTACAATTGTTTTGTACCAACAACCTTTTGGGATTTTGGCCGAGTATAATGTGGGCGAAAGCCCTTCATTTGATACTGCTACAGACTCCATAATGGTAAAGAAATTGAGCGGAGGATTCATCACCGCCTCTTACCGAACCAACATCGGGAAAGGGTTTTTAACCCCTTATGCTCGCTATCAAGTGTATGAGGGTGGGAAAAAGCAAGAACTTGATGCCCGACGTTACAACTTGAACGAACTTGAACTGGGAGTGGAATGGCAACCATTCAAAAACCTTGAGGTCACGCTTGCCTACGTAATTAGCGATCGCAAGTATTCAGATTTCAAAACTGATTATAATGAAAAGGGAAATTTCTTGCGCTTGCAGTTGCAGACGAATTATTAGGTAGGGGTTGTTTCAAAAGCCCAGATTGAAGATTTGTCGCGGAATTGTTTTTAGAATTTCTCGAAATCCTATAAGGTTTTTAAAACCTTATAGGATTCAATTGTCTGAAACGCGATTTATTATTTCTCGAAAAATTTTGCGAAATACATTTTTGACTCAACCCCTTCTTCACTCAAAATTATAGCACTTAATCTTCTTTCGATTCGGCCCGTTACTGCGATTGCCGCGTTCTCGGTTGAGTCGGTAACCTTTATCCCGCTTTTTAAAACTGAAAGCGTTGACTTTGAAGCCGATGTACACATCCGCGCCGCTCAGTTTTTCTTTTTTTGTAAAACTGCCGAGATTATCCGTTCCGAGGTAGAGCCAGGCCAGACGAACTGCCAAGCCCGCCCTAAACGACCGCCAATCGTCCACCACCAAAGGCAGTGAAACCGAAAACCAGCGATGCTCAAAACGAGGCACTACTGCCAAAGTACTGGGTCGTTTCACGCTTAATTTAGAAAGCGGCACGCGCTGGACCAGCAATCCACTTACATAAAACATGGGGGCAACCCGCGCATCAAATTGTGCAGAAAGCGCAGTAGGCAAGCCCATGCTGAAAGCATTTTTTTGCAAAGACGCCGCATTGTCGCCCAAGAATGCGCGGCTTACGTCGCGCAGCACATCTTCGGCATTGTTGCGTTGTGGGAATTCTGAACCACTGATTGTCACCAAGGTATCGAACTCTATGTGGTGGCGTTGGGCTGTGTTTTTGAAGCGGATGAAACCCAGGTCAATAAGCGAAACACCCGCACGCCAGGCATAGCCGTCTTCATCATCGTCTGATGGCATAGCCCATGAAATACCCAGGTCAAGGCCAAATCCCGAACCTTGTTTTTTAAGGCTCACTTCGTCTGCATTATCTGTAAGATTTTCGGTTGTGAGGGCGTAGTCCCACTTCGCGCTGCCAAAGGAGGTTGTATCGCCGTTTCGTTGGGTGTAGTCAAAATTTGACTGAGCCCGGGTGAAAAACCCTTCGTATCCCAGCAACAATTTTGGGGAAACGCCCCAGGCCATTTGCAGATCGCCCATCGTTTCCAATCGGCTGTAATGAAGCCCGATTTCGCCCCAAACCAGCCCGGCTATCCCGGCGGGCGGGATGTTAATTGCCTGATTGCGAGGGAGGTCAGAAACGGTAGGGTAGGCGAGTATCTCCGGAATTTTATAGGCTGATATATTGGTCCGAAATGCCGTGGTAAGCCCCACAACATTTTTTTCACCAAAACGGAAACTGAAGGAAGGGCCGGCTATTCGGGCTTGCGTTACGAAGTGCATTTTGCGGCTGCCATCTGCAAAGTCCTGCAAAATAGCGTCGCGAGCCAGCGGGTTTTCAGAAGATGTATCGGCGAGCGAAACGATTTTGTCGGTGTTGCGCAGGGCATTTTGGAGGCTTGTATTGCGCAAGAAGGCATAACTATTTTCAAAAAAAAGGTCGGCATTGAACAGACTTACCTCCCAGTTGTGCGGTGCGAAGGCTGTGTTGGCGGGGTTGATACCCGCACCATAAATTCCGGCGTAGCGCTCGATACGCATACCGAGTTGTTCTTGGGAAAAAATGGTTAGGGGAAGGGATAAGAGTGCAAAAAGCAGCGGAATCGGAGAGCGGGCAAGAATGGTGCGCATATAAAGGAGTAGATTCAAAATTTGCGCTGGAACGATGATGCAGGCTGGAGAATTGTCTTCAAATAAAGAATCCAAAGTTATACTGGGTCGTTACACGCTCATCGGTTCCAACTTCTCACTTTCTACCCCATACTTCTTCATAAACTCCTTCACCGCTTTTTCTGTGATTTTACCTTGCTTGTGGAGCAAGCGCACTGCCGCAAATGCGATGTATTTTGGAGAAATCTCAAAGTAATCGCGCAGATTTTCGCGGCTTTCCGAGAGACCAAAACCATCGGTGCCGAGTGGGGTAAAATCTTTGGGCATCCAGGGCGCGAGTTGACCTGCCGTGAGTTTTACCCAGTCGTTGGCACTTACGAACACGCCCTCCTCTCCTTTCAATTGTTGCTGCACGTAAGGTACACGCTCCGGCTCTCCGGGGTGCAACATGTTCCAGCGGTCGCAAGAAACCGCATCGCGGTACAGTTCCGGCCAGGAGGTCGCGCTCCAGACATCTGTGCTAACCCCTTCTTTCTCAAGGATTTCAGCGGCTTCCAGCACTTGTTTCATAATTACACCTGAACCCAAAAGATGGGCTTTTGCGCCCCCCTTCGAGCTGGATTTTTGGAATCGGTAAAGTCCTCGTTTAATGCCTTCTTCTACCCCTTTGGGCATCTCTGGCATCCAATAATTCTCGTTGTAAAGGGTGATGTAATAGATTTTGGGTTCGTTTTTTTCATACATCCGGAGCAAGCCGTCTTGCACAATCACGGCAAGTTCGTAGGCAAATGCAGGGTCGTAGGTGATAACTGAGGGTACCGTCTGGGCAATGAGGATTGAGTGGCCGTCCTGGTGTTGCAGCCCTTCGCCGTTGAGCGTCGTGCGACCCGCCGTTGCGCCGAGCAGAAAACCTTTGCACATCATATCGGCAGCCGCCCACACCATGTCGCCAACGCGCTGGAAGCCAAACATGGAGTAGTAAATATAGAATGGTACGGTCGGGATTCCGTGCAGTGCGTAGGCTGTTCCGGCGGCGGTGAAGGAAGCCGTTGCGCCGTCCTCATTGATGCCTTCTTGTAGCACCTGACCCGTTTTCGATTCCTTGTATTTGATGACCGAGATACCGATTTCGAGCGCGGTGTAGAGTTGGCCTTTTTGATTCCAAATTTGGGCCGAATTGAAGAGCGACTCCATGCCGAAAGTCTGGGCCTCGTCTGGTACAATCGGAACAATATATTTTCCTAGTTCCTGGTCCCGAATTAGGGTGGTCATAATGTCTACCATAGCCCGGGTTGTAGAAGGAAGTTTTTCTGCGTCCAGTTTTTTTTCTTCTGGGGCATTCCCTTTCAATTGTTTGTCAAAAAGGGAAAGATTGGGGGTCTTGAATTTTTCAAACTTGTCTGAACGCTCTGGCAAGTAACCCCCAAGCGCCTTGCGCCGTTCGTGGAGGTATTTTGTTTCTGGTGCATCGGGGCCAGGAAACCAGAATTTCCCTTTTTTCGCCTCTTCGTCGGAGATTCCGATACCGTAACGGTTCTTTGTTTCCACTCGCCCGTCCACATTGAGGTCTTTGGTCTGGTGCGCTTTGTTTTTGCCTTCGGCCCATTTGCCCATACCATATCCCTTCACCGTTTTAATTATGATAGCCACGGGTTTGTTTGATTTTACAGCGCGGTCGTAGGCTGCAAAAACCTTCTCTGGATCGTGGCCACCGCGTCGCATTTCGGCGAGTTGTTTATCGGTAATATCGGCCAGCAAAGCCGTGATTTGTTCACTATAGGCGTCATTCCCGATGAGCATTTTACGGGTAAAAGCTCCGTCGTTGACAGATGCCATTTCCTGAAATTGGCCATCTACCAGGCCCTCCAAACGTGCCAGTAAAACGCCTTCCTCGTCTTTGGCCAACAACGCGTCCCAATCGCTGCTCCACACGACTTTGATAACTTCCCAGCTTGCACCAAAGAAATGCCGCTCTACTTCTTGAATAATTTTGCCATTGCCGCGTACTGGGCCGTCAAGGCGCTGTAAGTTGCAATGAATTACGAACACCACATTGTCCAGATTCTCTCGGCTGGCGAGACCGATGGTTCCGTAAATTTCTGGTTCGTCTATTTCTCCATCGCCGATAAAATGCCAGACTTTTCCACCGTTTTGCGGTTTTAAGCCTCTGTTTTCCAAATACTTGGCGAACCGCGCTTGGTACAAGGCAGTCATAGGCCCCAAACCCATACTCACGGTGGGGGCCTGCCAGAATTTAGGCATTCGGCGGGGGTGTGGGTAGCTGGAAACACCGCCCAAAGTCTCTTGTCGGAAATCGGCAATTTGTTGTTCTTTCAGCCGTCCTTCCCAAACTGCGCGAGCATAGATACCCGGGGAGGCATGGCCTTGGAACATGAAAAGGTCTCCGCCATAGTCTGCCGAACGTTTGCGCAGAAAATGGTTAAACAGCACCTCTGTCATAGTCGCAGAGGCTGCATAAGTAGCAATGTGGCCACCAAGCGAGAATTTTTTATCCTGCGCTTGCAACACCATCGCCTGCGCATTCCAGCGAATGATATTTTCGATACGCTTTTCGAGTTCCAGATCACCTGGATAGGCGGGCTGGTCTTCTGGCGCAATCGTGTTTTTGTAAGGCGTGTTGAGCGCGGCGCCGCCAGTGGCCGCCCCGTGGCGGGCGAGTAGGGTGCGGAGGGCCAGAAAGAGTTCTTCAGAGCGGACTTTGCCCTGACTATCAATGACTTCCTCGAGGGCTTCGAGCCACTCTTGCTGTTCTTGTTTCCAATCGTCTTGTGTATGTATGTCGCCCATGATGTGAGAGGGAAGTTGTGAGTTGCCAAAAAGGTACCACAATTGAGATAGTCTTGGCAATGGAAAGCGCGAAGGTAGTTAGTTCTGATTTTTCGACGGTAAAATTGGTTTGGATGCCATTCATTGTTCTACATAAAAGCGGTCTGCCATTTTTAACAGATGGCAGACCGCTTACTCTAATATCAGTTCAGAAATCAGGCAAATGCAAACCCTACTTCTTCATGCAATGGTTCAGAGGCGCAGTGAAGCATATCTTGATTATCAAGAATATAGAGTGCAAAAATATGACGACGTGTTTGTTCATCGACAGTATCCCATAATATATCAGTTAGTATATCCAATGCCTGACTGCATGAACCTAACCCATCTACCCATTCTGCTACCACCTCGACAATAAAAGAGGTAGAAGAGACACCAGGATATGCCTCTTCTAAACATAAGTCACGAATTGGGTATCCCTTCGATGTACATGCATTCAAAAATGGGTGCAGCTTTTTTATCAATTCTGTTCTATCCATGGTAAAAGGCCGTTTGAATCTTTAAGCCTTTCGTATGCTAGTTCCTTGATTTCCGTTGGGTCATTCATGCTTCAAAGTTATGCAAATTTTATTTTTTTTGCAAAATCAGTGAACAGTTTTTTGAGAAATCATCTGGCTTTCTCTTGGCTTTGAGATATCGTTTTCATCTATCCTACCACCTCGCACTCAAAAACCTCCCCAAAATGCCGCTTCAGTTTCAGCTTCACCGCTTCCATATCCACTTCATGTCCAAGCAATTGCGCCAAGGAAGTCACGGTCTTATCTTTGTCTGCTATGCCGCAGGGAACGATGTTGTCGAAATATTCAAGCGGGGTGTTGACGTTGAATGCCCAGCCGTGCAAAGTCGTCCAGCGAGAAAGGTGGACGCCGATGGCGCAGATTTTGGACATTGGACGTTGGACGTTGGACATTGGATATTGGACATTGGACATTGGACATTGGACATTGGCCAAGGTCCAAACGCCCGTATAGTCCTTGATCCTAAACCCCTCAACTCCATATTCCGCAATCGTTCGGATAATTACTTCTTCAATGTTTCGGACGTAGCGGTGAACATCCGTGAAAAAACATTCGAGGTCGAGGATGGGGTAGCCTACTATTTGTCCTGGGCCATGGAACGTGATGTCGCCACCCCGGTTGATGGCAAAAAATTCGATGCCGCGCTCGGCCAGTTCGACTTCTGAAAGCAAGAGGTTTTCCATCGAGCCGCTTTTGCCAAGGGTATAGACTGGGGGGTGTTCAACAAATAAAAGATGATGTTCTTGTGGATATGATTTTGGAGTCAAATGCTTGTTTTTCAGTTTATTTTCAACCAAATGGCGGTGCAGCGCTGTCTGGTTGTCCCAGGCCAGCTGGTAGCGCATCTTGCCGAGGTCATGGAATCGAACGGTTTGCATGGTGCAAAGGTTGGAAAGTACTGTCGGCATCTTCATACCTTTCGCTCAAAATCTGTTTCCATGATACTATTTCGCCTTCGATTTGCTGCCATTCTATTCATTCTTCCCAGCTTCTTTTTTGCCCAAACCTTCACGGGTGTCGGTGGCAGTATCCCGGATGACGGCAATTCCGTCACGTTTGATATTCCCGCGAGTGCCTTGCCTAATGTTTTGAACACCTCGAATTTTGGGGTCGAGCGAGTGTGCATCAATGTGGTCCATCAATGGATAGCCGATCTTTCCATCAGCCTCCGCGCACCTGATGGCACACTGATCCCGCTCGTCTCGGGCGTGGGTGGTGACACCGATGGTTTCGTCAACACCTGTCTTAGCGGCAACGCAACCACGACCATTTTTGAGGTCTGGTATCCATTCACGGGCGAGTTTCGACCTTTTGGTGACATGGGCCAACTAAACAACGGCCAAGACCCCAACGGTACCTGGCAACTGAAAATCCTCGACACCTATGCCTTTGCCGATGCAGGTGATTTGTTGGATTGGAGCATCACATTTGGCCCTAATCCCTGCAAACCCTTCCCCTTTGAGTCGAGCGATTTGCCGATTCTGAAAATTGCCACCGGGGGACAAGCCATTATGAATGAACCCAAAATAGATGCCCAGTTGACAGTTATTGACAACGGTATCGGTCAACGCAACTATCTCAACCAAACCGATTTTGCTTATTCGGGACCTATCGGGATTGAATTGCGTGGCAACAGCTCGCAATGGATGCCCAAAAAGTCGTATAATTTTGAAACCCGCGACGATGTGGGTGAAGACAAAGAAGAAGCGTTGCTTCGCTTGCCAGCAGGAAGCGACTTCGCGTTGTCTGCCAATTTTTCGGACAAAACATTGATGCGCAATGCATTGGCCTACGAAACTTTCCGACAGATGGGTCATTATGCCAGCCGAACCCGATTCTGTGAAGTAGTTTTGGACAATACATATCAAGGGGTGTACATCCTGACGGAGGATATCCGACGTGACAAAGACAGGGTGGACATTGCCAGACTTAAACCGGAGGATACTACTGGGGTTGATCTCACCGGAGGATATATCTGTCGTATAGACTGGAACCGCAGTCCAGGCTGGAACTCGCAGTTTTCGCAGCCGAACAGCCCTAATATTTTCACTTATTTCCAGCATACTTACCCGCGTTGGAATGAACTTCATCACACGCAGCAAAATTATATTCGCAGTTATGTAGACAGTTTTGAAGTAGCGCTGCATGGCCCTGATTTTCAAGACACTGAAGCAGGTTGGCGTAAGTTTGGAGCAGAAAATACTTTTGTTGACTATCTCATTCTCAACGAGATAAGTAAGAATGTGGACGGATATCGCCTAAGCACTTTCTTTCACAAAGACCGAGACGACAAGGGCGGAAAACTCCGTATGGGGCCACCTTGGGATTATGACCTGGCTTGGTACAATGCCGACTATTGCGAAGGTTTCAGCACCTCGGGTTTTGCTTTTGACATCAATTATGTTTGTGGAGATGCCGGGGTACCATTCTGGTGGGAAAAACTGATGGCGGATACACTTTTTGCCCAAAACCTCGCTTGTCGCTGGCAATCGCTGAGAGCAGAGAATTTGGAAAACAACCACTTTTTTAGTGTAATTGACTCCATGGCAGCGGTAGTCGAGGAGGCGCAAGGACGAAATTTCGAGTTTTGGCCTATACTCGGAAAATACGTTTGGCCCAACCCAGGTTTCCTTCCTCCTACATACGCAGGTGAGGTGGCGAAGATGAAGGGGTGGATATACCAACGCTTTGCCTGGCTCGATTTTGCGCTTGGGCAAAACCTTCCGAATCTCGATGCCAATTTTACGGCAAGTCCGCTCAATGCGCTCTATTGGCAATTCTCGGCGATACAAACCCCCGGTTATATTTATGCTTGGGATTTTGGCGACGGCACTTTTGCCGATCAACCCAACGAGGAACACGAATTTTCTGGAACGGGTACCTACTCAGTAAAACTAACAGTATCAACGCCTTATGGGTGTAGCAACACGACTGAGCAGATTATTCATATCATTGATGTAGGTGCCAACGATGTGCTTGCGACAGAGGGTTTTCGCTTTTTCCCCAACCCTGCGCAAGAGTTTTTGAATGTGCATTTACCCGAAAATTTTTCCGATAAATTCTGTGCCCGGATAGTAAACGTGTTGGGAGAAACTGTTTTAGAAAAATCTTTTTTTCAAAATGAAAAACAATTGGCAATAAGCGTAAAAGATTTGCCAGCCGGAGCTTATTGCCTAGAACTTCAAGGCCAATCGAGGCAGGTGTCGTCCCGGATTTTAATCAAACTCTAATCTTTTTGCTGAGCATTCCGGCTGTTCTTTGTCCCAGTGCTTGTAATACAAATCGGTTTTATGAAAAAAATTATCCACTTCGCTCTGCTCCCATTTCTACTTTTTCTTTTGAATACCAATGACTTGGAGGCGCAACAGAAATCTGTCGCACGTCGCTGGAACGAAGTAATGCTCCAAGCCATCCGGGAGGATTTGGCCCGCCCACCCGTCCAAGCCCGCAACCTTTTTCACGTCTCCACGGCCTTATGGGACGCTTGGGCAGTGTACGATACCCTGAGTGCTGACACCTATATACTCGGAAAAACTGTAGGCGCGTTCACTTGCCCGTTCGATGGCGTGCCAACGCCTACCGATATAAAGGCTGCCCGTGAAAAAGCAATCAGTTTCGCGGCCTACCGAATGCTAACGCGCCGCTTTCAAAACTCCCCAAATGCAGCTGTAAGCCTTGCCAGGTTTCGAAATTTGATGACAGAACTAGGCTATGATTGGACCTACAACTCCAATTTTTACCAATCAGGCGACCCCGCAGCACTGGGGAATTACATCGGCGACTGCGTGGGCTTTTATGGCCTTACCGACGGTGCAAACGAATCGGGCAATTATGCCTACATTGATTACGCACCGGTGAACCCGCCAATGAAGCCCGACAGTGCGGGAAACCCAACGATGCTCGATCCCAATCGCTGGCAACCCCTCATCCTGACCAATGCTGTTGACCAAAATGGCAACCCAATCCCCTCGCTGCAAAAGTTCCAAAGCCCGGAATGGGGAAGGGTAGTGCCATTTGCAATCCCGGATTCACAAAAGACCGTCTATCACAGAAATGGGAAGGACTGGCCAGTGTATCACGACCCCGGTCCGAATGCGTTTTTGGATACCATTGACGGTGGCGGCACCTCTGAGGATTACAAATGGAACTTCAACTTGGTGTCAATTTGGTCTTCCCACCTTACGACCGAGGATAGTGTAATGTGGGATATCTCACCCGCTTCCATTGGAGACACGCCTTATCTGCCTACAACTTTCCAGGAGTACAAGGATTTTTATAAAATAGAAGGCGGAGGCCCCAGCAATGGCCGTCCGATCAATCCTAAAACAAGTCAGCCTTATCAGCCGCAGATTGTACCTCGTGGCGATTATACGCGTGTGCTGGCGCAATTTTGGGCCGATGGACCCACCTCTGAAACTCCGCCGGGTCACTGGTTTTCTATCTTGAACAAGGTAATGGATCACCCCGAATTCGTACGCAAATACAATGGAACAGGCGCAGTGTTAGATTCGCTCGAATATGACTTAAAAGCCTATTTTACGCTTGGCGGCGCACTACACGACGCAGCCATAACTGCGTGGGGCATGAAAGGTTGGTACGACGGCACCCGCCCCATCACAGCCCTTCGTTGGATGGCCGACCGGGGGCAAAGCAGTGACCCAGCACGGCCAAATTACGATGTGGCTGGAATACAACTGGTGCCGGGGTACATTGAACAAGTAGAAATGGGCGATCCCTTGGCGGGTGCGAACAATCGGAATGTCGGCAAAATAAAATTATACACCTGGCAGGGTTTTGATTCGATCAGCAACCCAGTTATTGACATTGCAGATGTTGGCTGGATTTTGGCTGAAAAATATTGGACTTTTCAACGGAAAACCTTTGTGACTCCACCGTTTGCCGGTTATATCTCTGGCCACTCTACTTACTCTCGTTCGGCAGCAGAAGCCATTACCTTGCTCACCGGCGATGAGTATTTTCCTGGAGGAATGGGCGAATATCATATCGCTGCCAACAGCGGTTTCCTTGGGGTGGAAAAAGGCCCAAGCGTGGACGTGACCCTCCAATGGGCGACTTACCGCGACGCTTCTGACCAAACAAGCTTATCGCGTATTTGGGGAGGGATTCACCCGCCAGAAGACGACATCCCGGGTCGAAAGATCGGAGCGAAGGTGGGCACGGCTGTGTTTTATAAGGCCAAAACCTATTTTTATAACAATGACCAGGATGCAGACGGATATGACATAACACAAGACTGCGATGACAACAATTCCAGTGTTTATCCGGGTGCAGCCGAGATCTGTGATGGAATTGACAACAACTGCAACCAACAAACAGATGAAGGCTTGGCATTCAGCATCTATTATCCTGATGTTGACAATGACGGTTTTGGGGATATAAACGCCCCGCTCAATTCCTGTCTGGCATCAGCTCCTGCGGGTTTTGTGACAAACAGCATGGATTGCCTGGATAATAATGCCACGGTCTATCTTGGTGCTCCAGAGTTGTGTGATGGCCTTGACAATGACTGCAATGGAATCGCGGACGACGGGTTAATATTCACGCTTTATTACGAAGATGCCGATGGCGACGGATTTGGTACAGCGGCCAGTAAATTTCCTTCTTGTGAGCCAAATCCTCCAGGCGGATTTGTGGCCAATAGTTTGGATTGCAATGACAATAACGCAGACATCCATCCCAATGCGACCGAAATCTGCGATGATATTGACAATGACTGCAATGGTCTGACAGATGACGAACTCCTAACTTTTACTTTTTTTGTGGACGCAGATTCAGATGGTGATGGCGATCCATCGGTTTCCATTACCACCTGCGTTACGGTCGCCCCCTCGGGATATGTCGCCAATGCAAACGATTGCGACGATAACAATGCTGCCATTAACCCGGATGCTATTGAGGTAATTGACGGCCTTGACAATGATTGCAACGGGATGATAGATGATGTTTCTCCCACCCGCGAAGTGTATTTGCAGGTAAAAACCTACCCCAATCCCGTGCATGAAGTGCTCACTATTGTTTTGGAGGGCATCATTGGTGAAGCTGATGTTCAAATTTCGAACATGGAAGGCAAGGTGTTGATCTCCAAGCGTTTGGACTTCAGTGTCGAGCGAGCTTCAATGAGTTTTGTCGGGCTGCTGCAAGGGGTATATTTGCTGCGTATTGCAGATGGTACTGGGGACAGGTATTGGGTGCAGCGGGTGGTAAAGATGTAACTATGAAATACCTATTGACCTTTTTGTGTATCGGCCTGTATGCTAATGCCTTATCTCAAAATTTAGTACCCAATCCGGGGTTTGAGAAGAATAAAAATTTCCCCGAAGGGTTTAGCCAATCGGCGGAGGACTTTACGAAATGTGTTAAATATTGGGCCGTGCCAAACACTACAACACCAGATTATGTAGCACCGTTTTTTTACAAGGGCAGTAAATTGTTTGGAGATAATCATTCCGGTTTAAGTATGGTAGGTCTTGCCATAGCTTCCAACTGGGCAGAATGTATTTATGCTAAATTGGAGCCGGAAATGGAGGCGAATACTACTTATCTGCTTGAATTTTGGATCAAACGATCTGAAGTTGATTTTATGGACTCGTTCCAAGGTATCCCATCAGGATGCCCGCCTGGATACGTCAACCCTGAATTCGGTATTCTTTTAAGTGATACAATACAGATAGCCAAAAACAAAGATTTCATTGTGGGTACCCCACAACTCCGATGTGGGGATAAGTTCTGGTTGGACAAAAAATGGATAAAAGTCTCTGGGTATTATACCACCGATAAGCCTTATAGGTACGTTTATGTAGGTCAATTTAGGCCTGTGGGGCAATCAGGTCTGCTGGCCTCCAGTGGTTATGTATTGGTGGACGACATTCAAATTAGGAAGATTGATATTTCTGATGGGTTAATCAACGATGCTATAAAAACACCTGGGGCGATTATTCCATTGGATCAGGTATATTTTGAAACAGATAAATCGGTGTTAACGGAAAGCTCTTTTGCCTCCTTAGATACCCTAGTGGCATTATTAAGTGGAAAAGACATTCACATCAAAATCAATGGACATACAGACAATCAAGGTGGCGTCGAGTACAATCAGAAGCTGTCAAAAGAAAGGGCAAAAGCTGTTCGCAGCTACTTGATTTCAAAAGGTTTGGATAAAAAACGGATTTTCTGGGAGGGTTTTGGCGCATCTAAACCCAGAGGGGACAATACTTCGGAAGCAGGAAGGCAAAAAAATCGCCGTGTGGAGTTCGAAATTATGAAGCAGTAGTGTGCTGTTGATTTTCAGCGTTTTATCTCTTCCATATTTTACGGTTTCACATTTTCCAGTTTTACATTTTGCGGTTTATTACGCTCACAAATAGACATTCAATATCCCGCCGCCGCATCATCCCCCCGTCCATCCGCCACGCCTTGCCATTTCCCATTGGGCAAGCGTATAATGGCTTCCACCCGGCCAATAGGCTCGCGATAGTTGATATGATGCCCTAAACGCCTCAATTTGGCTTCTACCTCTTCTGAAAAGCAGCCTTCCTCTACCGAGATATGGTTGGGCTTCCATTGGTGATGGAAGCGTTTGGCCTGCACCGCCTCAGGTAGGGTTTGGCCAAATTCCGCAATATTCACAATCACTTGGAATATGCTGGTTGGGATCGTCGTGCCACCCGGTGTGCCCAATATGAGCCAGTTTTTCCCGCTTTTGGTCACAATGGTTGGAGTCATGCTGCTAAGTGGGCGTTTGTTGGGCGCGATGGCGTTGGCTTTGCCGCCTACGGCGCCGTAAAGGTTTGGTGCGCCTGGTTTTGCGCTAAAGTCGTCCATCTCATTATTGAGGATAAATCCCGCACCTGCTACCACCGTGCGAGATCCGTAACTATCGTTCAAGGTCGTCGTTACGGACACTGCGTTGCCCTCTCTGTCCACCACAGAAAAGTGCGTTGTTTCTTCACTTTCTTTGATTCTTCCGGCCCAGGTTTCCCAGTTGCTTGAGGCGGTATCCGCTTTAAAAGTAGCGATTCGCGATTTGATATAGGCAGTGTCGGTGAGTGTTTTAAGGGGCACTTTCCAAAAATCGGGGTCGCCCATGTGTTGGGCACGGTCGGCAAAGGCGCGGCGTTCGGCTTCGACCATCAGGTGTACGGCGCTGGCGGAATGGAGGCCATAATTTTTCAGTGGGAAACCATCCACCATGCCCAAGAGTTGGCGTAGAATGATACCTCCACTGCTCGGCGGAGGCATAGTAATGATATGCAGCTCTTTCCAATCGAATTCAAGCGGTGTTCGCCACACACTTTTATAGGCTTTGAGATCCTCCAAGCTGATAAGCCCCCCTTTTTTCTCCATTTCTCTGATGATGAGTGCAGCTGTGGCGCCGGAGTAAAATCCATCGCGTCCATCACCTGCAATGCGACGGAGCGTCTGGGCAAGTTCTTTTTGGATGAGCCACTCGCCTGCTTTCCAACCTTCATATTTTACAAATGCAGGGCTGAGGCTGCTGTGGCGTGCGAACGCGAGTTTCTCCTCGTTCAACTGTTTGGCTTCTTGTTCTGTGATTTGATATCCCTTTTCGGCAAGGTCAATGGAAGGCATGATTACCTCGCCCCAATTGAGTCGGCCATGGTAAAATTGAGCCTGCCACATCCCGTCCACCGTACCCGGAACCCCACAAGCCAAGCCACCGAAGCGACTTTTGTTGGCGATAACATTGCCCGCTGAATCGAGGTACATAGTTTCAGCAGCAGCAGCAGGGGCTTTTTCGCGGTAATCGAGCGCGAGGGTTTTTTTGCCTTTGGCATCTCGATAAATTAAAAAACCGCCGCCGCCGATATTGCCCGCTTGAGGGTACACCACCGCGAGTGCAAACTGTATTGCCACAGCAGCATCAATCGCGTTGCCACCTTTCTTCAAGATGTCCAGTCCAACTTTCGTCGCTATTGGATGGGCCGATACGACCATTGCGGTATCGCCCAACGCTTCCTTTTGAATGTCGTAGGGGAAGGGAAGCAATTGTGCTGAGCTGAAAAAAGGAGCGACAAGAAATGCCAGGAAAAGCGGTAGGATGATTTTTTTCATAATTTCGGTAATGCGAGATTTCAATTCGCGGCGGCAAATGTAAAATGAAAAAGCCCGAATTTGGCGACTGCCAAGTTCGGGCACAGTAGTGGCTGGTAATTTATACAACCTCTACAAAAGGCAAAAAAACAGGGCACTAACTGAAGAATCAGCAGCACCCTGTATAACCCCAAAAAACCAAATGAAAACTTCTTAAAAAAACACCTTAGTGGTGAAAATTTGCTTACTTAATGTCAGATTGCATTTCATTTAACACAACTAACAGTGCAAAGATACGGTATGTTTTATTTTTTACAAGCTCTGGAACAAAAAAAATCAATTTTCTTGCTGCGTAAATTCGCGGTTAAAAAATAATTGACAAAGTTGCCTAAAATTCTACTGTTGGAGATAAGGGTTTCCTACATTTTGCGACATTCACCTGTAAGCCGATTCAGATTTTTTTTTTGGATTATTTGCCTTTGGAACGGTGTCAAAATAACTTTCCAATTTCAGGCCCATTATTTTGGCGTTAGCCAACTATCTTTTGAGGCGAATAGTGGGGCTATTTAACGAAAAAGATAGGATGGATGGCGGCAAAAGAATGGCATCAAATTGGGAAGTTATTTTGACACCGTTCCTTTGGCGGTTTTTCCAGTAAAAATCCAAACATTTGTCCCCAGATGGTTACAGTAAAATATTTTCTCCGAATTTTTAAAGGGTCTATAGGTTGCCTTTGCTTTCTGCTCTTAGCTTCTTGCGGTGACGACAAAGAAACGATCGTGCAAGAAAAGGTGGCAGAACGTGTCACGGCTTTCAAGGTAAAGAAAAGTGCCGAATGCCTTGAATCCTTGCTGCAAACAGCAGAACGGAGGGTGGATTCCCTTCTATTGACCGAGGCGCAAGACGCACTAAACGATTCCTTGGCCCGCCTCCGTCCATGGCGGCCGTTTCAGCCTGCGCCCATTCAACCCATTGATTCACTTACAGTTAAGCCAATATTTGATGGGATTAAGCCATCTTCAAAGAAGGGAGGATGAATGGTGATTTGGTTATTCGAGTACCAAGGCTGGGCACTCGAATAACCAAATCACCATTCATTTTGCTATTGGTAGATTCCCAGCATTCACCAGCCTCGCCACCGGATACATCCTATGTGTTGGCTCATACCAAGGTGAATGGCGGTATACCCAGTCGAGTTGAGCCGCGCTGTCGCCAGCAAATTCTGGTTCAGCATTGCGTTTGGCTTCTAATTCGGTTTTGACTGATGGGTTTTCTTTCAAAAACTGGGCAGCCAAATCCTCAAAAACATACGCCGAGAAATATTCTTTCTGCATCAGCACTGGTTCAAAGAAATTCCAGGCAAACCAAGAGTCGGGAGCATTTGGCTCCAAAGTCTCCAATAAATAGCGGTTGGCGTTTTGATTGGTAAAAATCACGTAATCGCCTTGGTCGAACTTCCGTTTGAGTGTTTTTTTCTCCATGGTCACCCCGCTGTGGTAATAATGGCCTTCCCAGGCATTGCGGGTTTTGAAGTCTTTGATGAAATAGGTTTCGGTTTCTATCTCTAGGGCCTCCTTGAGTCGTTTCATCTCCACGCCATTCATTTCTAAGCGCTCAATTACATGCTCCCAAGCCTGGGGGATAATGTAAGCAGCAGGTTTTGTCGCCGTAAGAGATGGATTGAAATAATTATAGTAAGGGATCTGCTTCTGGTACGGCTCATTTCGGTCGTACCACAGGCGTGGAAGCCCACTTACCTCTGAGGGTTTGTATTTTGCCTCGTAGCCCTTGAATGTGATGGAGTCGTGTTTCTTTTGATCCATCGCGTAGTCGAGCGCGAAAACTTGCTTGCTACGGGTTGTTTCCCAGGCTTTGGCACGAACATCCCGGATTTCAGGAATGTGGCGTGACATGAACTGCACCACTGCATCCATGAAATGATAGGTACTCCACAAGCGGTCTTTAAAAGGCTTGAGCATGTGGGTTTCGGGCATGAAGCCAATGGTGTTCCACAGTGCAGCATAGCCGGTAGAGTACCGGCCATAATCGCAAAAACCAACGATTCCGGAGTCAGGTATTTCTTTGGGCGAGTCTACATAAGGGATCATTTCCCATTTTCTGCCTTTCATGTCGGCGTAGAGTTCGGGCAGCATGGTTTCTTGTAAAAATTGACCAAGTGGAGCCTCCAACTTGTTGTGTTGGGTAGCAATGAGCGTCATTGTATATTGATAATCAGCGCCATTGCTGGTGTGGTTGTCCACAAAAATATCGGGTAGCCAAGTGGTAAAAATCTGGTTGAACGTGCGGGCGTTGCGCGAATCACATTTAATAAAATCGCGGTTAAGGTCGTAGTTGCGGGCATTCCCCCGAAAACCGTATGATTCAGGGCCGTCTTGGTTGACACGGGAATAGGCGCTACGGTTCAAACAGCCGTCCACATTGTACACGGGTATGACGACGAGCACCAAATGCTCAAGGGCTTTTTGCATGGCCGGTTTTTCCAGATAATCGCGGAGCAATAAAATTGTCGCGTCAATCCCTTCTGGTTCGCCGGGGTGAATCCCGTTGTTGATAAACAAAATACGTTTGCCCGACAGACGGATTTTTTCGGGATCAAATACCCCGCTCGTATTCAACACCGCGACGTGTAGCGGCTCGCCGCTGTCGGTGCTGCCTACGGTGGAAAATTGAAATATTGTGGGGTGGGCTGCAGCCATTTTTTCGTAACAAGCAATGGCTTCGTGGTAAGAAAGCGTCTGGTTGTCATTCGTCTCGAAGGGTATGGTAAAATGCGCCATTTTAGGTGGGTGGTTGATCTGTCGGTTGCAGGCGGCCATGCAAAGCGTAACGAGCAACAGCGATATTTTTTTCATAGTAAAAATTCGGCGCGAAGGTAGGAAAGGGGAAGCAAACCTTGGGCCTCAGCTTGCTCAAAGATCCTGCGGATGCACGCCTCCCAATACCATCAAACGGCGGATATTAACAAGCCCTTCATTTCTGTTCCCGCACCTCCACAATTTCCACCCTCCTTTCTCGTGCAGCATCGGGGTGATAAATGGAATTGCGCTCATCAGCAAGTTTGTCGCTAATGCCTGCACGGGCTGTAGTTTCTCCAAAACTTGTTTCCGTGATTTTCAATTTTCCAGAACGGAGATAGGGTTGTAACATTCCCTCCGACCAGGTTTCAAAATGGTTGCGCACACTGCTCACGCGGCGTTTGCCGAGATTGAGGTTGTAGTCGCTTTCGGCGCGAGGGCTGGTATAGCCTTTGATAAGCACTTCGATGGCTTCACCACGTTCCAGGTGGCTTACGAGCAGGTCTGAAAGTTGCCCTAAAAGGTCGTAGCCCCGGCGGACATCGTTTTCAAAAAAATTATCTATTCGCTGTTCTGCTTCCTCGAGCAAAACACCGTCAATATTGCCCGCAAATCGCTCCCGGTATTCACCCTGGCGGTAAAGATAGGCTTGTGCGGTTTCTTCATAACTCCTCCTGGTGGAGGTGCGACGGGTGCGTTTGTCTGGCTCATCGTTGTCAAAATAGAGCGGTAAACCATTGAAATATACCAACTTAGGCGGTTGAACGGGAGGAAGTTTGAGCGGGGTAGGACTGAGACCAGGTTCTTTCTCGACGAATATTGGGACTGTATCGGCTGGTGGAGGAGCAGGATTTTCCGGGACCGGAATTTTGAAAGAAAAAATGTCATGGCAAGCCGCTTTTGCTTTTTCATCGAGGTAAAAAGCCCCTTTGCGATTACTACTCAAATAACCATTTTGGCCGTCAGGTTTCAGATAAAAATACAAGTCGTTGAAACTGGTGTTGAGGCCCGTGCCAACATTTTGCGGAGCGGAGAAATTGCCTTCTGCAATTTCAGAAACATAAATGTCGTAGCCGCCTAAACCTGGCAAGCCTTCCGAACTGTAATACAGTTTTTGTGTGGCTGAATGTAAAAAAGGTGTGCAGTCGTTTTCGGCAGTATTCAACGCTTCAGCATTTTTAGGTTGTTGAAATTCAGGCAGATGTGTAATTTTTTTGCCTGGCAGCGGAAGGTTGCATTCACAGAAAAAATTGGTGTCGAGCGGGAGCTGCCAAAGGTCAAGCTTGCCCTTGCCCCCTGGTCGGTCACTGGCAAACCACAAAACGGGGCCTTGGGTGGCCTCGTCATAGCCAACACTCGGTTGGGTACTGGTGTGGCCGGGCAGGTTAATGGGTTCAGGGAGGCGAATGGCGGGCAACCAACGATTCCTGCGGTCAATGACGGTTAGCCAGAGTTCACAGCGTTTGTCATAAGCGTTCAGGTCTTTGCAAACGGTGAAAAACATATAGTGCCCATCAGGCGAAAAGGCCGTGTGAGCGATATGTGCCGTGTCAGTGGCTGGGAATCCACGTCCTGGTTCGCGCCCACGACCGTTTTTGGACGCGAGCATCACCTTGTGCAGTTTGGTTTTTTGCTTGCCCTTGTCGCTTTTTTTGTCGAAGCGGTTGGAGGTATAAAACAGGGAATCGCCGACTATTGTGGGAGCAAACTCATTCCAAGGGCTGTTGATTTCTTTGCCCAAATGTTTGATTTCCACGCTTGTTGGGGTAGCAGCGAGGGCTATGGCTGTGTGACAAAGATCAATTTCGGCCTGTGCTTTTTGAAAAAACAAAGACTCCGCCTTTTTGGGTTTTTCTGTCAAAAATTTCTCAAAATAGGAAATTGCGGCTTCGTAATCACCTTGGTATTTCTTTACCTCAGCCATGCGGAAGTCTACGAGCGGGTGTTTCTCCTTGTGTTTGGGCGAAGTTGCTATTTTCTGGTACGAGCGCTCGGCTTCGGGGAAGGATTGGTACATCCGGGCGCTCTCGCCGTATTTCCACCAAAGGGAAAAATCGTTGTGGTTGCGCTTCAGCACGTCGCCGTAATACTGGACGGCTGCACCATAATTTTTATTTTTAAAAGCCTCATCGCCAGCGCGTTCGTAAGAACGGAGCGATTGGGCGACTACATTGGAGTAAACGAAAAGTGTTGCTAAGATTAAAAAGACTTTTTTCATAGTAGTTCATTTATTACAACCGGTGGGGAAAGAAATGTAAGGTCGAAGGGTGTTGCCTAACGCACCGATTGTTTTTTTTGGTTTGTCCCGGAGTATTCAAAAGTTGCTCGATATGAAACGTTTTAGCCGTCGTGTATTATGAAAATCAACAAGTTAGAATTAAATAAATTACCCGATATTAGTTAAAAAACGGGGCAACATTTAACAACTTTTGTAATCGGAACTGGAACTACTCGCCATGCTACTGCAATTTCTATGCCGCCACGCCCATTAGTTGCTTCGTTGAATTTTGAGGTGTTCCAGTCATAACTAATCCCGACCAGCCAATTGTTGCGTTCCAGTTGGACCGCAGGTATCAAGGCATCGCCCAACCTGGTGGCCAAAGTAGCCCTTACTGAGGTAACGTTGGCAAGGCCAGTGCTCAATATTTGGCGCATTCCTGCCCCTATAACAATTTCTTTTGCGCTTTTCATACTTTGTGCCGCAACAAATGCTACGATGTCCGCTTGTTCCCGAATTTGATAAATGCCCTCAGAAAAAATGCTCAAACGCAGCGGCAGTTTTGCCTCGTCAATACCCCCCAAACTTACTATGGGCCTGTTGAGGTGGAACGCTCCGATGCCTATAGTGGCGCGATTTCGGGATTCTGCAGCTTGGTAATGCCATAAAAGTCCTCCAGAAAGGGTAGGCGAGGCCCCGGAACTGCGGCCAAAAGGCTCTTTTGAGGGCAAGCTGGGGTCAAAAAAATCGTTGGCCCACTGATTTTTGAATGTCAGATTGCTGATGTCAACCGTTCGCTGTGCTGCTGCTATTCCAAAGCCAATTGACACCGCACTTGTCTTGTCAATGGCGTGTGCAGCGCTAAGGTTCAACCCAGCCTGGGCCCAAGAAATGTTCGCATCGCCCGCTTGGTCTTTTTGTAGTAAAATGCCGAACGAAACAAGACTCTTCCCTCGCTGAATTGCCTTCCAATCTGCTGACAATGAATAGGTTTCGTAGGCGACAGGAACTGTTCGCCATTGGGAACGGTAGATGCCGGCCACACGCCATTCGCCTTGAAATACCCCGGTGGAAGCAGGGCTTAAGTGCAAAGGATTTAGGTAAAATTGAGAAAAATGCAAGTCTTGCGCTGCCGCCGGCGCAAAAAAATAGAATAGCCCAAGAAGGGTGAGGAGGACGGGGGGATACATAGCGACGATCGGTTTGGCCGGATGTGCGAAGGTAACAAAGGAAGCTTCGCCGAAGATAGTATTTTCGCCCCATGAATTTTGAAGTCTGTGCCGCCAACATCCAATCTGCTCTTGCTGCGCAACGCGCCGGAGCACATCGTATCGAACTTTGCTCGGCATTGGATGTGGGTGGTTTGACACCTTCACGTGGGCTGATTCGCGCGACAGTTAAGGCTTTGGAAATCCCGGTTCATGTGCTAATTCGTCCCAGGGAAGGCGATTTTTGCTATTCTGATCTGGAATTGGAAATCATGCTGGACGATATTGGGCTTTGTGTTGAGGCCGGTGCAGCAGGCGTGGTAGTAGGTGCGCTGACCGAGGATGGGCGACTCGATTTGCCCAAGCTGCGGACAATGGAAGCGGCGGCGATGGGCCTGGAAATGACTTACCATCGGGCTTTTGATTTTACGCTCGACTCGGCAGAGGCTTTGGAACAACTGGTTGAGTCGGGTTTTGGGCGGGTACTGAGCTCAGGGCAATCAGACTGCGCATTTAATGGCCGGTTTTTATTGCAAAAATTGTTGGAGCAGGCCAATGGGCGTATCACTGTGATGCCGGGAGCAGGTATAAATGCTCAAAACATTCGTGCCATTGCGGAGTTTACTGGTGCAAAAAATTTTCATTTCACCGGAAAAATGAAGGTGTTGGCTAGTGGTGGAAGGAATATTCCGGGATTGGAATCGTGGCATTGGGAGAGTGAGGAGGAGGCTATAAGAGAAATTATTGAGGCCTGTTTGCCGCCGCCATAGCGTAAGCGGGTATAGTTCATCGTTCATAGTTAATGTTTACGTCAAATCATTTTCCGCTTTGATCTGGGGAACAACTCCGCCAATTCCCCGGGGAGGCTGATCCGTTCCGGGAAATGTATGGTGAGCTCGCGGATGATTTGCATCACCATTTCCTCTTCTCCTCTTTGCAGCAATTCTGACAATCGAAGTCGGACGTGTTGCGCCGCTGGCGCGCCAAAATGTTCTGCTAAATATTGGTTTAAAAATGTGGTGTATTGCCGTTTTACGAAATCCTTTTTTTCTTCTAAAAAAGCAGACTCATAGCGCTGCATCAGCGCTAAATCTCCTTGATTTTCAATCAGTTCGGCTAAATTCGCTAAATCACCTTCAGATGCCAGCAGGGCAGCGGTTTTGGCTACATCATCTTTTTCGCGGAGTTCGGCGAGCAATTGATCCCTTTCGGCTGGCCATCGTTCGGCAGCAGCGATTTTAAGCTTTTCAAACACATCTGAACTGCCTGAAAGCAGGAAGCGTTGACGGAGCAGCGTAGTTTGGCGCAAGCGGTCGCCAGTTTGTTCGGCAATGAAAAGCAGCACGTTTTCCAATTCACGGCTCTGCCCAACAGGAAAGATATTTTTGCTTAAAAAATATTCTCCTACCAGCGTAGATGCTTCCCAATGATGGAGGTAATATAATTGCAGAAAAGCCCCCTTTACCATGTCCGGTTTTTCCAAATAATCTTCAAGCACCCGAACGGCGGCCTGTGGCATATTTCGAACTGCCAGCGCAGAGAGGAAAAGTTGCAGCATAAATGGCGAGGCAGGGTAGGGAGTGTGATCGAACATAGCCCTCAACTTGCCAAATTTGGTCTCGTCCTTTGCAGATTCACCAAGAAAACGAAGTGCGTCGCGCTCCAATTCAGGCGGAAAAACACTTTTGTTGCCAAAAGTGAAAAGTGTTTCCCATACCGATTCACGGAGCTCCGGGGAGGGGGCTGAATTGTTGATGGTAATCAGCGCTTCAAACGATTTTTGACAAAAATGCAACAGCACAGCCCGCCGATTGCCTTCTGCTTTTGCGTGCAAAGGGTTGATTTTCAAAAAAATAGCCGATGCTATTTGGAACATGGCACGAAAATCCAAAGTGGCTTGTGCCAAGCCAAGTTGTTCTTCCAGCCCGTCCAAAGCCTTGCGCAGTCGGCGGAAATCAGGTTCGGTGATCTTGGCTTTGGCGCTGGGCTTAGGCAGCACGGAATCGAGTACGAGGGCATAAGGGTTTTCAGCGTCCGTCACATGGGCTGCGAAACGGGTTTTAAGCGCGAGGGCAAAATCCCGGTCACGGCGGGCGAAGTCGCGCACAAAGTCGGCGAGTGCTTCGGGCGTCGCATTGTCAAGAGCGGTCTGAACGGTAAATCGAGTAAGTTCAGTGGACGGTTTTTGCTCGGCTTTGATGCGGCGGGTTTCTTCACGTTGTTCGTAAAACTGCCTGATTTTTATCAATGTAGCTGCTATGTGTGGACACATCAGCCGACGACCTTCTGTGAAACACTCGCAAGCATACGCTTTAATTTTGTGGGGAGTAATCATCACCTCCGACTCAAAATTGCCATCATCGGTCTCTACCAACGCCACCCAGAAATGGCGTTCTATTTCACGGAGGTTTTTCACTCGCCCTGCTTGAACCAGATCGTCGGCAGCATACCAGGTAGCGGGACTGATATTGTGTTCAAAATCTTTAAGCGAGAGTTTTTGTATCATTTTGAGGGAAGAGAACCTCAAATGTAGCCAAAATTTTGGATATCAGCGGGATTTTGAATCCTTAGCTATTGGCTTGGGAATGAGGGCGTCTCATAGGTGGTGGAATGGCCTTTAGGCCGTCGGGAAGTGCGCCGTTTACGGCGCAAACGCCCTTTCCCGACAGCCTAAAGGCCATTCCACCACTTATGAGACGCCCTCGTGATCATTTAAACGTTAATATAGGTGCGTAGCCCCAAAACAAATGTTCTACCGATGTTTTAGGGCTACGCACCTGTCTCGAAAAATTCGGGATGATTCATCTGTTGTTGACGGTCAAATCGTCCAAAGTTCTATTCTAACCCCAATTTCTTTTTCACGAGCACCGTCACATCGTCGGTATCAGTGGCGAAAAGCATGGCGCCTGTGCTGGTGTCGAAAATCATGGAGTAGCCGTTTTCCTTGGCGACGGCCTTGATGGCATCGTCTACCTTGGTAAGGATAGGCTTGAGGAGTTCTTCACGTTTGGCAGTAACCATTTGGTTGGCTTCTTGCTCAAATTTTTGCAGGAACTCCTGTTGTTTTTGCAATTCGGCTTGGCGTTGTTGCGCTTGCACCGGGGTCAAAATTCCGGAATCGTATTCTTTTTGAAGCGTTTCGGCACTGGCCTGAAGGGCACGGCCAAGCGAGTCGTCTTTAGCGCCGAGTTTATCGGCAAAAACCTTCAGTCCCTCATTGGCAGTTTTGGTGTCAGGCAATAGTTCTAGGAGGATTCCGAGGTTCATGTGGCCGTATTTCGGCGCAGTTTGTGCGCTGAGGCTTACGCTCAACAACAGGAATAAGAAGAAAAATGGTGCTTTTTTGAACATTTATGAGTATGTTTTTGTACACATTGACGGTAAACGGCGCAAAGGTAATTGAATGATTCTGTTAAAAATCGGTTAAGCTGCACTTTACACATTGGACGAAACAACACAGTCAAACGTTTTGCTGCCGTACCTTTGACTCGCAACATGAAAAAACTATTCGCTCTCCTCTTTATTTGCTCGCTTTACGCACGCGGCGAAGCGCAAACTGAACCGCCCCTCATCCAGTTCTCCGGCCTCATCATGACGGAAGCGGATGGGCGCTTGGTTCCAGTGCCATACGCAACCATTTCAGTCCCTCAAAAACGTCGTGGCACCTACGCCGACTATCGTGGCTTCTTTACCATCGTGGTGGAGAAAGGCGAAAAGGTACGCTTCACTTGTATTGGTTTAGAACCAGTTACCATCACGATCCCCGACACACTTACACAAGATCGTTATGCCATCGTACAACTGATGAGCCAGGACACTATTCTCCTTCCCGAGGCAGTCATCTTTCCATGGCCATCCAAGGAGCACTTCAAAATTGAGTTCCTTAAGATGGATGTAACCCCCGAACTTCAGCGGCTGGCCACCGAAAACCTTGCCAACGAGTATCTTGCTGAAGCTCGTAAAAACCCAGACATTGTGCCGTATGGCGGCCGGGAGAGTGCCAATTTTTACCTCCGCAAACAAGCCCGCGAGTATTATTACATCGGTCAAACCCCGCCCATGAATATTTTTAGCCCCTTGGCCTGGGGACAATTTTTTAAAGCCTGGAAGGATGGGAAGTTTAAAAAGCAGAAAAAGGGATGAGTTTGCAGTAACAGTTAATAGGTGCCGTGGGAAGCAGCATTCGCAACGAAACAAGCTGGTAATAATTTGAAAAACACAACCTTGATGCGATATCTCCTTTTTTTGATTGCAATTGCTTGTTTTTCATGCGAGGCCCCCGCTCCGCCCGAATCGCGCGGAGATAAATTGGCTAAGTCGCTCTGTAGCTGCACAGATCAATTGTTATCGCTCAACAAACTGGCTCAAACGGCATCAGATAGCCTTTCCTTTCGAAATGTTGCTGATGAATTTGAAAAAGCGCGCAAATGCGTTTCCAATTTGGGTATTAAGCCCGAGGAACGTGCCACGCTTGAACTTGCACTAAATACCCATTGCCCTTTGCTGGCGGCACAGGAGAATTTGCTGTCTGAATTGTTGGGGCAATAGTATTTTGACCAATGACCAATGACCAATGACCAATGACCAATGACCAATGACCAATGACC
>CAZPTQ010000016.1:0-26887 GCA_964589365.1 uncultured Saprospiraceae bacterium
ACTTATAAAATTCCGTAAACCTCGACGAGTCTATACTACTGCTGAAGGCCACTACATCGAAATTAAATACCAAATTGCAGCTACTTTTTACATTAATGACATCCAACTTTCGGATGAATTTCTGGTCGTCCCCGGCCTGTCGGAAGAAGCCATCATTGGCGCAGCCACCATGAAAAAAATGGCGGATCAAACTTGATTTTGAGCACGACACAGTATTGGTGGACCCCAAAGTAGCTAGATTTCAATTGGTATAAAAGCAAAGCCATTCCTATAAATTAGTGGCAACAATATGACAGCATACACCATGGCCGAAATGGCCGCACAAGGCAAGAGTCCCGAAATCCTTTTCTGGGTCGGCTGCGCCGGCTCTTTCGATGCTCGCGCCCAAAAAGTAACCCGCGCGCTCTGCGAAATCCTGAACCACGCAGGGGTGGAGTTCGCCATCCTTGGAAACGAAGAACGCTGCACGGGCGACCCGGCCCGTCGTGCTGGAAACGAATTCCTGTTCCAGATGACCGCCACGATGAACATCGAAACGCTCAATATGTACGGCGTAAAAAAAATAGTGACGGCCTGTCCGCACTGTTTCAATACGTTGAAAAATGAATATCCCGAACTCGGCGGACATTACGAAGTGGTGCACCACACGCAACTGCTCAATGAGTTGATTGCCAATGGGAAACTCAAACTAAAAGAAGGCGGCGATTTCAAAGGCCGCCGCATTACTTACCACGATTCCTGCTACCTGGGTCGCGCAAATGACGTGTACGAAGCCCCCCGCGCCCTGCTTGAGCGCCTCGACGTGGACCTCGTAGAAATGAAGCGTTCGCGCAAAAACGGCCTTTGTTGCGGAGCAGGCGGCGCACAAATGTGGAAAGAGGACGAACCCGGCACGAAGCGCATCAGCTCAGAACGCATCGAAGAAGCCCTGGAAACCAATCCTTCGGCGGTAGTGGCAAATTGCCCATTCTGCCTCACTATGCTGCAAGACGGCTTAAAAGCCAAGGAGAAAAATGAACAAATTCCGGTTTATGACCTTTCAGAGATGATACTTTCCAGATTGTAGCCCACATTTTGAATGACTCCCATACTCGTCAACGATTCCACATTCTCTCCCGACTCCCGTGTCTGGGTATACACTTCCAATCGCCCGCTCACGGGCGAAGAATCGGCTTTTGCCCAAAAAAAACTGGATGCATTTTGTCAGCAATGGACGGCGCACAACCAAGCCCTGCTTGCCAAAGCTGAAGTTTTTGAGGATCAATTCCTTCTGCTAATGGTGGATGAAACACAAGCAGGCGCGAGCGGTTGTTCCATTGACAAATCCGTCCATTTTCTGGAACAATTGGGGGAAGAAATTGGAGCATATTTTTTTGAACGGATGCGTTTTGCCTGGGTGGATGAGGAGGGTAAAATGCAGTTTGCCAACCGTTCGGAATTTATAGCACTCGCTCATTCAGGGAGCATCAATCCTGAAACGCTCATGGCCAATACCATGGTGCAAACTAAGTCGGAACTGGCAGAAAAGTGGCTTGTGCCGTTCGGAGAAAGTTGGCATAAGCGATTGGTTTAAAACATCGCAAAGACGACCAGCAAGCCCAGAATAAATGACAGCGCGAAAGCGAAAATATACAGAAAACCATAAACCAGCCATTTGACAAAGGTGTTGAACCACCCCTGCCCATAGTACCGCCAAAGCGCTAAATACATGGCTGGAGCAGGCAGAAAGGCCGCCCATTGGATGACTCTTTTGTCCCAAAAACCAATAAGATAGCCTATTATAGCCAGCATCAGGAAGAGCATCGTGCCCGTGTGGAAATGGAGCAGGAATATGAAATGTTCCACATAATAGTGCCGTTGTCGCCAATAAAGCAGTGCCAACACACCCGACATTAAAGCCACCAAAATTAGAATGGTCCAGGTAAGGCTGCCGATGTAAGCATGTGCCAGCGCATCGGGGGTTTTGATTGATTTGATGCCTTGGCGAACCATCAATTTGTCGAACCAATCGGTGAGTTTGTAGCTTTGGATAATTTCATCCGGCTCTAAGCGAACGATGTCGAGTATTGCAAGTTTTACGCCGCCGAATCCAATCTCAAGGCTGTCAAACAATTCCTGCGGGAGGGAGTCCATTAGCTCTTTATGCTCCAAATTATAGCGTCCAGCGAAAGATTGCAACAGGCTGTCCACGACGCTTTTTACCTGTGGTGTTTTCAATTCGGCAGGTAGATGCTCGTAGTCCTTCTCCAAATCGTAGAGCATGGCGTTGTACTTCATCTGCTCGAAAAGGGTGAAGGATATTTCTTTTACAAGCGTGTCGCCGGTTTCAGTTTCGACTGTTGTTATTGGGGAAAAGAACACTCCGTGGTTTTTTCCCTCCTTGCTTTTCAACATCGAATTGAGCAAGAACAGGAACAGGAACATAACAATGGCAAACATTCGGATGGGATGAGGATAACGATCCTGCTTGCCTTTGAAAAACTCTTTGCTCACCATGCCCGGCACAAAAAGTTGCCAGGAAGTACGGATGAATTTTCCTTCCAAATGAAAGGTGTTGTTCCAAATCCGTCCCATCAGGCTCTTCATGCCAATGCGCCCGTCCGTGTCCTTTTGCCCGCAATGGGCGCAGAATTTTGCCTTGTATGGCAATGGATGGTAGCAATTGCGGCAGTAGCGTTTCACGGGATGGAGAAATTAGGAAATTAGGAAATTAAGATATTAGGTTGCAGAGCAACAATTCCTGCTCGGGCCAAAGGTATTCAGACCTTCCTTTTGCAGGTTCAAAAACAGCCGTAGTTTTGGCGCTGATTCAGAATATCCCAATATCCCCAATATCCCAATATCTAAATTTCCCAATCTCATGCGTCAGCAAACTACCCCCCACATCCTAATGGTTCGCCCGGCCAATTTCGCGTTCAACGAAGAAACCGCCGCCAGCAACGCTTTCCAAAGTCGAGATGGTAAGCTGAGCGTCGTCGAAATGCGTGAACGCGCCATGCAGGAATTCGACGGATTTGTGGCGCAATTGCGCGCTGCTGGTGTGGATGTCATCGTGGCTGAAGACTCCTCCGTGCCTGTAAAACCTGATGCGGTATTCCCCAACAACTGGGTTACTTTCCATCAGGAAGGTTTCGTGGTTACTTATCCCATGTTCGCCCCCACGCGGCGCTCAGAGCGCAGCGATGCTATCATCGAAACAGTATTGAAAAAAGGATTTCGTTTGGATCGGCGATTGAATTTTGAAGACAGCGAACGATCTGAGCATTTTTTAGAAGGTACGGGAAGCATTATTTTCGACCACCAACACCGTCTCGCCTACGCTTGTATTAGTCCGCGCACGGATGCAACGCTGCTTGAAAAACTTTGTCAAGCCATTGGCTATCAAAAAGTTGTGTTTCACGCGGTGGACGGAAATGGCCAGGACATTTATCACACCAACGTGATGATGGCGCTCGGCGAAACCTTCGTGGTTATATGCCTCGATTCCGTGCGCGATGGCTCGGAACGTAAAATGTTGGAAGAAAAATTCAGGGAAACAGGAAAGGAGATCGTGGACATCTCTCTGGCGCAAATGAACTCCTTTGCGGGCAATATGCTCCAGGTACGAAGCACTGAAGGCCAGACTATTCTAGTGATGTCGAGCCAAGCCTATCGTGCCCTTTTGCCTGCCCAAATCAAAAAATTGGAAGGGCATACAAAACTGCTTCATGCGCCCATTGATACCATTGAGACCTATGGCGGCGGCTCGGCGAGGTGCATGATGGCGGAGGTGTTTTTGCCTGAAGTATAATTTTGCGGTTTAAAATATCAGTACTTCACCGTCAGCTTCTCCATTACGTCTCCCTGCTGGATTTGGTCCACGACTTCCATACCCGATTTCACCCGACCAAAAATCGTGTATTTCCCATCCAGATGTACCCGTGCCGAATGCGTGATAAAAAACTGGGTGCCTTCCGTATCAAATCCATTAGAAGCCATACCGAGCAGTCCGGCGCGGTCGTACCAGCTTAGCCCAATCTCCGTGCGGAGCGAATAATCAAGTGATCCAGTACCATCGCCTCGTGGGCAGCCGCTTTGGATCACATGGTTGGGCACCACGCGGTGAAATGCCTTTCCGTTGTAAAACCCTTTGCTAGCCAATTCAATGAAATTCGCGACCGAGGCAGGTGCCCATTGTGGCCAGAGTTCAAGCACAACGGTGCCCTTAGCCGTTTGGATGCTCACTTCCGTTTGATCGGTCACTACTTGCATA
The DNA here is from genome assembly GCA_964589365.1 of uncultured Saprospiraceae bacterium. GTDB lineage: Bacteria > Bacteroidota > Bacteroidia > Chitinophagales > Saprospiraceae > M3007. Next base: position 4,253 of record CAZPTQ010000016.1, read on the forward strand.
CGCTCCCAGTCAATGGGATGGTTTTGAGGGATTTTCGGCAGGGCTGGCACTGATCGCCCTTCGAGGTACGCAATGGATTCTTCGAGTGCGGCAATGGCTTCATAATCGCGCGGCATTTTCAGTTTTCCGAACGCTTCGCGAAAATCAAGAATTCGAGTGGAGTCGCGTATATCTTTAAAATTCAGCGTGTTATCTGTTGAAAAAGCAGGTGCGAGCTTGCTAATCATGCCCGGATCGCCATTAGCCACCACCTCACGGGTGTAATTGTATAGCGTTCGGCGGGCTCCTTTCCCTCCTTCGCCAAAATGCGCCCAAAAATCCTTGCGCATCATAATGGACACCAAGGTTTCTGTGGCAGCCATTTTTACTGCCGAAGCTGGGTCATTGAAGCCGAATTGGTGAATCCAGGTGTAATTCCTGCCATATTCGGCCAAACCGGCGAGACAAGCCGCCCGGTCGTGAGGGTTTTTTGATTGTTGAAAAAGCTGTTTCAAACGCCAGTTTACATCCGATTTTGCCGTAGAATCACCCCAAAAAGTCAGGTTTTTGTTTGCGGCCTGATACAGCGCGATTTGCATCGGCATCGGCCAGGCGGGATTGTCGCGTGCCATCCGCCGGTACCAATCTCCGTCCTGCGGCCGACCGTTTTGCACAAAAAACTCAGCTGCCGCGCGGCCAACATGGGGATTTGGGTCATAAAGCCGTTCGGCCACCAGCACTCTCGCGGTATCATAAGGAAATTGGCCCAAGGCTTTGATGATCTCACATTTTACCCGCCAATCCTGTTCCGTCTTGATCACTTTGGAGAGCATTCCAAAGGCCGGGCTGGCTTTAGATTTGCTCAATGCAATGGCAATTTGTGCGCGCACTTCCGGGGCATTGACTGCCCGTACAAATCCCAGGCTAATTGTTACGGCTTGAGCACTGTCTATCTCGATGCCCTTTGCGCGGGCGAGGTAGTAAGCCGCCACCAAACGGGCGGGCACAGGGATTTTTTCGTTGCCCACATAGTCTACCATGCGTTGGGTAGCCGAAGCTTCGATTATCCCGGAATCGCGCAAGGCAAAACGCAAGATGGCACGGCATTGACCTTCGAGCAAAAGGGTGTCCGTTTCTTGGTAAGTAGTCACGGCTGCGATTTGGCGGAGGCTTTGTCGTGAACCGCATTTGCCCACGGCTTCGAGCACCACGGCGTTGAACCGCTGATGTTGGGAGCTCGAATCTTTGGAAAAAAAGGCCTCAATCAGTGGTCTCTCGCACTTTAGCGAACCGATTTGCCCTAAGGAAAAAGCAGCTGCGACACGCACGTCTTCCACAGGATCTTGCAAGAGTGGCACGAGCGCAGCGATGGCATTTGTGTCGCGCACCGAAGCGAAAGACAGTGCGGAGAGGTAACGCAGGGTCACATCACGGTCGTTCAGAAAAAGCAACAGGCTGTCTGTGGCGCGTTTGTCGCGCAGATTGTAAAGGAGTTGCACCTTTTTGTTGTGCAGGTCGAGATTGACCTTGCCATGTTCAACCTCTTTTTTCTTGTTGTATTCCGGGGGCTGGCAGGCCGTGTTGAGCAGCAAATAGCAAGTAGCAAGTAGCAAGGGGCAAGGGGCAAGAATCCTGAATCGCATGGGAAGAAACGGCGGCATTTTGCCGCTGGCTGGCGCAAAAATAGGTTTTTTGAGCGATTGAGGAGGGGCTTATGATGGGGTGGCTTTTAATTTGGTTTACCGATGTTCATAGTTTTGAAATATTGATTTGGCAATTCGCCCAAAGTATCCACGCTTCGGAATTTTCTACGCTTCACTTAATCTCCTTTTCCAATGCTTCCATCACCTGCCTGGCCATTTGCCAGGTACTCTCCATCTGCTCGGCTTGGGCTTGGCCGCCATAAATGGCTTGCTCGCAGGTATGCCACACCGAAAGAAAGGTTTGGATGCTAATGGGTGTAGCGCCACGCTGATGGAGGACGGTGCTCACGTCCGCATCGTTCATTTGTGAAGGGCGGAGGCCAAAACGGGCGGAAAGCCATACTTGCAAGGACTTGAAAAGCTCGTTGTAGAATCCTTGTGGGTCGTTTCCCTTCAATAGGTGGCCAGCGTTGGAGAAGTGCTGGCGGGCTGAGGCGAGACTGGATGACTGGTTGATTGGTGTATTGGTGATGGGTGACTGGTTGCCCGCCTCCGCTCCTGCCCGCCAAGGCTCGGCAGGCGGGAAAGCTTCGGCGGGTAAAACAGGTCGTCGTTTTTTTAGCAGTACAAAAATGCCCAGTGCCAGAAATGGCAAAGCCAAAATGCCCCAAAGCAAAGGGGAACTCAGCCAGTCAATAAGATTTTCCAAAAGGCTAGGCTGCTGGGCCACAGATGGCTCGGCGACTAAGGTATCTTGCAAGGCGTTGGGAGATTGATAGTTTTTGCCGGCTGTCACGGTAAATTGGATGCGCGCTGCGCGGAGTAGGCAATATCGGTTGCTGTCGACATCGAAATAAGCCAGCATTGGGTTGATCTCCAGTTTACCCGTATCTTTTGGAAGCACCACATACTCGAATTTTTTTCGGTGCAGAATCCCTGATTCGCCTTCGTATTCTTCCTCCTCCAAAATGCGCGGCTCGAAAATATCGCAATTCGGCGGCACGGTAATTTTTGGTGGAGCAAACCTTCTGGTATCGCCATTGCCTTTCACTTCCACGGTGATGGTAAGGGCTTCGTCAGTACTAAGGGTGGTGGTATCCGCTTTTACTTCCCATTCATAAGTCCCTACACCTCCTGTGAATTCTGCAGGCGGAGGCTGTGGCAAAGGCTTCACACTGAGGAAAATGGGTTGCGTCTGCAAAGTCACAGGTTTTGGCCCGAAAAGAAAACCCTGAGTGCCGGGTTGTTCGATCCCCACGCTTACACGTGCTGCGCCGACACTACGTTCACCCCCTTCCTGAGGGAAGAGGGCTTCTTCGTGCAGGGTGCGCACGGCGTACTTTTTCCCGCGAAGATTGAGGTACTCAACACGCTTGTCGTACCGGATTTTTTCTTTGGAAAAAAAGCCCTCGAAATCGGGGAGCGCAATGATGTCGTAGCCTTCCACCGAAAGTTGGGTGTAGAGCCGAATACGCCATCTTATTTGCTGACCCGGGTATGCTGATTCCTGGTCAAATTCGGCAGCCACGAACACCTGATCGTCGGAACCAGGAGGCACATTTACCTTCCCTTTGTTGCTTGTAGAGACGGATAAAACATTGACAGTCAATGCCTTTGTGCTTAGTGTTCGTCCGCCTTCCACCACCGTGGCCGGGCCGATGCTAAAGGTGCCGGGTTTGTTGGCGGTCAATTCCAGGGACCAGGTTTGGCTGGTACTGCTGCGACCGTTCACAAAACTCATGCCGCGCATTTCAGAGACAGCACCAGTTTTAAATCCCGAGAAATTGGGCGCGGTGAAGCGCGTTCCTTCTGCATTTTTAAGGGTGAATGTCAGTTCAAATGGCAAACCTGCCACCACTTCTTTTGCGTCAATGGCGGCTTCAAAAGTGACGTTGCTCTGCGCAGCCAGTGTATGGAAATTAAAAATGAAAAATATTGCCCCTGCCCAAACGCCGAAAGCGCGGGTGCATTTTTGCAAACATTGGATGTAGCAGGCTAAGGTCATTTTATTTCATCTGAAGCGCACTATTATGACTACTTCAACTGCGCTTGTTTCAACATAAAAACGCGGTTCCTTTTGTGCGCCCACGCACTGAGTACCCCATAGTACGAGGGAGAAAATGAAAAATAAGTTACGCATGGTTGGGAGTTGTTTTTTAACGAACAAATGTACGGTAGAAAGTTTTAGGCTCGCAGCTCAGAAGAATTCAAAAACCTGCGCCTTGCGCTATGCCCGGCAAGATGCAACGGTGCTACATGACTTCGACGAAAAGGGGTACGCCGAACAAAACTCAACGCTCAGGTACAGAATTCAAAAAAGCCCGAGCCGTAAGAGTTCTCTTCGTTCAATTATGCCGTCAGGGTGATTTAAATCTAACACTTTGATAGTGGCTTGGCCGATTGCGGTGCGAGAAATTATTTCTCCCAATATATCAACCTTAAAATGCTCGTCCCAGACATCAAGCCGTGGGTTGAAAAGTCTAACTGGGAATTGCGGGTCGTGCAAAAAAGTGGCAATGTCAGTCCCTTTGTTGAGGTTGCAGATTTGGTATGCGCAGGCCAGATTTTTCGAACTTGTTTCTCCTCCGTGTTTAATGCTGACTATGTGGTCAATATGGAATATAAAAAGAGAATCTTGGGCTGGCAAACGGCAATATTCACAGCGATGCTTGGCTCGCTCGGCAACCAGAGTTCGGAGGGAGTCTGGGATGTGGCTGCTCATAGTCAGGAGGCGTGCGAACGGATTTTTGCAAGCCGCACCAATTTTTCCAAGACGATGTAGTGGTCTAATTCATCCTTTTCACGGACGGTGAGATGGCCTGCTTTTGACTTTTCAATCAGAAATTCCAGTCTTTCTTGCATCTCACCAGAAGCCTTCAAAGCCAACATTTTGGCAGGTGCGAGTTGCGCAAGCAACTCGGCAATTTCATCGTAAATGGAATATATAGTCATGTCTAGCCTGATTTTGATGCAAGTTCAAGGTCATTTGAAAACAATTTTGCAACCATTTTACCTCACCCCCATCCCATTCGGCCACGCAGCCGCCGGGCTGACAAAACTCAACTTGCCCTCTTCATCCTCTGCCATCAAAATCATGCCCTGCGATTCAGTGCCCATCATGACACGGGGTGCGAGGTTGGCGACGATAACCACTTGCTGGCCGATCACTTGTTCAGGCGTGAAATGCTCGGCAATGCCCGATAAAATCGTGCGTGTCTCGAAGCCCAAGTCCACGCTGAGTTTGAGAAGCTTTTTGGATTTCTCCACTTTCTCTGCAGTTTGGATGGTGCCCGTGCGGAGGTCGAGTTTTGCAAAGTCGTCGAATTGGATAAGTTCTTTCAATGGTTGACAGTTTGTACTGGTAGAAGAATCGTTTGGGGATTGCGCCGGAGCTTCGGTGGCTGTCAGTTTGGCGATCTGCTTGTCAATTACTTCGTCCGGTATGCGGCTGAAGAGGTGTTCAGGTTCATTGAGCGCGTGCTGGGCCGGAATCACGGGATTGCCTTCCACGAGTTCGTTGAGTATTTCGAGCAGGTCGCCATTGTCATGCAAGGGGTTGATATTGAGCATTTTGCGCAGCCGGTCTGCTGCAAATGGCAGGAATGGGCGAATCGCAACAGACAACACCGCAACGTACTGGATCGCGAGGTTCATCACAACCTTTACCATTTCTGGTGCTTCTTTCACCGTTTTCCAAGGCTCGTTGAACTGGAGCAGCGCATTGCCCGCGCTTGATATTTCCATCAAAATCCGCAATGCCTCGCGGAGTTCGTAGCGTTCGATGGCTGCACCCATTTCTTGCAATTTTTCGTGCAGAAGATTGAGTTCCTCGTTGTATTGTCCGGTTTTAGCAGTCTCCCAACCGCTGTTGAATGTTATTTCGGTATCAATTCGTGGCACCACACCACTATAGTATTTGTGTGAGAGTACGAGCACGCGGTTGACGAAATTGGCGAGATTGTTCACCAGTTCATTGTTGTTCGTCTCTTGAAAACCTTTCCACGTAAACTCAGAATCGCTCTGCTCAGGCATTTTCTTTATCATATTGAAGCGCAGCACGTCTTCTTGCCCGGCAAATTCTTCGCAGTATTCGTGTACCCAAACTGCCCAGTTTTTAGAGGTGGAAAGTTTGCGGCCTTCGAGGTTGAGGAACTGGTTGGCTGGCACATTGACGGGCAAAATATAACCGCCATGCGCTGTTAAAATCGCTGGGAAAATGAGGCAGTGGAACACGATATTGTCCTTGCCGATAAAATGCACAAGCGCTGTTTCGTCACTTTTCCAGTAAGGTTCCCAATCCTTTCCCTTGTCCAATGCCCATTGCTTGGTAGCAGAAATATATCCAATTGGAGCGTCGAGCCAGACGTACAGTTTTTTGCCCTCAGAGCCGGGGATTTCCTGCGGGACATCTACGCCCCAGTCCAGATCGCGGGTCATGGCGCGGGGCTGAAGGCCTTGGTCCAGCCAAGAATTGCACTGGCCGATTACATGGTTTTTCCAATCTGCCGGATTATGGAGTTGTTTCCCATCGGCAATTCCCGTGTTGATCCATTCGCGCAGCCAAGCCTCATGCTGGTCGAGGCGGAGGAACCAGTGTTTCGTAGGGCGTTTCACCGGTACGGAGCCACTGAGCATGGAATGGGGGTTGATGAGATCGGTGGGGCTGAGTGCGGAGCCGCATTTTTCGCATTGGTCGCCGTAGGCTTCGGGGTTGGCGCACACCGGGCAAGTGCCCACGATGTAGCGGTCGGCGAGGAATTGGCCAACATTTTCGTCGTAATACTGTTCGGTGGTTTCTTCCAAAAACGCTTGATTTTCATTGAGTTTTCTAAAAAAATCCTGCGAGGTGTGGTGGTGGATTGGCTCGGTTGTTCGGTGGTAAATATCAAATGAGATGCCGATTTTCTGAAAAGTATCCCGCAGCATCGCGTGATATTTGTCCACCACGGCCCGAGGGGTGGTTTCTTCCTTGCGGGCCTTTACAGTAATGGCGGCACCGTGTTCGTCGGAGCCGCACACGAACACCACGTCTTTACCCATCAAGCGCAAATAGCGCACAAAAATATCAGCCGGAAGGTAGGCGCCTGCCAAATGGCCTATGTGGAGCGGGCCGTTGGCGTAGGGTAAAGCGGCGGTGACGAGGTATCTTTTTTTGGACATGGATGGGCTTTTGGTGTAAAATGAGGATAGCCACTTTATGATTTTCATACAATCCTGTAAGGTTTTAAAAACCTTATAGGATTTATTTGACTGGAGGAAACACAGCAAACCCGTTGGCCATATCAATAGTATTTAAGAGGTTGGCGTTGTTTTGAGGCCGCAAAAGTAAGTTGAAGCTTAGCAAAAACGGCAAACGGCCTCTACTTCTGCGCCCGACTTACCAGCCACCAGGCCATAATACCAAAAGCAAAATTGGGCAGCCACATCCCCACCCATACTGGCAAGACACCGCCAGTGGCAAACGACACGGTGAATTTAGAGAACACAATGTAGGCCGCCCCGATGCCAATGCCGACAGCAAGGTGAAGCCCCATACCGCCGCGCACTTTACGACCCGCCACGGCCAATCCGATGATGGTGAGGATGATGATGGTAAAAGCGTCGGCGGTGCGGCGGTGCATTTCTACCTCGTAACTGCGGGTATAAGGCAGGCCACGACCCCTGTCGCGGGCGATGGCTTCACGCAGCTCAGGCGTGGTCATTTGTTCGCGTTGATTGGCGTAATAGACAAAGTCAGCGGGCGAAATATTGATCGCGGTGTCCAATGAGGTAGTGTGTATGGTGTAATTTTCGCGCAGGCCATCAAAGGTCCGCACCGACCATTTGGGGAGTTCCCAGCGGTTTGGCTCCCCTTTCCATTTGGCTTGCTCGGCCTCTAATATGCTGATCACACGGTTGCCTTTAAATTGTTCGAGGCGAAGGCCAGAGGCAGTTTGGGTGTTTTTGTTGAAGGCCCTTACGAAGACTTTGGTGTCGGGGGCGGTAAGCAGGTGAATATTGGCGATTTTGCCCTTGTCTTGGTCGGTCCAGACGAAAGTGTGTTCAAACCACAGCTTCCATTGGTTGAGGATTGGCGCGCCAATGTGATTGATTGTCAGGTGCAAAAACATGACAGCAGTGGCTGCAATAAGGTAAGGATACAGCAATCGTCGGAATCCGATACCTGCATTGAATATGGATAAAATTTCAGCGTTGGAAGCCAATCTTGAAGTAAAAAAAACAACCCCGATAAGCGTATAAAGTGGCAGCAGCAAACTTGCCATGTGCGTCACAAAACCCATATAGTAAGCCAACACATCCTTCCAGGTACAGGGTTTTTCGATAATGCTCTGCACTTTGTCGCTAAAATCAATCGCACAAGAAATCATGCTGAAAATCAACAGCGAGAAAAATACCGTGGAGAGGTATTGCCGTATCAGGTAGGCGTCGAGGACTTTGAATTTCAGCGGATTTGTCATTGCGTTATTATCGTACGCCAGCTAATTTTCAAACCACATAGTTCACATAGCGCACATAGAGACTAATCTAGTAATCTTGAAAACTATGTGTGCTATGTGAACTATGTGGTTTGAAAATCAGCAAAGGTTATCTAATGGTTAATTTCTCAGGTTCTTGATTTCTTGTAAACTGGTACCGTAGAACAAGGTTCGCCAAACATAATACTCAGTGCCACGGGTTGCAATTGACGGGTGATTTCGAGATAAGCTGCGGCTGGCACCGGCTTGTCGCTACAACCTTTGATGACGATCCGCTTGCCTTCATATTCGCTAATGTCTAAATTGGCGAGTTTTTTAAGGAACGCTTTTTCGGCAAATTCTGCTGGCTCACAAAGTGCAATGTCGGCCACAAAAGGTGTAGCATGGGTTGCCACGAGCATGTAAGCCCAGAGCGGAATGATGGCATCTGTGGAGCAAAACACGGCGAGGTTTTTCCCGCGGTATTGTTCCCAATCAAGCACTTGGAGCGCTTCGCGGAAATCCTTCTCTTTCAGGATCAACTCCATAAAAAGATAGCCTTTCAGGTCGAAAGGAACGACCTCCTCTGTCGGGTACAGTTCTTCCAAATCTATGGTGAAGAGTCTGCTGTTTGCGACGCGGTTCACCAGCGGTTGTTCGAGCATATTATGTAGGTCGAAATTCATTTCGACATGGTTTGAATTTGAAATACCTATCCTGTTGCGCATTCCAGCGAAATGAATTTCGCCCTATGCCGGCTCCCCCACACTGTTTTCCTCGTCTTTAAAATCTTTGGGCTTGGGCAAATCTGTCAAACTATTGATTCCCAAATAGTCCATAAATTTTTCCGTGGTACCGTACAGGAGCGGTCGCCCCGGCCCTTCGCTGCGCCCGGCGATGAAAACAAGCTCCTTTTCCAAAAGTTTTTGGAGCGCATAATCACAGTTCACGCCGCGGATCTCCTCGATCTCCGGGCGGCTCACAGGCTGTTTGTACGCAATGAGCGCCAGGGTTTCGAGCGCGGCTTGCGAAAGGCGTTTTTTTGTTGCCTGGCGCAGGTGTATGCCCACCGTAGTATGGTATGCGCCCTTGGTGAGGAATTGCCAACCTCCCGCTATTTCAATGAGTTCAAACGAAAATTGATCCAGTTGGAACTGCGTTTTAAGTTCCTCAATGGCTCTTACAATATCTGTCTCTTTGATTTCGGCCTGAAAAGCTTCCTCCATCACCGCTTTCAAATCGAGAGCGGCCACGGGTTGCGGGGATGCGAAAATGAGCGCCTCAACGTGCTGTTTCAAAAATTCCATCCGGCAAAGGTAGGAAGGCGATGGGGATTTGGTTATTGGGGGATTTGGTTATTTGTGGTGCCTGAGCTTGGTATTCGTTTTGCCGACAAGGCTATCGGAATACCAAGCTCAGGCACCGCAAATAACCAAATCCCCAATTCAACAAATAACCATCAATATCTCACTACTATTTCCTGAAACAACTCATTCTGTTGCCCCCGGGCCTGAAGCGATACAATAGGTCTGTTTCCATTCCAGGAAATCTTCAGCACGCCAAAATTCTTTTTTACGATCATGTCGCCTATGCGGAACCGGTTGGATTCAACCAGGCCGCTACGGATATGCGTAAGGCCACTGGAGGTAAAGTCGTAAAGCGGATAGGGTAGTCCTTCGAGTTGCATTTTTGACACTTCCGCCATGTGGCGGTCGCCGGAGAGTATGAGCAGGTTTTTAGGTTTAGTATGGGTGATAAGCGAGAGCAATCTTTTGCGCTCGTTTGGGAAGTTCCCCCATTTTTCATAGCCATGATCGTCCGCAATGACTTGAACGCTGGAACAAAGTATATTGAGATTGGCGGTACTGGAGCGGAGTTCGTTTTCAAGCCATTTCCATTGCTGTTCGCCAAGCATTTGACCATCCATGTTGGGTAAGTAACGGCGTTGTTTGCTGAGGTCCTTTTGCAAGGCGTCGCGGAAGTACCGGGTGTCCATTACGATCACTTTGATTCTTTGCGGGCCTTTGCCAAAAGTATAGCTGCTATAAGCGCCTTCTCGTTTGCGGAGCGCGCTGTTCATCGGGACATCCAGAAAATCCATGAGGCATTTTTTCGCGCTTTTTTTCAGCGGGTAATCGCCGCAACCATCATTTACGCCATAGTCGTGGTCGTCGTACACGCCTATTATCTGCGTTTTGGCGCGCATTTTCTTGTAGTCGGGGGTGGTTTTCAGCCGTTTGTAATGAGCGGCGAGCGCACGCATATCGGTGGTGTCGGCATAAATAATATCGCCAAGCCATATCCAAAGTTGGGGATTGTTGGCAATTACATGCTGCCACATGGTTTGCGGCATGGTCATCTTGTTGCAGGAACCAAAAGCAATGATAGTGGGCGCTGCGCTTGTGTCTATAGGCTTTGGCGCAAAGGCTTCGACATCAATCGCTTCGATAGCGCCTGATTTGGAGGTTTCCTTTGGGACTGGGTTTTGGGCAAAAACGGGGAAGGCCAACAGCGTGGCTACAATGAACAGGGATGCTTTTTTCATGAATTTGGATAACAAGAATAGGAGTAGGTGTCGCGGAAAGGCCTTGGTCAAACGTCGTGGCTGCAAAAATCGTACAGGGAATTGTTATTCGATTTGTTAAGTGGTTTTCCTTTCAAATTGCAAGCCAAAAAAATTATTTGGAAGCTTGTACGAGTTGAATGCTCTATCCCCAATAAATCGAGGGGCAATTCAATTTTACAGCTCCAGCTTTGACGCTGCCCAAAAATGGAAAACACAAAAAACACAAAATGTTTTTAAACTTCGAAATGCCGCTTTAACTTTGACACCCTTCACCAATATCCAATATCCAATATCCAATATCCAATATCCAACATGGACAGCCTCCAACATCAAATCGCGCTCATGCTTGTGCCACAAGTAGGCGCGGTGACTGCCAAAATCCTTGTGAGTTATTGCGGCAGTGCTGAAGCCGTGTTTCGAGCCAGCAAAAGAGAATTGCATAAAATTCCAGGCATCGGCCATACTACCATAAACGCATTGGCTTCTGCCGTCGAACCACTTACGAAGGCCGAGCGCGAAATCGCTTTTATGGAGCAACACGATGTGAAGGCAGTTTTCTATACCGATTCACGTTACCCGGCCCGGCTCCGCCAGTGTCAGGACAGTCCTGCGATGTTCTTTTTTAAAGGAAGTTCGCTTTCGGTTTTTGAAGCGGAGCGCGTAGTAGCCATTGTTGGCACGCGCCAGCCGAGCGAACATGGCAAAGCAATGTGTGAAGAATTGGTGGAAGGGTTTCTGGATTACAATGTGTTGATCGTGAGTGGTTTGGCATTTGGTGTGGATGTGACGGCACATCGAAAAGCATCGGCAATGGGTATCCCAAACATTGGTGTTTTGGGGCATGGGCTGGCCAGTATCTACCCCACTCAACACCGTAGCGTGGCCCAGCGAATGATTGAAAACGGGGGATTAATCAGTGAATATGCCCACGATGCCAAACCTGACCGCGAACATTTTCCGATGCGCAACCGCATCATTTCCGGCCTTTCTGATGTTGTATTGGTGGTCGAAACGGCTAACAGTGGCGGGTCCATGATTACGGTTCAATGTGCCGAACGCCATGGGCGTGAAATCTTCGTTGTGCCTGGTCGGCCCCACGACACGAAAAGCAGGGGTTGCAACCTGCTCCTCAAAACCGAACGTGCCAAACTTGCGGAGTCCGCCTCTGACATCGGCGAACGGATGCAATGGGGAGAGCCGGGGAAGCCTAAATTGACCCAAACCCAACTTTCTCTCGACCTCAATCCCACCGAAGCCATGCTGGTGGGCATTATTCGAGACAAGCCCGAAATCCCGATTGACCGACTTTCTTTTGCTGCTCAATGTACACCTGGCGAACTCGCCGCGCACATTCTTGCCCTTGAATTTAAAGGGATTATCCGAACATTGCCAGGCAAACGGTACATCGTGTGCTGATATGTTCGGATATTGGGGGATTGAGATATTTCAATTATGGTCAAACAACTTATCGCGCTCGCTGCGCTGCTTATTTTTGGGATGTCCGCATCGCCTTCTTCCCCACGCCCTAAAAACATCATCCTGCTCATTGGCGATGGCATGGGGCTTGCACAGATTACTGCCGGGATGTATGCCAATGGCAACAAACTGAACCTTGAAAAATTCCCCGTCACGGGGCTGATGAAGACCCATTCGATCAGCCATCTCATTACCGATTCGGCAGCCGGGGCTACCGCTTTTTCCTGCGGCTGCAAAACCTACAACGGCGCCATCGGAGTAACAAAATCCCAAAAAACTTGCCTAACCATCCTCGAGCAAGCAGAAAAAAACGGACTTGCCACGGGCCTTGTCGCTACTTCCAGCATTACCCATGCCACCCCGGCCTCGTTCATCGCCCATGTGAAAAGCCGGGCCGACATGGAGGACATTGCCAAATTTTTTATGCAAACCGAGTTGGACTTTTTTGTCGGCGGTGGCCTCGATTATTTCAACAAACGCAAGACCGACCAACGCAACCTCTACGCTGAACTTGTGGCAAAAGGGTATTGGTTGTCAAATTTTCAGGAGAAAAAACTTTCCGAAACCACCCCAAATCCGAAATACCCATTCGGTTGGTTTGCGGCTAATGGAGAACCAGATTCGCTGAAATCTGGCCGAGACTACCTTCCGCTCGCTGCGAAAATGGCAACTGATTTTTTAAATAATCGCTCCGAAAAAGGCTTTTTCCTCATGCTTGAAGGTTCGCAAATTGATTGGGCTTGCCATGCTAAAGACGGCCCTCGGGCAGTGGACGAAATGCTGGATTTCGATGCTGCAATTGGTGAAATCCTGCGCTTCGCCGAAGCAGATGGCAACACCCTCGTTATCGTCACTGCCGACCATGAAACGGGTGGTCTGGCACTGGAGCAGGGTGCGGGTGCTGATGTGCTGGATCTGGAGTTCACTACTGGATATCACACGGCCACGCTGGTACCCGTATTTGCTTATGGCCCAGGTGCTGAGCAATTTGGTGGTGTGATGGACAACACGGATATTTTTTGGAAAATGGTGAAGGTTTGGGGCTGGGAGGAAGCATTCAAGCAGAACGAATTGCAGACCAAAGACGGTAAGTCTAAGAAAAACTAACTGCCCCGCTACGCTCAAAAATCAATCACAACGTGAACGAAACCCCACAACAACCCCGCCCATTGGGCGAAGCCGAAACCCAAAAGTTTGTCCGCTCCATGCGTCTTTCGAGGATGCTGCTGCCCATCGGGCTGGGCTTGCTTGCGGTGGGGTATCTTTTTTACCAGCAATTTGATCTTGAAAAATTTCGCGAAATCGAGTGGAGCGGCCGGGCGTTCGCCTGGATCGGGCTGGCGTTTTTGCTCTTGCTGGCCCGGCATTTTTTCTACGCCTATCGGCTGAAAGTGCTGACCGGTGGCGATTATTTTACCTGGAAAAAATGTCTGGAACTCATCGTGATCTGGGAATTCAGCGGTGCACTCACGCCGACGAGCAAGGGCGGGCCGTTCGTGATGTTGTTTGTGCTCACCCAAGAAAAAGTGCCAGCAGGGCGCACAGCGGCAGCGATTTTTTATACCATGATTTGCGATTCTGGTTTCTTCGTGATCCTGCTACCGATCCTGCTCGCCATTTACGGCCCGCCGATGATGTACCCTGGCATGCAATCTTATTCAGACCAAAACCTGGCCTCGAATGTGATGTTTGTCACTTACGTGATGATGCTCACCTACTGGTTGCTCCTTATCTTTTTTGTTTTTTTGAGGCCGCAATATGCCAAAAGCAGTTTGAACTGGTTGGCAAAAATCCCTTGGCTAAAAAGGTTTGCCCCAAAACTTACCCTGCTCGGTCAGGAATTTGAACTCGCGGCTACCGAGTTGCGCCAGCAAAATTGGCGGTATCACCTTCGGATTATCCTCTGCGCGTTAGGTGCCTGGACGAGTAAGTTCCTGATGATCAATTGTTTGATCATAGCCATCGTGCCCAGCACACCCATTGATGGAGCTACACAGGCTTTCATCTATGCCCGCTTGGTAGCCATGTTCATCATCATGGCCTTCAGCCCTACACCTGGCGGAGCTGGATTGGCCGAGATTGCGTTGGCTGGCTTTATTTCCGATTATGTTCCGGCTGGCATCGGTCTGGTGATTGCCCTGCTATGGCGCGGTATGGCCTACTACGGCTACCTCTTGGCAGGCGCCTTGGTGGTGCCGGGCTGGATAGCGGCCAGGGTTGGAGAGCGGAGGAAACTTGAGCATGGCCTAAAATCGTGATGGCGCACGAATTGAACAGATCAAAATCGTTTTTGAACTTAATTCGGCACACTTTTGTCTGATTAGCAAAATGCCAGTGGTAGAATTGCCGTTTGCCAATTTGCCCGCCCGTACTTTTGCAATGTCTTTCCCTAACTTGATACGCACATGAAAGGTTTCCCGTTGCGCAACGCCGTATTTGCGCTCTTGATTTTCGGCCTGAATTTGAATGTTTTGCAAGCGCAAAACCCTGATCCCAATTTGGCGAACCAATATTATTCAGACGGCGAGTTTGAAAAAGCTGCTGCGCTTTATAGCCAATTGGTGGAAAAAGAACGCCGAAGCGATTATTATTTCACCCGGTACATAGACTGCCTCACCAAATTGGAAAAATGGGACGAGGCCGAAAAATCCGTAAAAAAGCAAATAAAAGACCAGCCTGAGAACAACGGGCTTTACGTCGTATACGGTACCATCTATGAGGAGCAGGGCAAAGATGCCGAGGCCGAAGCGCAATACGAACGCGCCATTGACAAAATGCCCAGCGATTATGCGGCTGTAATCCGGCTCGCCAATATGTTTCTAAGTGATTCCAAATATGATTTTGCCATTAAAACCTACGAGCGCGGGGCAACACTCACCAAAGACCCCAGCCGATTTGCATACAACCTCGGCGACCTCTACCGCCGCAAGGGCGAGCCTGTGAAAATGACGGAACAATACCTCAACGCGCTCGCTGCCGATCCCGGCAAATTGCCTTCGCTCCAGACGATTTTCGCCCGCTCGCTTGGCCCGGAGGACATTGCTGAATTGCAGACACAACTTTACGCCCGCGTCCAAGAAAACGAGAACCCTGATTATGTGGAATTGCTTGCTTGGTCGTTCGTGCAACGCAAAGATTTCAAAAGCGCTTTGCGCCAATACAAAGCACTCGACAAGCGGCTCGGCGAAAGCGGTCAACGCATCATGCGGGTAGCAGACGATGCTGCCGAAGCCCGAGATTACGATGCGGCCATCGCGGCCTATGAGTATATCATTGCTGAAAAAGGCCAGACCAGCCCTTTCTTTTATGAGGCGAAGCGAGAGGCCATGCAGTGCCGTCGCCGCAAAATCACAGAAGGTTTCAATTACACACAGCAAGATTTGACAACCCTCGAAACCGAATACGAAATGTTCTTGTCACAGTACGGAAAGAGCCACTTGAGCGCTTCCATCACCCTGCAATTGGCTGATTTAGAGGCCATTTATTTGCGCAATCTGCCTAAAGCCATAGATCTTTTAGAGGAACTCAAAAAGATGCCGGGCATCCGCCCGGATGTGCAGGCTCGTTTAAAAATCAACCTCGGCGACTACTATTTGATGAACGGCGACGTATGGGAAAGCACCTTGCTTTACAGTCAGGTGGACAAGGCTTTCAAGGAAGATACCATCGGGCAAGAAGCGCGATTCAAGAATGCCCGGCTCTCCTATTTCAACGGCGATTTCCAGTGGGCACAAGCACAATTCGACGTGTTGAAGGCTTCTACCTCCAAGTTGATCGCCAACGACGCGCTCGATCTCTCTGTGTTTATCATGGACAACCTCAACCTTGACACCACTTCGGATGCCATTTCGCTTTATGCCGGTGCCGAACTTTTGGTGTTGCAAAACCGATTCGACGAAGCTTTCCTCAAACTGGATACCCTTGCGACAGGCTTCCCGGAACACTCCTTGCAAGACGATATTCTTTACCTGAAAGCCCGGATTTGGGACAAACAACGCGACTATGCCAAGGCCATCCCGCTTTACCAGGAAGTGGCCGAAAAATTCAAAGAAGACATTCGTGCCGACAATTCATTGTATGCGCTGGCACAGATTTACGAACTGAAATTGAACGACTTGGAAAAGGCCAAAGAGATTTATGAAAAAATTTTCCTGGAATATTCCGGCAGTGTGTTCGCCGTGGATGCCAGAAAGCGGTTTAGGATTTTGAGGGGGGATAAAGTTCAATGAGATATTGGGGTATTTAGATATTGGGATAATTTTCAGATTGAAAATCTATTTTTGTTCAAACTTTCGACCATGCAAACCACCGCAATCGCAGTTTCCACCATTGCCCCCAAAGTTCCGCCCAAAAGCGGGCCAGCAGGGTTCGCCGTACACTCCTGACCTATAACGATTATGCTGCAATCACACCTGCTAATAACGGCAACTACGAACTCATCAATGGGAACATCGTTTTTATGCCCTCTCCTTCGCCTCAGCACCAAGATGTAGTCACTGAACTTGCTACACTTTTGCGTGTTTTCGCTAAATCCAATGATCTTGGAAAAGTATTTACCGCTCCGCTCGACACCACCTTCGACGAAATAAACACCTTCCAACCTGACCTGCTTTTTATAAAAAAAGACCGTCGTGCAGCACATAAACGAAGAAGTAGCGTTTCAAAAACTCAATACATTCAAGGCGACTGAGGCCGTGAAATCGATTGTTTTAGAGGGCTTTCAGATAAAATTGGAAGATTTGCTCTGAAAAATTTTCCCAACTTTGCCCCTCGGAAACGCCACGCCATGGAGCGCGGCGTTTTTTATTTTAACGTGAGTTTTGGATAGTTCCTGCAAAAGGGTCTTTTTAGCCGCATCGCGGCGACATTTTAGTAGC
Source organism: uncultured Saprospiraceae bacterium (assembly GCA_964589365.1). Lineage (GTDB taxonomy): Bacteria > Bacteroidota > Bacteroidia > Chitinophagales > Saprospiraceae > M3007. The sequence continues at coordinate 21,249 of CAZPTQ010000016.1, forward strand.
GCTCAGTCATGGCAGATATTTTTGAAAAAGTCGAACAAGTCCTTGCCGAAATAGCCGCCCAATCGCCTGCCAACGCGGCGGAATTGGAGACTTTCCGTATTCAGTACTTAGGCACCAAAGGCCTGATAAAGAGCCTGATGGAAGAGATGCGCAACGTACCCAACGAGCGCAAACGCGATTACGGCCAACACATGAATCGCCTCAAACAAGAGGCCGAAGCAAAGCACGACGCGCTCAAAGAAATCTTCGAGAGCCAGTCGCAAGGCACTGCTGCACAGGATATTGACCTCACAGCCCCCGGTGAACCGCTTCCACTCGGATCACGCCACCCCATTGCCGTGACCATGAACCGGATCGTAGAAATTTTTACCCGCATGGGCTTCAGCGTGGTGGATGGACCTGAAATCGAAGACGATTGGCACAACTTTACTTCCATGAACACGCCGGAAGACCACCCTGCCCGGGATATGCAGGACACGTTTTACGTCGTGGATGCCCCCGGTATGCTCCTGCGCACCCATACCTCGCCCGTACAGGCCCGTGTGATGGAAACACGAAAACCGCCCATTCGCATCATCGCACCGGGCAGGGTGTATCGCAACGAGACGATTTCTACGCGCTCGCACGCTCAATTTCACCAAGTGGAAGGGCTTTACATTGACGAGGGAGTGTCGTTCGCAGACCTGAAACAGACCTTATTGTACTTCGCTCAGGAGATGTTTGGGGCGACTAAAATCCGGCTGCGGCCCTCATTTTTCCCCTTCACCGAGCCTTCAGCAGAAATGGACATCTGGCTGGGCACAGAAACCGAAAAAAACGCCCGTCTCACCAAAGGAACGGGCTGGCTTGAAATACTCGGCTGCGGCATGGTGGACCCGCAAGTGCTGGACAACTGCGGTATTGATTCCAAAAAATACAGCGGCTTTGCGTTCGGCATGGGCATCGAACGGCAGGCTTTGCGCTTGTACGAGATTGGTGATATTCGGCTGCTGTTTGAGAATGATGTGCGCTTTCTGCGGCAGTTTGCGGCAGCGATGTAGGGGCCAGGTTGTTGTTTTTTTGACAGGATTTACAAGATGAACACGATTTTACTCCTCTCCATCCTGCTCATCTTGTAAATCCTGTCAAAATATAAACTTGTAAACGATCTTCATTTCTCAGCGCGCCCTGTACCCTCGCATCGCGTAGAACAAAATATACAAGTAGCAAGGCAGCATCAGCACTAGAAACGCCGCCTGATACCCGATGCTTTTTTCCAGCAACCCGTAGGCCTGCGGAATAATCGCACCGCCCGCGATACCCATAATCAACCAGGCAGAACCGATCTGGGTAAACCTTCCCAATCCATTGATAGCCAAGGGAAAAATGGCCGGCCACATCACGGCGTTGGCCAATCCCAAAAGAGCAATACAGGATACTGCCGTCGAGCCTGTGGTGAAATAAGTCAAAACCGTGAGCAGGATGCCAAGTATGGCGGAATATTTCAAAAAGTCTTGTTGTGCAACAAACTTGGGGATCAAAAGGATGCTCAAAACATAACCCACCAACATAGCCCCGAGGGTAAACGCGGTAAAATATTTCGTCTGGTCGAGATCGAAGCCCAGAGACTTGCCATAGATGCCAATGACATCGCCCGCCATCACTTCTGCGCCGACGTACACAAAAATCGCTACTGCACCCAGTACCAAATGCGGGAACTGCCACACGCTGCTGCGTCCAACGGCGAGGCTCGTTTGTCCTTCTCCATTAGATTCTGCGGCGGTATCTATTTCAGGAAGCGAAGAGCGGCGAATCATCAGCGCCAAGGCTGCCAGCACGATGGCCATCACTACATAAGGCGCCACCACTCGGCCTGCCAATTGATCGAGCAGGCCATTTTTAACCACAACATCCGTGGCGGCATTGATTTGTGTTTCGATGGCCGTGGCGTTTTTCAACACGATGCTGCTTAAAATGAGGGGACTAAGAATACCGGCCACCTTGTTGCAGATACCCATGATGCTGATGCGCTGCGCCGCACTTTCTATCGGGCCGATGATGCTGATATAGGGATTGGAGGCCGTTTGCAAGAGTGCAAGCCCCATGCCTTGCACAAAAAGCCCGGTCAAAAAAAGCGGGAAAGCCCGCGCTTGAGCCGCTGGAATAAAAATCAGACAGCCCAAGGCCATGACCAAAAGCCCCCAAGCCATGCCGTTTTTAAAACCCGTGCGTTGCAGAATTTTGGAGGAAGGAATGGCTAGGAAAAAGTAACTGATGTAAAAAGCAAAGGTGACGAACAAGGCCTGTAAAGTGTCCAGTTCGCAGGCGAGTTTCAGGAACGGAATCAGGGTGCCGTTCAGCCAGGTGACAAACCCGAATATGAAAAACAAAAGGCCAATGATGCTGATTTGGTAGAGGTAGCCAGTGCTTCGGGAGGTAGAATTTTGCATAGGGTGATCGTTTTGTGTTGGAAGGAAAATAGGTGTGATTGTACATTGGCCCGCCTTCGCCCTGAAGTGCTATGGCGGGTAAAGCGGCAAGCCTGATCTTTGCGCGTCCTTCGTCCTGAAATTTCTCTGCGTAAGCCAGGTATTTTTCCAGCAAAGCGAGCAGAGCCGAGTTTGTCTGACGTGCCTTGACTCCGCCTTCGGTCTTGTTTAAAATTGCTGCCGCTTCTGCATCTTTGGGCAAACGCCCTGCGCGACGACAGCCATCCAGATAGTCGAACAGCACGACGGGCTGCTGCCGGGCATTGAAAAAGGGCGAGCGGACAAACTTGCCAAACTCTCGGGCTTCCGCCGATGTGAGCGAAGCAAAGGCCTCCCAGAGGAGTGTTTTTTCCATGAATCATAGTTTGGGTTTGCCACGAATTGCACTAATTTGCACGAATCATGTAAATTAACGTGAATTTTGGATAGGATTCAGAAAAAGCCGCATCGCGGCGACATTTCTGTAGCGCCAGCGTTAAATTAGAGCAATTAATGGCAAAGGAAACAGATTCAAAAGAACTTATCCTTTGCAAATTATTGAAAATCAAATTTTTAAAATTTTATTCTAAAAACAAGCGGGAACAAGTTTGAAAAAATGTCTTTGCACAGCCGAGCAGCAAGCCCAACATTTGTAGCATCAAAGGACTGTCAAGCGAATTCGCACCTGTATTACGCTCATCGAATCTAACAAATTTAAAAACGACTCATTATGACACCCATACGCTACACTTGTCTCTTCTTGTTTATGTGCCTCTTTGCAGGCCTGCAAACCGCCCATACCCAATGCACCGCTGATGCTCTGGCAACAGACGTATCTTGTTTCGGCCTCAACAATGGCAGTATTGATCTGACTGCCGCCAACGGCACAGCTCCTTATACTTATTCATGGTCGAACAGCCAAACCACGGAGGACATTTCCAATTTGGCACCCGGCACTTACATCTGCACGGTCACGGATGCCTTGTCTTGCACGACAATTGTCACAGCCATTGTTTCCGAACCTGCTGCTTTATTGGTAACATTGGACGGGATAAACACCCTCGATTGCATTAATCTAAGTACCACCATTACCGCCAACGTACTGGGGGGCACCGCTCCTTATACCTACTCGTGGAGCAATGGGGAAACAATTAATACTGCTCAGATTCCAGCTCCAGGCACCTTTGCACTAACTGTCACGGATGCCAATGGGTGCAGTGCCACCGAAAGTGTTGATGTTGTCATTGACGATAGTGTGCCGATCGCCATTGTACAGCAATTTGGGGCATTGACCTGCGTGGTTACAAGTCTCATATTGGATGCTACCGGATCCTCCGTGGGGCCAAATATTGTATATCTATGGACAACACCCAATGGCAACATCATCGGCGGAGGGAATACGCTCAATCCTATTGTGAATGCTCCCGGCATCTATATCCTTCAAGTTGTAAATACGATCAACGGCTGTACTGTGATAGATAAAGTCAATGTCAGCGCCATCGGAAGTGAGTTGTGCAGCACCATTGAAGGCAGGGTTATACAAGACACTTTGGAGAATTGCACAACCGATGCAGGCGAACCACCGCTGGCCGGCTGGATTGTGAAAGCAGTAGGAGCGCTAAAAAGCTTTTATGCCGTCACGGATTCAAGCGGCAATTACCAAATCTTTGTGGAAACAGGTGATATCTATGCAATTTCGGCAGTTCCCCCCAGCGTATTATGGGGGCAGTGCCCAGCTTTCCAGGCAATAAACGTACCCGACCCCAATGTAACACATTTTGCAGCTGATTTGCTTATTCAAAAACTAGCCGGCTGCCCCTTGCTTTCGGTTGACATCAGTTCGGGCAATCTGCGCAGGTGTTTTTCCAACAACTTTTTCAGTGTCTGGTATTGCAACAACGGCACAGAGCCTGCCGAAGATGCATACGTGGTGATCACACTGGATCCGCTCCTTTCTATTCAAAGCTCAAATCTCCCTTTCATAGACTTGGGCGGCGGAATAATAAATTTTGAACTTGGCGATCTGGCAGTGGGGCAGTGCGGCTCATTCTATTTCTACACTTACCTCAGCTGTGATGCAATTTTTGGCCAAACACATTGCACCGAAGCACACATCTACCCGGATAGTTCATGTATTCCGAGCAATCCCCAATGGTCTGGTGCGAGTCTCCGCATAAGCAGCGAGTGCGCGTCGGATTCTGTTCGATTTCTCCTAGAAAATGTAGGCCTTGGCGATATGCCCAATGCCCTTGACTACATCATCATTGAAGATCAGGTAATGTTGATGAGTGCTCCTATACAATTGGACGCAGGTCAATCTGCTACGGTTAGCGTTCTCGCCAATGGCAGCACCTGGCGACTGGAAGTGGAACAAGTTGCCTTCCACCCTGGCCAATCCGCACCTGCCGTGTCGGTGGAAGGGTGTACCACTGGCCCTACGTTCACAACGGGTTTTGTGATGCAGTTCCCTGCCGACGATGCCGACGAGTTTGTGGACATTCATTGCTTAGAAAACACAGGATCATACGACCCGAATGACAAACAGGGATTTCCCAAAGGTTATGGCGCAGAGCACTATATCCGCCCTGGCACGCCGCTGGAATACCAAATCCGCTTCCAGAATACGGGCAACGACACAGCCTTCACGGTACGCATCGTGGATACCCTTTCTGCTTGGCTCGACCCTTCAAGCATTCGTCCTGGCGCAAGCAGTCATCCCTACACTTGGGATCTGACAGGTTATGGAGCCTTATCGTTTTTGTTCGAAAATATCCTGTTGCCGGATTCCAATGTGAATGAACCCGCCTCGCATGGTTTTGTCAAATTCAACATCAACCATCGGGCAGAGGCGCCGCTCGAAACCGTGATTGAAAACACCGCCGAAATCTATTTTGATTTTAACGAGGCGATCGTAACGAACACCACTTTCCATCGCTTGGGGGAAAACTTTGTAACGGTTGGTTTATGGCAGCCCGAACAACCGGGATATGAAGTGCTTGTATCGCCCAACCCATTCTCTGATGCGGCAATTTTGGAGGTAAAAGGACTTCGGCAAAACAGCTCGCTTCATTTGCAAGTGTTTGATTTACAGGGAAAATTGCAAATGCAAATGGATTCGGAGGGCCCGATTTTCCAATTGAAAAAAGGAGGGTTGCCGACTGGGGTTTACCTTTTTAAAATAGATCAAAAGGG
>CAZPTQ010000016.1:26987-41144 GCA_964589365.1 uncultured Saprospiraceae bacterium
TGAAAAAAGGAGGGTTGCCGACTGGGGTTTACCTTTTTAAAATAGATCAAAAGGGGAAAAGCGTGGGTGCTGGGAAATTGATAATACAAGATCAGTAAACACAAAACCTGCGTGGGTTACGCTGTTCCTATTGACCGGGTGACTCAAAGTCACCCGGTCAATAGGAACAGCGTAACCCACCATCAACCATTAAAAAAAACGACTTATCATGACTCGAAGTCACCCGCTCAATCCCCGCAGAAACCATTTTCAGAAAATTCCCAGCCCTGCGCTTTGATTTTTAAAAACTAAGTTTACCTTTGCGCTCCGTTTTTCGGAAAGAACAAATTTTACAGAGCAGCGATGAAACGTACATACCAACCCTCGCGTCGGAAGCGCATCAACAAGCACGGTTACCGCACGCGCATGGAGTCCAAAGATGGACGCAAAATATTGGCCCGCCGCCGCAAGCAAGGCCGCTGGAAACTCACCGTTTCTGACGAGCGTCGCTTGAAGGCAAACGCATAACTTTTGGGCTTCCAAAAGTGGCTGAACAAAACAATAAAGACTTCCGAAGCTCCTGTGGCCTCGGAAGTCTTATTTTTGTGCCTCCCGTCTACGCCCCCACTTCCATTAAAAAAAGCTTCGGCGGGTAAAAAATGCCAACATTCACCCGAGAAGAACGACTCAAAAGCCGAAAAGCCATCGGCAGCCTTTTCAAGGGTGGCCATTCTTATGTGGCTTATCCCTTACGGGTGGTGTGGAAGGAATCTTCGCCTTATTTAGCAGCCATGAGCCGCATCCAGGTGTTGGTCTCCGTGCCAAAACGCAATTTCAAAACTGCCGTAGCGCGCAACCGCATCAAACGCCAAATCCGCGAAGCCTACCGCCTGCAAAAGCAGGAATTATATGACAAACTGGAGGCTTCTGATCTTCATATCTCTGTGATGCTCAGTTATATCGCCAAGGAAGCGCTGCCATACTCAGAAATTGCTGCGGGGGTGAAGAAGTTGATTCGGAAGTTTCCTGGAAGGGTATGAGGTATTGGGAAATTGGGATATTGAGTTCCAAATCCTTGGATTCCTTATCACTGAAAAGCAATTTATCCCAATATCTCAATATCTCAATTCCCCAATATCTTCTGCGCCTGAGCGTAATGCGCCTCTCCCTCAGCGATTTTCGCCAATTGAGCCTTGCAAGCCTCCAGGTCATTCTCCTTCAAATAACTGAGTGCAACATACCACACTGCATCCTCTTTAAGCGCTGAATTGCCTGCTGCCAAGGGCTCAAAAACTGCCCGTGCTTCACCCGTGCGATTGAGTTCGATCAGGCAAATTCCTCGGGACAATTTTGCTTTGATGTTGTCAGGCTCATCAGTCAGCACCTGGTCCAGTGCTGTGAGTGCTTTGCCGTAATCTTTTTGATTGAAAGCTGATTCTGCATCGGCTTTGGATTGGACGGTATTGCCCATCACCGTAAGCGAGAGGGGCGTATGCTGCGCGTATTGCTGATAAGTAGGGGACTCGTCCGGTCTTGTAAAAAACCATACCGCTGCTGCAATCAAGGTGACCGAAGCCGCCAATGCGATCCAACGTCGCAGATTGTTCCGGACGATTTTGAATTGTGGGGTTTCGGCAATTTGATCTTGAAAATAATCCTTGCCGACTTCCTTGAGAATATCAACCAATGCCTTCCTTTCGGACTCCTTTCTTGGAAACGCTTCCATTTCCTCCCGCAAAGAAAATTCCTCCCCAAAAGCGGGTTCGGAAGCCGCTCGAGCCTGCACATCGTGTGCATCCTCAGGGGCCAAAAGGCCGTTGAAATAATTGTCTAGTAGAGTAGAATCACGTTCGTTCATAGTGATAGAGTGATGAAGTGATGAAGCGATGAAGTTATGAAGTGATAGAGTGATGAAGCGATGAAGTGACGAAGCGATTTGCCCTCACTTTATCACTCCATAACTTCATAACTTCATCACTTCATCTCAAATTAAATACCTCTGTAAACCTCGCGCCAACGCTCGGTGCAGGCGTTTTTGCGCCGGTAGAGGGTATCCACACTGTTCATTTGGAGTAGTTCCGCAGCCTCAAGAGGCTTCGTTCCATTGGATAGAAGGGTGAGCAGCCGTTGGCAGAGTTCGCTGATTTGCAGAAAAGCTACGCGCAACCGCGTATGCTTGGCTTGGTCGGCCAACATTTCTTCTGCTTCAACCAGCACATCTCCTTCGGCTTCAGTCTCATATCGGATTTCCTCTTTTTTCCTTACCCCTGCGTCGCGGTTTTTTTGTCGGATGCTGTCAACCCACTTGCGCGAACAGATGACATGAAGCAGTGCTCCAAGGGGGCAACTGAGCACAAAATCAGCGTTTTGTGCTTTTTCAAAAATAGCCACAAGGGCTTCTTGAAAGATATCCTGGGCGTCGTCAGAAGAACCGCCGCGAGCCACCACCCAGCGAATGGTTTGGGTAGCATGTAGCTTGTAAATCTCGCGGATTATGCGCTCGTCGCTGCGGCGCAATGCTTCGATATAGCGGTGGTCAGAATGCATTTTATTGTTGACTGGTTTACTGGTGACTGGTTAATTGGTGATCCACCTTCGCTAAGGCTACGGCGGATAAATTGGTTTACTGGTAGCTGAAGAAGTTCATAGTTCATACATCATACATCATACATCATACATCATACATCCTTTCGGTTCCACCAAAAGTAGAATGGCACGCCTGTGAGCATCAGCACCACACCAAGGCCCGCTTCGCGAGGATGGGTAAAACAGGTTACTATGATGAGTGTAATGCAGAACAGCACGAACAATGCTGGCACTATCGGGTAACCCCACACTCGGTATGGCCGCTCCGCATCCGGTTCGCGCTTGCGCATGATGAATACGCCAAAGGCCGTGGCGCCATAAAAAAAGAACGCTGCAAAAATCAGCATGTCGGTCAGTTGATCAAAACTTCCGGACAAAACAAGCAGACAAGCCCACAAGCCCTGCATCCAAAGGGCCGGATTTGGTGTGTGGTATTTGGGATGGATTTCTGCTGCGCGGGGGAAAAACAGACCGTCTTTTGCCATGGCGTAGTACACCCGTGGCGGCATGAGTATCGTGGCATTGGTACAGCCAAGGGTGGTAATTAGTATGACGATGGAAATAAGGGTCGCGCCAAATCCGCCGGCGAAGTGCCGAACCACCGCCACGGCAGCTATCTCGTTTTGAGCCTGATGAACATGCACGATTTGGTCAATGGGCAACACATAGAGATAAGTGAAGTTAACCAAAAAATAAGCCCCAATTATGACCATCATGCCTGCAAACAAGGCAAGCGGAAGATTTCTTTTGGGATTTTGGATTTCCCCACCGATAAACCCAAGCGTGTTCCAACCCTCGTATGCCCAAAACGCTGCCAGCAACGCTGTAAACATAGCTTTTATGAACGCAAAATCCGTCCATTCGCGCTGCACAAACCCAGTGGCCGGGGTCTGGAAATTGGCCATGCTTCCCCCTCCAAAAGCCAAGCCTGATAGCACGATTCCCAGCAGTCCCACGATGACAAGTCGCGTTATCCAGGTGCTGAGGGCTGCTGCACCTTTCAACCCACGGGAATTCAGAAAAGTGAGGGTCAATATCAGGGTGATGGTGAGGGCTTTAACCCCTGCGTTTTCAAAAGGCTTGAACACCAGAAACTCAATGCTTTCGATGGATTCCGGTAGATGTGGCAGTGGAAAAATGGCGTTGAACGACTGGGAAAAAACATACGCAATGCCCGCTACTGCCGCCGTTTTGATCACAGCAAACGTGCTCCAACCCCACAAAAAGGCCATGAACCGGCCATAAATTTTTCGAAAATAAACATACTCCCCGCCCGAATCGGCCATCATGCCCGCTATCTCGGCATTGCTGAGTGCACCGCAAAGGCTGATGATACCCGCCAGCACCCATGCACACAGCACCAGATCGGGAGAGAGCAGTTCCGCGGACATCGGCGCGACTTTTTTGTACACGCCAGAACCGATCACGGAACTAACGACTAGAATGGTAGCGGCAGCGAGTGTTACGCTGCGTACGAGTTGGCCTTGTTGTTTTTCCATGATGGGGCAAACGTAGCATTAAAATGAATAAAACCGCAAAATCATGCCTATCGGCAGACAAGCAGGAGAACAGGAAAACCGCAAAATGTAAAATTGCGAGGGGGCACTGCTCTTGGTTTTATGTTTTGTGGGCCTCCTGTTTTTCTGCTTGTCCGCCGATAGGCGTGGTTTTGAGGTTTAAGTTGTTCATGTTTTTAATTTTCTTTTAATAGCTGTTTAATTTGCGCCCTGTATTTACATTGGCAACTTCGCCACACAAAAATTTGGAGGCCAAGTCAACAGCATTCCTACTTTGATTGACCCTTCAAACATGTTAACTTCATTCCAACAACAATTATGAACGACAACCAAAACAGCAACCAAGGCCCTCGTACCCTTTTAACCATCGCAATCTTGCTGCTTATTTTAAGCATTGGAGCATCTATCTACTTTTGGAAAAAATCGAAAGACGCGGGCTTGGAAAACAGCACGCTATCCGAAAGTGTCGAATCACTCCAAGCCCAAAAAGCTAAGCTGGACAGCGAGCTGGACAGCTTAAGCGTTGCCTACGGCGACTTGCGCGTAGAAAATGAAGACCTGCGCGGCAAGGAAGCTACCACTGCCGGCCTGATAGCGCAAAAAGACGCAGCTATAAAAAAAATCAGGTCGCAAAACAATCGTCAAGTTGCTGAGTTGCGCACACAAGTGGAGGAACTGCGCCAGCTAAAAATAGAATACGAGACCTTGATAACAGCCGTGCAAACAGAAAATGAACAACTAAAGGCAGAAAACCAGCGCCTTCTGGGCGAAAACCAAGAATTGCAAAGCGAAAACACCAGTTTGACTGGCCAGGTGGGCGATCTTGCCAAAAAATTGGAAGATCAAATCCGTAAAACCCAGAGCGCGAAGTTCAAAGCCACTGCTTTTCGGGTAGAGATCGGGCGCCGGAACGACAAGCAAACCCTTCGAGCCAAAAAAGCCCGCGAAATCACAGTCAGTTTTGATCTGGTGGATGTGCCCACGGGTTATCACGGCGACCAGCATCTTTATCTGGCCATAACCGACGAAAAAGGCAAACCCATCGCTGCTACCAAGCCCATAAAAACTACAGTGGAGGCACCCTCTGGCAGTTTGCAAATCGAAGCACAACAGGTAAAAGCAGTTTCGCTGGGCGAGACACAACGACTTTCGTTCACTTATAAGTTGGACGAACGGCTCAAGAAGGGGAATTACGTTGCGGCTATTTATTGCAATGTGGGTTTGTTGGGCGTATCGAGTTTCCGCTTAAATTGAATACCCCATTTCTGGCAATGAAACAGACAAAAGTTTTGCTTGTGGAAGACGAGCCAAAGGTGGCTGCCTCGGTGAAAACTTGGCTGGAAGAAAACGGGTTCGACGTAGAAATCGCACCTGATGGGGCGGTAGGTCAATTTTTAATTCAAAACAACTTTTACGACCTTGTTTTGCTCGACGTCAACTTGCCTTTTGTGAGTGGGTACGAGGTTTGCAAAACGATTCGTGCCAACCACCCGGGCTTGCCCATTATCCTGGTGACGGCTCTGGGTAGTGTGGAGCAAAAATTGACAGGTTTTGATGCAGGCGCCGATGATTACCTGGTCAAGCCTTTTGACTTTCGCGAGCTGCTGGCAAGGATGCGAAATTTGCTAAAGAAAAAGCCGGCCCTTACCGACTCCAATAGAGCAGATGAGATGCTTCGAGTAGCGGATCTTGAAATAGACACAGGATACAAAACCGTGCGCCGAGCCGGAAAGCCCATTGATCTCACGGCCAAAGAATATTCATTGTTGGAATACCTGGTGCGTCTGAATGGCCGGGTGGCTTCCCGGCATGAAATTGTGGAGGCCGTTTGGGATGTGAATTTTGATACAGGGACCAATGTCGTAGAAGTTTACATCAATTTTCTACGCAAAAAAATTGACCGGAACTACGAGCCGAAACTTATCCACACCAAACAAGGGCTTGGTTATTTCATCAATGCTTTCGCCCCAACCGCATGAACATACGGTCCAAGCTTGCCCTCCGTTTTTCGGCCATCGTTGCCACCATCCTGACCGTGTTTTGCATCGGGGTGTATTCCCTTTCCGAAAACTACCGTCGCGAAGAATTTTTTTCGCGTTTGGAGAGTCGGGGTCTCACCACCGCCAGACTTTTTGTGACCGTGAAAGAAGTGGACAAAGACTTGCTGCGCATCATTGACAAGAACTCGATACACGCCCTATCCCAAGAAAAAGTGCTGGTTTTTGACAATCTGGACAGCCTGGTTTACACCAGTTTGGACGATTTTGACGCGGGTTATTCCCCTGAATTGCTGCGCAGTATCCGAGCAAGAGGAAAAATGGAATTTACTGACGATGAGATAGAACATGTTGGGCAGACTTATCAAGGCCAACAGGGCGAGTTTGTGGTCATCTCTTCTGCATTCGACCGCTATGGAAGAAGCAAGCTCCAAAATTTGCGCAGTGTGTTGCTTCTAGGTTTCCTGATTGGTATTTTGCTCATCATAATTTCTGGGTATGTTTTTGCGGGTCAGGCGCTCCAGCCGCTCGCCCGCATCAATGAGGAAATATCAGACATTGGGGAAGGCAACCTCAACCGGCGCGTCAGCGAAGGGAATGGTCGGGATGAAATTGCGCAATTGGGGAAAAACTTCAACAACATGCTTCACCGGCTGGAAACAGCGTTTGGGGTACAGCAACAATTTGTGAGCAGCGCCTCACACGAACTGCGCAACCCGCTCGCGGCTATTACAAGTCAGTTGCAAATGATGCTCGAAAAAAGGCGTACTCCAGAGGAATACGAACAATCCCTACGCTCGCTTTTGGAGGACACCCAGACCCTGGTCGCGCTCACGAATGGATTGCTTATGCTGGCGCAATCGTCCATTGACAAACAACGGCTCCTCTTCTCGGTCGTTCGTGTGGACGAAGTTCTTTTCTCCGCACAAAACGAGTTGCGCAAGGCCCAGCCAGATTATCATTTTCTGTTCGAGTACGATGCCCTTCCAGAGGACGAGTCCACGCTCTCCATCAAAGGAAACGAGCATTTGATCAAAACGGCTTTTTTGAACTTTATGGACAATGCCTGCAAGTTCTCACCAGACCGAACTGTTCGCATTCGAATTGGAGCCAGCAAAAACACCATCAATGTGTGCTTTGCTGACAACGGCGCGGGCATCCCCATCGAAGAACAGACGCTCATCTTTACCCCCTTTTTTCGAGGGGAACATACCACCTCCACCGTGCCAGGTCATGGCATCGGGCTGGCCATGTGCCAGCGCATCATCCAACTGCACAATGGCAAAATCCTTGTACGTTCTGAGAAGGGGAACGGCAGTGAATTCATTGTTTCCATTCCCATGAGCTGAGATTCCGCGCATTTTAATTTTCTTTTAATGTCGGTTTAATCCCCACCCCTCCTGAGCTATTGAGATTTGCTTGGCTTTACCTAAGCCATGCTCCCCTTATTGCCGTTGAAACAAGCAATCCTTTTTTTTCAACAATTTTTCCAACAACAATTTAATCTGTTATGTTTCAACAAATTACACCCGCCTTAGATCCAAAAAATTGGGCAGAAATTTTTTCAAAACCCAATTCGGTGCTCAGGTTTTTGCTTGTGCTTACCGCCAGTGCCTGGCTTTTTGGATTGAATGCAAGTCCTGCTTCTCCTGCTATGTCTTGTTTGAATTCTACCGCAAATATGGCTGGCGACACCATCATATCAGCCAGTATCTGTGCAAATGAAAGCTACCTTTTTGATGGGCAAATCCTCAGTACATCTGGGGAGTATGTGGCCACCTATGTAGCATCGGATGGCTCTGATTCGACCGTGACTTTGCAACTCACCGTGCTCCCTTTGTCACTCACCAATCTCAATGAGACCATTTGTGAGGGACAAACTTTCTCTTTCAATGGGTCGGACTTGAATCAGTCGGGGATTTATTCGGCTACACTTATTGCAGAAAATGGCTGTGATTCGATCGTGACCTTGCATTTGAACGTACAGCAGCCCTCTAATACGAATTTGAACGTGGACATTTGCGTGGACACATTCTATGTGTTTCAGGGCGATACACTTACCCAAAGCGGTGTTTACAGCATCGTGTTGACCTCCACCGAGGGCTGCGACTCCGTAGTAACACTTACGCTCAGGGTGGTGACTTTCTTTGATATACAGATCAGTGCTACCATTTGCGCAGAGGACTTCTACACATTTGGAGATACCGTTTACAGCCATTCAGGGGTTTATGTGGATGTTCAGCCTACCGCTGGAGATTGTGATTCTGTGCTCACGCTGACACTGACCGTACTCCCCGCTATTTCTACAAAAATAAATCTGGCCCTTTGTGAAGGCTCAGAATACGACTTTCTGGGCGATATCCTGACAGTAGATGGCATTTACGAAGCCGTCCTCACCGCTGCCAACGGCTGTGACTCTACAATTGTGCTTGATCTAAGTTTTGTAGACTCCTATGAAACCAACATAGAAGGCACCATCTGTACTGGTGGAGTGTATGTATTTGATACCGATTTGCTAGACGCCGCTGGCACTTATGTACGCAATTATGTTGCGCAGGGCGGGTGTGATTCTACTGTCACGCTCGTACTCACCGTGTTGCCCGTATCCTTTGGAAGCGAACAGGCCACTATCTGTGCAGAAGGTTCATTTGAATATCAGGGTGAAGTGTTGACCGACCAAGGAGATTATATCTTCATTTTGGAGGCAGCAAATGGCTGCGATTCTACCGTAACCTTTACCTTAAACGTGCTCCCAGCAATCGGTTCTGCACTTTCGGCAACGATCTGCGACGGAGATAGCTACGACTTCGGCGGCGAAATACTCACTGATGCGGGGGTTTACGAAGCCATTTTAATTGCCGAAAATGGTTGCGATAGCGTCGTTACGCTCACATTGAGCGTTTTGACTACCCATCAAACTGACTTAACCGCCTCGATTTGCGAAGGTGATGCTTACGATTATAACGGAGATTCACTGACAGATGCGGGCACCTACACTTATGTATTCACGGGCGAGAACGGCTGCGACAGCACCGTGACCTTGGTGCTTACGGTGAATCAGCCGCAAAGCGTTATGCTCAACGTGAACATCTGTGACGGAGAGTCTTATGATTTTGATGGCGTACTGATTGCAGATGCGGGTGTTTACACAACAGTTTACATTGGAGAAAATGGCTGCGATAGCACCGTGGTGCTGGTGCTGGGCGTATTGCCCGTACAAAATGTAACCGTTGAGGCCACGATCTGCTCGAATGAAACGTATGACTTCAACGGCGGAACCCTCAGCGATCCCGGGACCTACACGGCGGTGCTGACAGGAGAGAACGGTTGCGATTCAACAGTAGTGTTGACGCTGAACGTACTGCCCACGCAGATTACGGTGATTCCAGCCACCATCTGCGACGGCGAATCCTACAATTACAACGGCTTGTCGCTGACAACAACAGGCAACTTTGTGTTCGGCTTCCAAGGCGAAAACGGCTGCGACAGCACCGTTACCGTCTCTTTGAACGTGCTTCCGGTTGCAAAAACTGTCATAGAAGCTACAATCTGCGATGGCAATTCCTATGATTACAATGGCACAGGACTCACCGACGAAGGCGAATATGAGTTTGTTTTTGACGGAATAAACGGATGCGACTCCATTGTAACAGTCGCGCTTACAGTACTCCCATTGTCTTCCTCTATCACTTCTGCATCGCTTTGCGAAGGCAGCGAATACGTTTTTAACGGCGATACCTTGACTTCATCCGGTGTTTACACCTACGATTTCATTGGAGCAAATGGATGCGATTCCACCGCAACCTTGTTTTTGGAGTTTGTAGCATTTTTTGAAACCAACCTTCAAGTTTCCATTTGTGCAGGAGCATCTTATGTTTTTGGAAACGACACCCTGACCCAAAGTGGCGACTACAACCTGACGCTCACTGCCCAAGGCGGCTGTGATTCCATTGTGAACCTGGCCCTGAACGTGCTCCCGCTCAGCGAAAGCACCACCGATGCCAGTATTTGCGAAGGCGAATCTTATTCCTTTAATGGCCTTGACTTGAACATTGCCGGCACCTATACGGCGATCCTGACGGGGGCCAACGGTTGCGATTCAACAGCAGTGCTCCAACTAACCGTGTTGCCACTGCTTAATTCCGCAGTTGAGGCTACTATTTGTTCCAATGAATCTTACGCCTTCAATGGCCAAACGCTCAGCGACCCTGGCACCTATACGGCTGTACTGACTGGTGAGAACGGTTGCGATTCTACGGTAGTCCTGACCTTGTCTGTACTCCCAATTCAAACCAGCAGTCTTTCCGCAAACATTTGTGCCAACCAGAGCTATGATTTCAATGGGCAAAGCTTATCACAGGCAGGCACCTATACGGCCGTACTTCAAGGGGAAAATGGCTGCGATTCTATTGTAACATTAAATCTGGAAGTGCTTCCGCTGGCACAATCAGCCTTTGCGGCTTCTGTTTGCAATGGAGAATCCTTTGAATACAATGGCGTAGTGATGACCCAAAGCGGCGAATACCTGTTCAATTACGTCGGTGCTGCGGCCAATGGCTGCGACTCGGTGGAGACACTCTTCTTGACTATTTTTCCGCTTATTCCGCCCACCAACATTTCGGCTTCTATTTGTAGTGGTGATAGCTATGATTTTTATGGCACTTCGCTCACAACAGCTGGTACCTATTCGGAAGACCTGGCATCGTCCGTAGGTTGTGACTCTACCATCGTACTTACACTGACGGTGTTGCCCAACCCTGTGACGAACCTCAGCGCTACCATCTGCGAAGGCGAATCATACCCATTCAATGGGCAAAATCTTACAGATGCGGGAACTTACACGGCGATACATGTATCGGTAGCAGGCTGTGACTCAACGGTGATCCTCGCACTGACCGTCAATTCCGCGAATTCCAATGTGTCAGTACAAGGAAATACCATTACTGCGCAAGCCGCCAATGCTACTTATCAATGGATTAACTGCGCAAACAACCAGCCTGTACAAGGTGCGACGGGCAGCTCATTCACCCCTGCAACGACTGGCAACTACGCAGTTGTGGTAACGGAGAACGGTTGCACCGCCACATCCACTTGTGTGTTCGTTCAAATAGTGTCCACCAACGAGCCATTGGGTGGCGCAGCCTGGGCATTGCAGCCTAACCCTGCTATTGCTTTCACACAGGTGATATTCAGTGTAGAAGCAGACGAAGATCTTTGGCTGGAAGTGCTGGATTTGGCTGGCCGTTCCTTACATCGTCAAGTTGTTGCGATTGGCACACGCCAAATTGAGCTCAACTTAAACATGCTGCCCGACGGCCTTTTGATGGTGCGGTTGGCAAACAAGAACGGAGTTAGTACCAAACGGCTTATAAAAGGACAGCATTAACTGTGGCCTTTTGTTAAGATGTGTGGGTTCCACATAGCCTCGTCGGTAAAAGTCACCGACGGGGCTTTTTTGTAAAAAAGTGTAAAAAACAATTAAAAACTATTAAGCCCGATGTGTCTTTGGCATGTCGGGCTTTTTTATTCCATAACATATCCTCATCTTGCCGCACCTTGAAAATGAAGCATTTGCGTCCCATATTTCTCACACTTTTACCCTCCATAGTATTGGCGATGGCGAGCCTCTCGCCCTATTCGTGCCAGGCGCAGGGCCAGCGCTATATTTTTGAGCGCCTTAAAAGCGTACGGCATAAATACAATGTGAACACCCTTGCCACCGACGAGCTTGGCAGGCTTTGGTTCAGCACCATGGGGCGGGGGGCATTTTGCTATGATGGCTACAATTATTTTCGCTACAAAACAGACAGCAACGATTCAAATTCACTGAGTAATGACCGAGTGTATGCGCTACTGCCCGACAGCAAGCAGCGGGTATGGTTTGCAACGCTCAACGGTTTGTGTTATCTCGACCGGCACACGGATAAAACCCATCGCTTTATGTCGTACCAAGACTCGGTGCGACAGTTCAATGCCGTGTTTGAAGACCAGAGCGGCACCATCTGGATCGGCTCAAACAGGGGTATCTTCCGTTTCGACGAGGCTTCGCAGGCCATGGTGAAAATCCCCATTGTGCCAGAGAAAAAGGTGCGCGGCCTTGTCCATTGCTTCTATGAGGACAAAGAAGGCACGCTTTGGTCGGGCAGAAATGATGGCATTTACAAGTTCTCGGCCAACCGTCAGCAGTATGCTCAATTGCCTTTGGATGTGCCAGAGGATACAGGCAAGAAAATTCCGGCAGACGTCCTTTTTGAAGACAGTCAAAATGTTTTTTGGATCGGAGGCTTGCAAGGACTATTTGTTTTCGACCGAAATCAGGAGAAAGTCGCACGGGCATCGTTGCCTGATTCACTGGCTTTCAGGCATGTCAGCTCCATAATCGAAACCGCTGATGGTGTTCTTTGGATAGGTTTTTTTGGGGAAGGGCTGGCGCGATGGGACCGCCAAAACAACAGTTTCCAGCGTTTCAGGAACAATTCGCGCGACCCATACAGCCTGCCACAAGATTATGTTCTGTCGTTGAAAGCGGATGCTTTTGGAAACCTCTGGGTAGGCACAGCCTATGAAGTATCGCGGCTCGATCTATCGCAACAGGCTTTTTCGCTTTGGCCAATAAACATTCAAGACCCTGGTGCACGCGAAAACTCAACCTACCGTATGGCCGAAGACCGACGGGGCGGGATTATCGTGAGTTCTACCTCAGCCCTATGGTATTATGAAAAATTAGGCGCAATACCCCAGCCGATACTTGTAAATGGTCAAAAAGTGGTGGCTCCCGATTTCTTTACCGGACCTGACAGCACGGTTTGGGCCATCATCAAAGGCAGGATTTGGATCTGGGATGTGCAAGAACGAAAGTTCGACCCTTTTAAAACACCGCCTTTGCAAGGCAATGTCTTAAATGTTTTGGTTGATCGGGACGACCTGCAAGTCCTTTGGCTTGGCACCCAAAATGGGCTTTCGCGCTTCGACCGACGTTCCGGCGAGTTGCGCTCATTTACCCAGTTCTCTCCGCCACCATTTGATCAATATGTGCAACGATTTGTGGATGACGGACGTGGCGCCCTTTGGCTCGACCTCCCCAATTTTCTAGGGAAATTTGACAAAAAAACGTTTAAAACAACGCTGTTTAACAACAACACCCCGCCACCCCATCAGCTGATCAACGACGAAATACTAGACACCAATGTCGCGCCAAATGGCTGGGTATGGATTTCAACTTCTGGTGGAATCACAACCATAGACCCCGAAACAGGCGATTTTCACAACATCACGGGGAAGGATAACCTGCCCGACAATGTGGTGAATACAGTGCTTTTTGATAAAGCCCAAAACGCTTGGATTATTTCGCCTGAATTCATTTCGCGCTTTGACTTGAATTCGCGCACCATACGAAACATAAGCACAAATGCTACGCTCCAAGCTTCAAGTTGGACGCGCGGACGTTGTCAACTCCGTGACGGGCGAATCTTGTTTGCCACTGTTAATGGACCCGCGTTAATTGACCCTTCCAAACCGACAGAAGGCGCACCAGTATCGGCCATATTGCTTACACGCTTCAAAATAACCGGAGAAACGAAAAAACAATTGACTGGCCTTGAATTTTTGAAGCACATCCCACTCTCCAGCACCGACAATAATATCACCATCGAATGGGCGGGTATCCAAACTGCCCACCCTGACGAATTGCGCTACGAATGTAAAATGGAGCGCAAAGGCGAAAAAATAGATTGGGAACAAAAGGGCGCTGATCGGCAGGCCGTGTACGCCAATCTTGACCCAGGCACCTACACTTTTCGCGTCAGGGTTATAGGGAACGAAAGCCCCGAGCTAACCTTAAAAATCGCCATCGCGCCCGCTTGGTGGCAAGCGGAGTCGTTCAAAATGTTGCTAATGGCACTCCTCGCTACTGCCGCCTACCTCTTTTGGCGCAACCGAGAAGACCATCGTGAGCTCTTAAAACAAAAGGAACTCGCCGAGCAAACGGCCCATTACAAAACGCGCTTTTTGGCCAACATGAGCCACGAAATCCGAACGCCCATGAATGCCATCCTCGGTCTCAGCCGACTGCTCACCGA
>CAZPTQ010000017.1:0-11849 GCA_964589365.1 uncultured Saprospiraceae bacterium
TTAACAAACCTCACTCAAGTCGAAAGACTTCTGCGGCCACCAGTTGCGACAATGACCTGACCGTTCCAGAAGTCAGCTGTCCAGCAGGCAATTGTTCACCAACGGCGCGGGCAGCCTATTTGGTTTCCCAATATGGAGAACCTTGGGGGCGATATGACAACCATGTAGCCATGGATGCAGTATTTGGCGGGGGCAATTGGGATGCCCAATATTTCGAATGGGCCGATGCTGCCACGCTGCTTTCTTCAGCATACAAAGTGATTTTTTTGGAAGGAAGTGATGATGGGGGCTATGCTTTGGAAGGTTTCCTGAACGCCAATTTGTCCGCCCTCGAAAACTGGGTATCCGCTGGAGGAGCCTTGTTCATCAATTGTGCACCTAACTCTGCTTCTTCCACCATTAATTTTGGCTTTGGAGGTGTAACGCTCAATAGCTTTGATTACAGCTATGATGCGATTGTACAAGACCCTGCACACCCTGTTTTCAATGGACCTTTTGTACCTGCAAGCGGAAATTTTAATGGAAACTATTTCTCTCTCGCAACCATTTCAGGGCCTGCCGGGCATGTGCTGTTAACCAACCCAGATGGGCTCCAAATTTGTTTGTCGGAAAAAATCTGGGGGGAAGGCAAAGTCTATTTTGGCAGCATAGCGATCCCATCTTGGAACGGCCCACATCCCAACGTTGATAACATGTGGCAAAACATCTTGGCAGATTTGAACGCCCAATGTGATGGAGGGCTGATCGTGTCTGCCGACGCAGGAGCATGCAATGCCACGGTGCTCGACCAATCGCTGGATGCCACGGCTACAGATGACTGTGTTTTGGCCTCATTGACCCACGATTTTGCTGCCGCTCCTTCCAACACTACCCTCAGCGGTGCTGTGTTGCCAGCAGGAAATACACTTGTTTTATGGATTGCGACGGATGAAGCGGGCAACACCAGCACCTGCGAAACCTTGATTTCTGTCAGCGAGCCAGAAGCTCCCGTTGTTACTTGTCCAGATGACATATCGGTTGCTGCCGATGCAGGAATCTGCGGGGCAGCAGTATTGTTTAGTGCCACAGCGACGGACAATTGTTCCCCGACTCCAAATATTGTCAGTAATCCTGCGGTTGGCGCGATTTTCCCCCTCTGGGCCACCACAGTGTATGTTACGGCTACGGATGCGTCTTACAATCAAAGCACCTGCTCTTTTGTCGTGACAGTAACGCCCAATGTGGAGATCTGCAACGGCATTGACGACGATTGCGACGGCTGGACAGATGAGGATGCAACAATAGAAACTACCTTCTACCTCGATGCTGACTATGATGGTTATGGCAACCCTGAACAAACCATCACGGCCTTTGGCTGCTACCCGCCATACGGCTATTCCATCAATGCCTTGGACTGCGACGACTACAACTATTACATCCGACCAGGCATGTGGGAATACTGCAACGGTATAGACGACAATTGTGACGGAAACATAGACGAAGGCGTTGCCCCAACCTGGTATGCCGACACGGATGGTGATGGATATGGTGATCCAAATATTACCCAAATTGCCTGTAACGCGCCTCAAGGTTTTGTCTCCAACAACGGGGATTGTGTTGATACCGATGCGTACATCCACCCAGGCGCACTGGAAGATTGCACCAACCTTACAGATGAAAACTGCGACGGCATCCTTGGAGAAAACAATTTCATTATCGAAGAAACGCACACGGATGTGTTCTGCGGCAGCAATCCAGACGGCACTATCAGCATAACGGTTACACCGGCACAGAATTACCCTGTTGTGCTTTGGAGCAACGGTACTTGCTGTACCATGGATTTGAGCAATCTTGATTTTGGCACTTACAAAGTCACCGTGACGAACGAATGCGGCACCTCCAAGACAAAAACCATCATTATCCAGCCTTCGGCAGAACCTCCTTTGCAGGTCTCTATGACCGGAACAGACTTTATCTGTGGTGGTACGAGTGATGGTTCGGTGATCGCAACGCCTTCTGACGGCTGCGGAGGATACACCTATCAATGGAGTACAGGTGGTACGGATGCCTCTATATCGGGGCTGACAGGCGGCATCTATGAAGTCGTCGTGACCGATGCCTGTGGCTGCACAAGATCTGCTGCGTTCACAGTCAATCAGGCCGAACAACTGTCGCTTTATTTCGGTGCAGTCATCCCGCTTTTGGACGGGACGTATTTTGTAGAGGTAATTCCCTATGGTGGCAGCTCGCCGTACAAATTCAGGCGCAGCACAGATCCTTCGGGGTTCACAGATTGGAGCAGCAGCAACGGATTTTTGGGTGTGCCCGCAGGCGATTTTGTGTTTGAAGTAGAAGACGCAAACGGCTGTATCGGTCAGGCACAAATCGTGCTCAGCCCATTGTCTCCAAACCCAATGGAACCTCAGGACAGCACCTTTACAGAAACTGCTCCATTTGGGGCAGAAACCCGGGAGCCGTCTGCCACAGCAGGCTCAGGAGAAAAGGTTTGGTCCGTTTCGCTTTTTCCCAACCCGAATATTGGAAACTTTAGTGTTGATTTGCTCCAAGCTGCCACGGAGGAAATGGATTTCGGCATCACCGACGTGAGCGGGCGTTTGTTGCTGAAAAAACAAATTGAGGCAGGCAGCCAAATACAATCTGTCAACGCTGAAACCTTGCCAGCAGGCATGTACTTCTTGCAAGTACTTTCCAATGGACGGGTAGTCGCAATAGAGAAATTTGTGAAGCAATAGCGTTTTTTAGTCAAAAGGTAGATTCCAAAAGCACCTCACCCTTCCCGGTAAAATCGGGAAGGGCTTTTTTAAAAAACCTTAGCCTTGAAATGCCCAAATGGGCCATTAAGGGTAACTTATTTTGAACCAGCTTAAACCAAAAGAAACAAACCCTCGTTTTCCTGAAAATTAAACAAACTTTTAACCATGTTATCAAAAACCATTCTCCTTCCATGTGCGATGCTGATGGGCATCGTCCTTTTTTCAAGCTGTAAAAAAGACAGCAAAGACCCCGATAATGTGTCTGATGCTGAATACTATTTCTACGGCAAACTCGAGGGCCAAACAATACTCTATGAAATAGATGCGTCGGGGGATTATCAAATGGTCAACTCCATTGATGGCAGCGTTGGCGTTCCCGATTGCACTTATTCTTACGGATGCGCCATTGGTGCATTCGATCCCATTGACGCCCCGTACTTTGACATCTATTTTACAGATTTGTTTGTGGGTGATTGTGCCGATGTTAGTCAGGTCTTTTCAGGGCTTTACCACACCGGCAACTATGCATTTGGCGAACTTTCTGGCCAGGTGCTCGTCCGTTATTGGGATGGAACAGAACTTTGGGCATCTAATCCAAATGGGCAGGTAAATGCTTCCTTTGAGATCACTGCTTCCGAGCGACTAGACACGCCTTTTGGGATTTATCAAAAAGTGAGTGGTCGGGCCAGTTGCCTGCTTTTCAATTCCGGCGGAGATAGCAAGAAATTGGAGGATATTAAATTTGTAATGTCGTTCAGCAAGGATTAAGCGCATTTTCCTTTGCCTTGAACATGCGCTGTGGACACTGTGCCTGCCCCTTCCCGGTTAAATCGGGAGGGGCTTTTTTTGCAAACATTTCCCAAAAGCATCAGCTGCAGCTGTGGATGGTCTTACTTTTGCCATTCTTTTCCAAAACAATTACACCGATGGCGATTTTGAAACGTTCAATTAATGCTCCCTTTTTCGCATTTCTATCCTTTTTGTCTGCCATAGCTTTTATAAAGGCGGATGCCCAAACACTAACATTCCAACCCGCAGCATCGGGCATTGATTCTACCCATATCGAAGCCTTTTTAGAAGGCATTCCCGCAGGTATGGCCAAACTCGTGGGTGTTTGGGGCGACCAAAACTTCATTGCCGATTCGGCTGCGGTAGATGCGTCCGGCCACCTTGTGCTGCGCCGAAAGAAACTTCTTGCCCCCGGGTTCTATACTTTTTTACTGCCGGGAATGAAGCAACTTTCCTTCCTCGTGGACAAAGACCAGCGCATGACCATGCGCGCCAAAGCCTCCGACTTTATGGGCACGATGCAGGTGGAGGGTTCTATCAATACCGACCTTTTTTACCAGACGATTCGATTCCAGGCCAAACAAGAACCAGCGTTGGCTCAGACGACTGGAGCGATGAACAAGTCCGCCGCCAATTCGGCAGAATTTCTACAAGCAAAACAACGGCAGGTGCAAATTCTGGAGGAACGCAAGGCATATCTGGACGGAATTTATAAGCAGTACCCGGATGCTTTATTCACCAAATTTAAAATCGCAGGGCAAAACCCTGATTTCAAGGAGTTTAAAAAAGCCAATGGCGACATGGACACCATGCGCCAACTCATTTATTACCGCGACCACTTCTGGGATGGTGTGGATTTCAAGGACGATCGCTTGCTCAATACGCCTGTTATTGCCAATAAACTCAAGCGCTATATCAAGGAGTTAACCCCACAGCACCCGGATTCACTCATAAAAGTGGCCGATCCGCTCATCCGCAGCGTGATGAACCATCGCCAGTATTTCAAGTATTTTACCAACTGGATCGCGCTGCAATACGAAAACACCAAGACGACTGTGATGGATGGCGAGGCGGTGTACGTCCACATTATCAAAAACTATTTTACACCCGAACTGGCCTTTTGGGATAAGCCTGAAAACCTGAAGGGCTTGCAAAAGCACGTGTGGGAAATGGAAGCCAGCCTTTTGGGCCGCAAAGGCCCTGATGTAAAGGCGAGAGACATCAACGGGCAATTAAAAAGCATCTATGAAATCACCGCGCCTATTATCGTGATCTTCATGTATAGCCCGGATTGCGAACACTGCCAAAAGGAAGCGGGCGAGGTGGAAGTGATTTACAGAAAATGGAAGTCGCGCGGGGTAGAGATCTTCGGGATTGCTGTGAGCACCACGGATGAGGAATGGAAAAAATTCGCACAAGAAAAGGGTTTCACTTTCACGAACGTGTTCGATCCGACCAATGTGGCTATCTATGCCAAGTACTTTGTGGACATCACTCCAGAAATTTATGTCCTAAACAAAGACCGCATCATCGTCGGCAAAAACCTGCACCCCAACCAGTTAGAGACGATTTTTGAACGGGAATTGAAAAAGGCTGGTTTGGGTCATTGAGGAAGTATGGCACACCTTCAAGGTGTGCCACACTTTTTCACTCATTCAAATCCCAGTTATACTCGTTAAAAACCACTGTGGCGGTGCTTTTTAATTGTGTTTCCGAATATTGATTCAGGAATTTTTTCAAGTCGCCAAAATCTGCGCTGTACCATTCGAATATTTTTGAAACCTGAGCGCGACTGCTGGTTAGCGTATTGTATTTTTTGTCGTTGACAAAATCGCGGGTGCGGGCTATCAGCGCAACTTCCAGGTTTTCAGCCGTGTAGGCATGGTTCCAGAGTGGGGGGCAACTTTTAGCGGCGCAGTTTACCGCGAAGTGAATGCGAGGATCTTTGAACTGGGGCCGCAGGATGTCGTTCTCGATATTATTTAAGCTATATTTTTTGTCGCCGATTTTGATGCGGCGCACATCCCAGGTTTTGCCTCCGTCGAAGTTGAGGATGCTTTTGGTGGGGTAGTTGTCCACGATGAGTTTGAGCGTAAAGGCGTTGTAGGCATTTATCCAGTAGGCCATTTTTTCTTCTTTTGTCCAGCTTTCTTGCACGGGATTGGCCGAAAGCGTTTGGCAATAAGCGTCAAGCGCGGCTTTGTCGGCCTTTAAGCCTTTGTAGTTCACTTGGCCAACATCGCTGACGTGTATTTGAAGGAGGGAATCGAAGGGTTGGTGATAGTGTGATGAAGTGATGGAGTGATGAAGCGATGAAGTGATCGGAAATTCAACAGGGGCTGTTGGTTGCGCGGTTGCCGTATAAAGGAGCAAGACAAGCGTAGAAACGAAAGAGGAATTAAGCATAGGTTGTTTTTCTTATTGTTATTTCGGAAAACACAGCAAAGGGTTTTTCGTTCTTGCAATTTCTGTCCAAAATGCGAAAGTGTTGCAGAGCGGACATGGGTTGCTCAAGGTTTGCTAATTTTGCGTCTTAGAAACCTGCGCAAAACAAAGAAGACATCTTGTTTCGCGCAGGTTTCTAAACCCGGCGTAGCCGATTTGCCCCCGAAGTTTTAACCAAGGTGGAAGGCCATCGTGGCACTCTCACCCTCTCACATTCTCTCACCTTCTCACAAGTGTCCGTAAAAGTCACCAATCTCACCAAAATATACGGTCTCCAGCACGCTGTAGACAGCATCTCCTTTGAGGCGCGGCGCGGCGAAGTGCTCGGTTTTCTTGGCCCAAACGGCGCTGGGAAAACGACCACCATGAAAATAATCACGGGCTATCTCCCTCAAAATGAAGGGTTTGTAGAAGTTTGTGGTTTTGATGTTGGGGCCAAACCTATGGAGGCTCGTGCCAGAGTGGGCTACCTGCCGGAACACAACCCCCTCTACCGGGAAATGTACGTCCGCGAATACCTCGCTTTCACCGCCGGTCTCCATCAGGTAAAAAACGTGTCCAAACAAGTGGACAAAATGGTGGAACGCACCGGCCTTGGCAGCCACCGTCACAAACTGATCGCTGAGCTTTCCAAAGGTTACCGCCAGCGTGTCGGGCTTGCCCAAGCCATGCTCCACGACCCTGAGGTGCTGATTTTGGACGAACCCACCAGCGGCCTCGACCCCAACCAAATTATAGAAATCCGCCAACTCATCAAAGACCTGGGCAAGGAAAAGACCGTCATCCTCAGCACCCACATCCTTGGCGAAGTGGAGGCCGTGTGCGACCGCGCCATTATCATCAACAAAGGAAAATTGGTGGCCGATGCACCCATTTTGGAACTGAAACAGCAGTTTGCAGGGCAGACCGTAGTTACCGCAGAATTCGCTGAAAGCGCCGACAAAAACTTATTGGCAAAAATCAAAAACGTCCACGCCGTAAAAAGTCTTGGCAAAAACCAGTGGCAATTTTTTGCCGCCTCCGGCCAAGACATCCGGGCTGAAGTATTCGCCTTCGCGGTTGCCAACCGACTGACACTGTTGGAATTGCACAAAGAGGAACACTCAGTAGAAGATGTTTTTCAACAGTTGACAAAGTGATTTGCAATCTCGTAACTTTGCTAAAAATTAATAACAGATGAATCCTACTTTGCTTAGCCGTATCAGCATAAATCCAAACGTATGTTTTGGCAAGCCCACCATTCGCAATATGCGTTACCCAGTCGAAATAATGCTCGACTTGCTTTCAGCAGGAATGACGATAGAAGAGGTTTTGGAGGATTATCCCGACTTGGAACGCGAGGATATTTTAGATTGTCTTGAGTTCGCCTCTCGAATGGTGCAAATGAAAAGCATTCATAAGGTGCTGCTAGCGGCATGAAATTTATTTTGACACCGTTCCTTAGCCTTAAAAACTTGGTTGAAATCTCGCGGCCATGATGTCATTCATACCCGAGATTTGCCGCGAAAAAATCTTTCTGACTATGTTGAAATAATTGAGATCGCGGTTCAGCAGGAGCGAATAGTACTCTCTAAGGATGGCGATTTTTTTAATTATTTGGTGTTGAAAGGAATCCCCCCTAAATTGTTGATGCTCACAACTGGCAACATAGTCAACAAAGATCTGTTGGCTCTTTTTCAATTAAATTTTGACCATTTAGAAGACTTACTTCAACAATATTCTGTCGTTGAAATGAACAACACGGAAATTCTTGTGCATTATTGAACGCCATGTTTCCCATATTCAAAAAAGAAATCAACGCCTTTTTCTCCTCGCTCATCGGCTACATCGTCATTGGCGTATTCCTCGTGCTTATGGGCTTGTTGCTCTGGGTGTTCCCGGAATTCAGCATCCTCGACGGTGCTTACGCCAACCTCGACACACTTTTCGGCATCGCGCCCATGGTGTTTATGTTCCTAATCCCGGCGGTCACGATGCGCAGTTTTGCCGAAGAGAAACAGAGTGGTACCATTGAACTGCTCGCCACCAGGCCTATTACGGATTGGCAGATCGTTGGCGGCAAATTTCTCGCTTGCTTTGTCCTTGTCGCCTTTGCGCTGCTGCCCACGATCCTTTACTACGTCACGGTGTACCAACTTGGCGCGCCTGCTGGAAACCTCGATTCGGGTGGCATCTTAGGCTCTTATATTGGCTTGTTGTTTTTGGCGGGAGCCTTTGCCGCCATTGGCGTGTTTGCCAGTTCGCTCACCAACAACCAAATCGTGGCCTTTGTGATCGCCACCTTCCTTTGTTTTTTCAGTTACCTCGCATTCGATTATCTCAGCCGACTGCCTATTTTCTTTGGGAAAACCGACGATATTGTACAGTCCGTGGGCATCGCCTATCACTACGATTCCATGAGCCGAGGAGTGCTTGACACCCGCGACCTGGTCTATTTCCTGTCCATAATTTCGCTGTTTTTGGCCGCTACGGTGTTATCGTTAGGGCGGCGGAGGTGGTAATTGGGGTTTGAGGGGTTTGAGGGGCTTGAGTTGTTGGGATTCTTGGGCGATTCAAACCCCTCAAACCCCTCAAACTCACCCGCCCTCCAACTCATCTCCAAAACTATTGTCCGGCTTTTTCGGATTCCTCGTGCCATCGCCGTCCTTGTCCAGTTCATCATTGTAAATATCCGGCGCGAAATCTTCCTCATCGCCTGCAGGGCCTAGACTACTTTCGTAGGCAGCACAATTGGTTTCTATGCCTAGGTCGCCGGGAGGGCGTACGAAGCGGGCATTGAAGTCATAGCCTGATTTGGGGTCTTTTTCCAGTCGGCTGATGAAAGAAGCAAAAATGGGTCGCGCCATGCGTGAGCCTTGTCCGTCGTTGAGGCTGAGGAATCGAATCCAGCGGTCTTCACCGCCAACCCAGGTACCCACCACAAGTCGGGGCGTTACGCCCATGAACCAGCCATCGGTATAATCGTTGGTGGTTCCGGTTTTGCCGCCCACCTGACTTTTCAGCGTGTTGATGCCAGGTGCGCCCTTGACATTATATTGTAACATTTCGAGCATTACCCAATCGGCATTTGCCGCCAATGCAGCGTGTTCTTCTGGCACGGAGCGCCATAATACCCGGCCGTTTTTATCTTCTATTCTTTTGATTACGAAGGGCACCCCGTACATCCCTTTGTTTGCAAAAGCGGCGTAGGCCCCCGTCATTTCATACGGTGTAAGGTCGGCTGCGCCCAGGCACATGGACGGTGATCCGGGCAAAATGATGTAGCGACCGTTTTCCTGGCGGGCGGAATCTATGCCGAGTTTATTGCAAAGACCTCGCACGGGCTCCGTGCTGCCGAGTTGCCTCATGAGGTACGCGCTTACCGTATTCACCGAATTTTTCAAAGCCTCCTTCAGATTCAGCCTTGCACCAGAATATACCCTTGTAGAGTTTTTCGGAGTCCAATCGGTATAATGCTCGAAATTCATGTACCCGGCGGGTATGGTCACTGGGTTGTCGTACACTTCAAAACAGGGGCTGATGCCTTGCTGCGCAATGGCAGTGGCATACACGAAGGGTTTAAAGGTGGAGCCAACCTGCCGCCGGGTCTGGATATGGTCGTACTGGAAATATTTGAAGTTAACCCCGCCTACCCAAGCCTTGATTTCGGAAGAAGTGGGATCCACGGCAAGCATGCCCGATTGCAAAAACATCCGGTGGTAGCGCAGGCTGTCCATCGGAGTCATGACGGTATCTTTTTCGAGTTTCGGATTGTTCCAGGTAAAGATTTTCATCTTCACGGGCTGGGCATACTGTTTCTTTATTGCGGCGACGAGCGCGCGGTATTGTGCTTTGGCGTCCGGCCATTCTTTACTGGCCATAATCCGACGATAGGCCGTGGCTTGTTCGCTTGTAACAAAGGGTATTGGCTTGGCAATCAGCATCTTGCCAATGATTCCGGGCGTTTTTTCTTCGTTCAGCATCCGCTCCATGTCTATAGGGCGGAGTTCAAAATCACTGCGATTTTTTATTTTTTCAACCGCAGCGTCCATGAATTTTGGCCATAGCGTGGCGAAGCGTTCTCCTTCACGCACAAGTTTCCAGAGCGATTCCTTTCGGCCTTGTATTTCTTCGTCGGTGGCATCGCCGGTGCGGTAGGCCCAAGGGTCGCGGCCTTTCCAGACCTGGAAAAAGCGGGCCTGAAGTTTTTTCATTTGTTCCATCATGGCCGCTTCGGCATGGGCTTGATAGACAGGGTCAATGGTGGTATATATTTTCAGGCCATCGCGGTATATGTCGTACTTGGAGCCATCGCGGCGGCGACATTCGGGGAGTTCAAGCAGGGAGTCACGCACAATTTTCTCCAAATAATCACAGAGGTAGGGCGCCTTGTCGTCGGTGAAGTTCACCGATTTGAATTGAAGGCCAAGGGGCAGCACTTTCAAACTATCGTACTGGCTTTCTGTGAGCATCTTGTTTTTTTTCATCTGGGAGAGTACCACCCAACGGCGTTTTATGCCACGTTCAGGGAAGCGGTTAGGATTATAATAAGAGGGATTTCTGAGCATTCCGATCAGTAGCGCAGATTCTTGAATGTTCAAAGATTCTTGGTCTTTGTTGAAATACACTTCCGCTGCTGCGTGTATCCCGAAGGCGTTGTTTACAAACTCGGCCTTGTTCAAATACATCGAAATGATTTCCTCCTTTGTATAGGCCCGTTCGAGTTTGACAGCCGTAATCCATTCACGCAGTTTGATGTAGATGAGTTTGAACGTTTTTTGAATTTTGTTCAGGTCTTTGAAATTGCGGTCGGAATACAGCATTTTTGCCAACTGCTGTGTCACCGTAGAACCGCCGCCGCCGCTTTGGTCGCTAAGCAGCACCGTACGGATTATTACACGCGCTACTGCCCGCCCATCAATGCCGCAATGATTTCTAAAACGAATGTCCTCTGTGCTGATAAGCGCGCTTACCAAGTGCGGACTAAGGTCTTCAAAAGGTACCGGCACTCGGTTTTCGACAAAATAACGACCCAGCAAATCGTTGTTGCTGCCCAGCACTTCACTTGCCAGCGCAGAGGAAGGATCTTCCAGTTCGCGGAAGGAGGGAATGGCCATCATGCTGATAACCACGAACATGAGTACCACGACAGCCGTACCGCTCAATAGGATTCGCCAACTCCAGCGCATTATTTTGCGGTAAAGCGGCATCCGTTTTTGTTGCAAAGCGGCTTTTATAGAAATTAGATGCTGAGGTTCCATTGTGATAGCAGTGAGAGGGCGTGATGTGGGCGAAAAACCTATAAGGTTTTGAAAACCTTATAGGTTTCGTAGCAGGCAATCAACTTTGAAAGACGGACAAAAGTATGAATGCACTTTGGGAAAAAATATTTTGTGTCAAAATGCTTTTTCTATTCCAACAAGACAGGAGATAAACGTCGGCGTATTTTCCCGACCTTAGCAACATGAAACCGATGTTCCCGGCTTTTTTGCTCTTGGCCCTTGCCGCTTGTTCACCTGCGCCACAGAAACTGCTTTTCCCCGCTTTTTTTTATTGGGAAACAACGCTGGACATCTCCGATTCCGAACGCGGACTTATGGACTCTTTGGGCTGTAAAAAACTGTACGTCAAAGTATTAGACATTGGGCGCAATACCGTAACGGGTGAAATAGAGCCTTATTCCCTTACCGTAATGTCTGATACAAGTGGCTTGGCAAGGCTTGAAGTCATCCCCACTGTTTTTATCACCAACGAGGTGTTTCATAATATTTCGGAAGAAAAAATAGGCTGGCTCGCCAAAAAGATTGCCGAAAGTCTCCCCTTTACCCGCCATAGCCCGCAGGGCGAAGGCGGGCTAGGCCATAGCCCGCAGGGCGAAGGCGG
>CAZPTQ010000017.1:11949-41000 GCA_964589365.1 uncultured Saprospiraceae bacterium
GCCATAGCCCGCAGGGCGAAGGCGGGCTAGGCCATAGCCCGCAGGGCGAAGGCGGGCTAGTAAAAACCACCGCTTTTCTATTCGACTGCGACTGGACACCCGCTACCCGGGAGGCTTTTTTTCTTTTTTTGAAAAAAATACGCGACAAACTCCCGCCCGGCATAAGCCTGGAAGCGACCATTCGAATGCACCAGTACAAATTCCCCAAACAAACTGGCGTGCCGCCCGTAGATCGAGGAATGCTCATGTTTTACAACACAGGCGACGTAGAGGAGGAAAGCGAGCGAAATACCATTTTTCACCCAGATGAAGCACTGAAATATGTGGACGGCGCCCCCAAAAACTACCCACTTCCCCTGGATTTGGCTTTGCCGCTTTTTTCTTGGGGACTGGTTTTCCGAGAGGGCGAACTTTGGAAAATCGTGCCGGGGCCCTTGCCTTTTGGAGAGATGCGCCGCAGTAAAAAATACCTTGAACAAATATCCCCAGACCCCTTCTCCGCCCACTTGTGGGAAGTGAAGGAAGGCACATTCCTCGGCGGCCATTACCTTCGCCCCGGCGACCATTTGCGGGTATCGGAAACATCTCCCGAGCTGCTTTTCAAGGCCGCTACACTCGCCCAAAAACTCGATCTGGCCGACGATGCCTCCCTGGCTTTTTTCCATTTGGGCATTGCCCAATCAGCGCATTTTTCTGCACAACTGCTTGATAGTGTATGCAAAACCGTAAGAAAATAGAATGTCTAAAGTCCAAGCAGGTGTCCCCACTTGGACATTGGACATTGGACATTGGATATTGGACATTAATAATTGTCCTATTCACCTCATTCACGCCTCCGCAGCCCGCTCCCTGTGTGCCGCAGCCCGCGCCGTTTTACGGCTACAGTTTTTTCGACGCTGATTTTGTGGACGCGAGTTCGGCCTACGCACCGTTTTTCCTGCGTTTTGGCGACTATTACGAACGCAATTACAACCCGGTTGAAATTCAGAAAAAAGAAAATTGCGAGGAGTGGAGCGAACGGCTTTGCAGCAAAGCCACCTGGGAAGAAGTAGCTGCTGTGGTCTATGAATCAGACGAATACGATCTCGCCCGACTCCACGAAGCAGCGGGCGACCCAACGCGAAAAACCCTCCTGCCCAGCCGCTTGGAAGACAACAAATTTGCTTATATGTTGGCCTATAATGGCTGTGTGGAGGTGACGCGCTACCTTACGTTTGCCAAACGCTGCGAAGAACACGTGGTGGCACGGGGCGACAAATGGAAACCCGGCCAGCGAAATATATCCGTCATGATGGATTTGATTCGAGAGGGCAAACTGCGTTTTGAAGACACGCAATCCCCCTTTGTTCGGCTGCGTTACACCTACCAACTGATAAGGCTGGCGCATTATGCAGGAGCCTGGCAAATGACCCTCGACCTTTACAACGAGCTGATGCCCAAGGTAGACCGAAAGAAAAAAAGCCTTCTTTTTTACTGGACGCTGGGTCATGTGGCAGGGGCGATGCAGAAATTGGGCAAGTACCCCGAGGCCGCCTACCGCTATTCACTCATTTTTCGAAATTGCCCATCCAAGCGCTCCCAAGCCTTTCGGAGTTTCAAAATCCGCAACGACGACGACTGGCAAAAAGCCCTCCGCCTCTGCAACAGCGATGCGGAAAAAAGCACGCTCTATATCCTCCGCGCTGGCGGTTCGCACACCTGGGCCGTAGCCGACATGGAGGAGATTTATGCGCTTGACCCGCAAAACCCCCAACTAGAACTCCTGCTTGTAAGCGATGTGCAAGAGTTGGAAAAAATATTTCTCCGCACACCCGTCACAGACGAAAAAAATGGTCGCGCATTGGGCAAGATCAAGCGAGAAGCCGCTGTGAAACATTTGCTCAGTCTGCAAAAATTCGTGCGCCGTGCCATCCGCGAAAATCAAATCACCGCACCCAAAACCTGGAGGGCGGTGGATGGCTACCTTGAACTACTCGCCAATGATCGCTACGCCGCCGCCAAGACCTGGGACCGCCTCGAAAAAGAGATAAAAACAGGCACACAGCAGGACAATAACACCTTCCAGCAACTCGAAATTTGGCGCTGCCTGCTCGAGGTGATGAACCTCGATACTACTGCTACCGATACGGTGGATCAACTGGCTTATAAGGTGCGAAGCCTTGCGGCATTCGACCAAAACCCTTACTTCGAGCCGTTCTTACAAGAGTGGCTTTCAAAGGGTTATGCGGAGAACAACCGCCCCGGCAAGGCGATGTTTGCCGCTTACCCGCCCCACACCATTCAATACAATCCACGCCTTGATGTGATTGAAGATCTGTTGAGATTGGCTAATACAAACGACCCCATATTGCTTGAACGGAAGATGAATCTGGACACCAACCCGGATCGCATCAAAGCCTATTTTTTGGAAACAAAAGGGGTGTATTTCCTGGGCCTCGGGGAGCCGGAAGCGGCAGCGGCCGTGATGCGACAGATTACCCCCGGCGAACAATCGCGCATGACGCAGTTTGTTCCGTTTGCCAATCGTTTTGGGGAACAAATTGAGCGGGAAAGCCCAAAAGAATCAGCGTTCAACCGCCTCCAAATCGTGGAGCAACTCATCCAGTTTGAGCAACAGGCCAAGGCTGCTGAAGCACTCCGAGACACCATAGAATCCAAAATATGGCTTCGGTTGGGCGATTTTTGGTACAATACCTCTTATTTTGGCTATGAGTGGGAAGTGCGGGATTTCCACCGCGACGGACGCAACCAACTTCGGCTTGCTCAAGGCCCGGTGTTCCCCCTTGAAGGCGCCCCCGATGGCAACCGCGAGAACCTTGACCTTTCACGGGCCTTGGAGTACTACCAAAAAGCCTATCGCGCTGCACACACACAAGAAATGAAAGCCCGAACGGCATTCATGGCCGCCCGTTGCCTGCAAAAGGAATGGTTTTGCAGTCCAGATTGCAAGTACCGACCTGGCTCCCAACTCATACCGGTTTTACCACCAGAATACATGGTTTACTACGATGTTTTGATTTCAAAACATTCCAGGACGAAGTATTACGATACGGTGGTAAAGGAATGCAAATGGCTGGCGGCGTATGCGCGGTGAACCTTACTTCTTTGTGCTTTTTTTTGATTGAATTTCATACCTTCGTTTTATGTAAACAGATGCTTGTGATTCTCTCTTAGGAACGAGTGAACAATAACTTGGTACTTTCATCTGACTCCTTTCCGCTCATACTGCCTATCTTTTTGATAAAAGAGCCCCGCTATTCGCACAAAAAGATAGTTGTCTGAGCAAAAAGTAATCTACCTGAAAGTACCAAGTTATTGTTCACTCGTTCCTTACCAAATTCATTCACCAAATTTTTTTAAAAATGAAAATCTCTATTTCTGCTTCGCCCCGATCAATTCCTCAAAACCTTGTAACTTTCTCTGCGGGGGGGGCAGTTTAGTTCTGTCCTTAACCTTCTCTTTAAAGCCATGGCAGTGACCCTGTTCTTGGCTTCCGGGCAGGCGGGATTTGCTCAAGGTTTTGTACAAATCTGCCCACCACCAGAACTACCAGATTATAATATCTCCATAGCACCTTCTTGCGAGATCACTATCTACGATATCGTGATAGGCAGAAATCTACCAAAGCCAGTATAAGGCAGCCATTACTGCACTGTTGATTGCTGATAGCCTGCTTTCTGTCAGCACGGATGGAACTGTTGTTGCCTACAATTTGAACCAAAAGACAGCTTTGCTCAATACCCTGGCCCAATTGGACAGTCTGTCTGGATTATTGGAGACCGGATACCGCGCCGGGATGGCTGCCAAACTGAACCAAGCCAAACAGTTGAACGCCACCATTGCAATAACGGTTGTCTTTGAGACAAATGAAAAGAGCGTCAACGATTTGTGGCTAACCAGCCAGTTACAGCAGGGTGGGAATTTCACCGAATCGCAAATGGATATCTTGCGCAACATTGCGGCACAATGCCCAGCTGAAGGCGGCCAGGCAGTTTATCGTGCGCGTGGGCTGATGCCCACTTGCGAACAGGGCATCTATTCGTCTGATACTACTGACTGTGGTGGGAATAGTCTGCGCATCTCAAATGAAGAGCGCACACTTAGAGTATCGAACGATGATGGAATCATCCTGTACCCCACAACCCCGCCCAAGATATTCTTTGGGTAAATCTGCCTCCAGAACAGTCCGCTAATGCTTCGCTCATTGCGCTCACCGGGAGCATCGTCCGGGAGTATTCGTGTGCAAGCGGCGAAAACCGGCTTTCGTTGTCTGAGCTACCCAATGGCATCTACCTGTGCCGCATCCAGACCCAGAAGGGTGTGTTGCACACGTATAAAATTGTCGTCCAACGCTGATCAATTAACCTAAGCCACAAAGAGCCGAGCGGTTTCGACCGTTTGGCCCTTTGTGGCGTATTTAAAAAAACATGAAAAGGTTTTCTGTCATTGCAGCCATTACTTTTCCACTGTGTTTTCCTCAAATGATACTTTCTGCCCAGCAAAAATGGGATGCAATCTGGCTATTTGGTTATGAAATTCCAAGCGGTGATTCACTTCTTTACCACACCAAGTTTGATTTTCATTACGACCCGGTTAAGATAACGGCTACAGTGGTGGGGTTTGTCAACTTTGATGGCGCCAATGCCGGTATCTGCAATGAAGATGGTGAGCTTCAATTTGTTACGGATAAATGTGATGTTTCGAATTGGAACGGTTGGCCGCCCATGCAAGGCGGCGAAAATATGTCCAACGACAAATATGACAGCCTTTATTGTAGCACAGGAGGCGGCATAGGCCAACAAAGCATTCTTGCGCTCCCTTGGCCTGACTCTGCTGACCAGTACATCCTGTTTTATTATGGATTTGGCTCGGTACCTATTGCGAATGACTTGAAGCCGCTCAAACTTTATTGGGCCAGGATAGATATGCGGCTCAACAACGGGCAGGGGGCAGTAGTGGAAAAGCACAACATCATCGTGCAAGATACCTTGGCAAGCGGTTACCTTCAAGCGGTGCGCCATGCCAACGGGCGTGATTGGTGGGTATTGACTCCTGAAGCTGGCAGCAATTGCTACTACACAATAAAACTCAACCCTACCGGGCCTCACATGATGTTCAAACAATGTGCCGGGCAACCATGGCTTATGAATAAAGACTGGATTGGCCAAGCCGTCTTTTCTCCCGATGGTGCCACTTACGCCCGCATGAACTGGCACTACGACCTGCACGTTTTTGACTTTGACCGATGTAGCGGATTGCTCTCCAATGAGCGTACAGCAGACTTTCCAAACGACATCCCCTACAATACCGGAGGAGTAGCTATTTCAGCCAACTCACGCTATGTGTACGCTACCACCACCACACGACTATGGCACCTTGACTTGGAAAGCCCGGACTTAGATGCAAGCAAAATCCTGATAGACACCTACGATGGGCAGCCCTTCCCGGACTACGGGGTGTTCTATCTTTCCTACCTCGCGCCCGACAATAAGATTTACATCGCAGGCACCTCCAGTCACCGACACCTCCATGTTATCAATGCTCCTGATAGTGCAGGGCTCGCCTGTGACTTTGCACAGCACGGGGTGCCGATACCTACTTTCAACTATACCAGTCTGCCTAATTATCCGTTTTTTCGGCTAGGTGCAGCGGGGGTACCCTGTGATTCAATTAGTGGGGTAGGGGTAGTGCTGCAGGGAGGGAGAGCAAATGAGGTGAAAATCTTCCCCAACCCCGCAGCGGACCAACTCCACGTCATCGGCCTTGAAGGCTATGGGGTTATAACCATCGCTGACGTAAGCGGCAAAATGGTTTTCCTGCAAAAAGGAGCTTGGCTTTCGAATACCCAGGAGACGATTGATATTTCCAGCCTCGCCCCCGGTTTTTACTTCGTATCTGTGCAGCAAAACGAATCTGTGCAGCAGCTTAAAATCGTGAAGCAATAAAGGAATGCAAATGGCTGGCTGCGTATGCGCGGTAAGGGGTGTTCAGTAAATTTCAAGTATCCCTGCGGTGGGGTGAGGCAGAAAATTGAGGATACTTGCTTCATTATCAAGCACTTTTTCTACAATCTCTTTCGTGGTAACGTTTCCGCATTTCAGCCAAACGACTTTGGGAGGGAAGCCTCTAAAAGTAATTATCTTGGAAAAATCCGCGTCTTTGGGAAGGATATGCAGATTGTTTTGGCGAGCAAAATCCCAAACTTCGGGGTCGCCCGAATCGTCCAAACCGGCTGAATCAACATGAATACATCCGGGGAACAGATGCTCAATGCTCCGAGCAATTTTCGGCGAAAGGTTGTTATCCAATAAAAACATCAGGCAGCAACTGCTTGGGGGACAACAAGTTTGGTCTTCTCCGCCTCTGCCGCGTAAGCCAGCACAGCCATAATATCGGCCTCGGTCAGTTTTGGGAAATCGTCTAAGATTTCCGAAATGCTCATACCTGCAGCAAGATAACTAAGCACGTCATAGACCGTGATGCGCATCCCGCGGATGCACGGTTGGCCACTGCGCTTGCCCGGCTCGATGGTGATGATGTTTCTAAAATCGCTCATAATTGTCTGAGTTGTGGGAACAAAATTAGGGCAAGTAATGCGAACTTATTCTCTTTTTGTAAAGCGGCGGCTTGCTGTTCTGAGATGACACCCGTTCGCCCCTTTTGTTCACTTATAAGAATCTTGAGTATCTCCTTATCTTTGGAGAATATCCTTCATTTTTGCCTACGGAGACGTACTTTTGCAGCCTGAGCCTAACATCCAAACTAAATAAGCATGAAAAGCATACTCTGCACGCTGCTCGCCCTCACATTTTCCCTTACTCTCACCGCTCAAGGCATCGAGTTCTTCCACGGCACCTGGCCTGAAGCCCTCGAAAAAGCAAAATCAGAGGAAAAGCTGATTTTTGTGGATGCCTACGCCGCGTGGTGTGGCCCTTGCAAGCGAATGGCTGCCCAAACCTTCCCCGACCCAAAGGCGGGTGAGTTTTTCAACGCCAATTTTATCAATTTGAAAATTGACATGGAAAAACCGGAGAATGCTGAATTCGCCGGGAAATACCCTGTAAATTCGTACCCGACGCTGATGTTTTTGGACGGAACCGGAAAAATCGTGCTGAAAGAAGTAGGCGGTAAAAACGTGGATCAACTCCTTGAAACAGGCAGAAAAGCCTTGGGTAAAAATGATAAATCGGTGGACTACGAGAAAAAGTACGCGGAGGGGGACCGCGACCCAAAGATGCTTTTTGATTATGTTCGTTCGCTCAATGCAGCGGGCAAACCTTCCTTGAAAATCACGAACGAATACTTGAATACGCAGCAGGACCTGACTACGGAATTCAACCTCAAATTTATCCTCGAAGGAGCGGTGGATGCAGACAGCCGCGTGTTTGACTTGCTGGTAAAAAACCGCGCAAAAATCGTGGCAGTCACCAGTGAAGATGCCGTGAATGCCCGCGTTGAAAAAGCCTGCAAAAACACCGTGGCAAAAGCCATTGAATTCAAAAACAAAACACTGCTTGATGAGGCCAAGGGCAAAATGAAAGCCGGCAATCCTTCGCGCGCAGCAGCCTTTGCCTATGAGGCTGATATGAACTACTCCAAGGCAGTTAAAGACGCAGGGTTGTTTCTAAAAACGGCCAAGGCGTATCAAAAAACCGAGGTTAAAAACAATGCCGCCAAACTCCACGACCTAGTGGTGATGCTGGTACGCGCTTTCCCGGAAGACAAAAACGTGCAGAATCAAGCCGAAAAATGGGCCAAATCTGCTGCTGAGAATGGTGGTCTCGCTGAATATTGGATGACGCTGGCAGGGGTGTACAAACTTCAGGGAAAAATGGCCAAAGCCCGCAGTGCTGCTGAATTTGCGAAGAAGGAGCTGACCGAAAAGGACGCGATGTTGAAAGAGAAAATTCAGTATTTTTTGGATTCGTTGGAGGGGTAAAACTTGAGATTTGTCGTGGTTGCAATTGTTTGGTAAAATGCTTATTTTTGTCTCAAACAAATGAAAACCTATGACAAACAAACAGCGAAGCATCAAACAGAACCTATTAGAGAACTTGCTGAAAGTCATCCCTATTATTATCGAGAAGGAGCGGGAATTGGGCACTTCCGAGAAAGAAATTATGATGATGGTGGACTCGATTCTAGATAGGGTCAACCAACTCCGCCGCGAACTTCAAGAAAAAAATGGACCAACTTAAATGGCTTAAAAAATGACAACTACCCACATTCCTACCCCCAAAGAGATAATCGCACTTCTTGCTGAAAATGGAGTGCTGAATGCTGATAGAGAGGCTTTTGTGAAAGCCTTCAAAAAGTTTTACCCAAGATTGTCTGCCACAGAACGTGCTGGGTTACTTGCAATGATATTGGCTTATGTAGATTCGAATTTAGAATCCGAGGCCTTGGCAGATACACCCCAATAATCCCTGCGTTTTGTGGAAAACTTCATCCCTCGCCTTTACCCATTCGATTTACCTTTACGACCCAAGAGGAAAGGCATACTATGAGCAACTTTATCGTATCCGCGCGCAAATACCGTCCGCAGCGTTTCCAAGACGTGGTGGGGCAAAGCCATGTGGCTGGTACGCTCAAAAATGCGCTCGCCAGCGATCATGTCGCACACGCTTTTCTCTTTACCGGACCTCGGGGAGTGGGCAAGACCACCTGCGCCCGTATCCTCGCAAAAATTCTCAATTGCGAAAACCGTACGCCCGAATACGAGGCTTGCAATGCGTGTAGTTCCTGCAAATCTTTCAATGACAGCGCCTCATTCAACATCATAGAATTGGATGCGGCCTCCAACAACTCCGTGGAGCATATTCGTGCCCTCACCGAGCAGGTGCGTTTTCAGCCACAGCAGGGCAAGTACAAGGTGTTCATCATTGACGAAGTGCACATGCTCTCCAATCAGGCTTTCAATGCTTTTTTGAAAACCCTGGAAGAGCCGCCTCCCTACGCCATCTTCATTTTGGCGACCACGGAGAAACACAAAATCATCCCGACCATCCTTTCGCGCTGCCAGATTTTTGATTTCCGCCGCATCACGGTGGCCGATATGGTGTTGCAGCTGCAGGATATTTGCCAAAAGGAAGGCATCGAAGCGGAGGGAGACGCGCTGCACATTATCGCCCAAAAAGCCGATGGCGCCATGCGAGACGCGCTGTCCATTTTTGACCGTATCACAAGTGGCGCAGGCAAAAAAATCACCTATGAGGCTGTAATCGAAAACCTCAATGTGCTCGATTACGACTATTATTTCAAGATCACCGACGCGCTTTTGACCGAAGACTCGGCTTCACTGATGAACCAGTTTGATGAGATTCTCCGCAAAGGTTTTGATCCTGAAGTGTTCGTGCTTGGCCTTGCAGAACATTTGCGCAATGTGTTGGTTTGCAAAGACAAAGCCACGCTTGGCCTCCTTGAAGTGGGTGAAAGCTTGCGCGAACGCTATCGTACGCAGGCCGCCATCACCCCGGCGTCTTTCCTGCTCACGGCACTCAACCTTTGCAACGACTGCGACATTAACTTCAAGATGGCGCGATACAAACGCCTCCACGTTGAAATGGCCTTGCTCAAAATGTGCCACATCGGGAGGGCTGTGAAAGGCGCGGATTTGGAAAAAAAAACTCTTGACCAGACCTTAGCGGAGAACTTCAGATCGTCCACACAAAACGGCAACGGAAATTCTCCCAACGGTAATGGCAATTATGCAATGCCCAGCGCTGTCAGCAAAGTTTCCGAGTCGGAACGCCCTCCTACGTCCAACGCCCAAAGTCCAACACCTCCCATAAGCGGCAACGCCCAGCCCCTATCCGGCGATGCGCTGGCTGATATTTCGCAAGGCTTGAGGCAGGGGCGAATGAAGGCAGAAGCCATCCCGATGCGTCTGGATGCTTTTGACCAATTGGTAGAAGAGGAAGAAAACCATCGGGCCGGTCTCGAGAGCCGCCTTTCGCTTGAAAATATCCGCACAGAATGGCAGGCTTACGCTGCATTGCTCAACTCCAATCTGTCGCGCATGGCCCTCAGCAATGCGGATTTGCGCCTGGAGGGGAAGACGCTCACCGCGCTTGTTGGCACCACCATTGACCAAAACAACGTGAAGGCCGAAGTGCCACGGATACTTGAAACGCTGCGTAAGCGCTTACACGATACCGCACTAAAAATCGAAGTGTTGTTGGACGAGCAGAAAATTGCCGAACAAGCACAGGCTGCCCGAACCATACGCCCGCTCAGCACCAAGGAAAAGTTGGATAAAATGAAGGAAACCAACCCCTTGGTAGAGGACTTGATAAAAAAATTCGACCTGAAACTGAACGACTGACAAAGGGATATTGAGAAATTTGGATATTGAGAAATGGCTTCATTATCCGAATATCTTAATATCCAAATATCTCTAAAAGATGAACACTCCCCGACTCAGCATATTCATCCCGACGCGCAACGAGGCCAATTATATCGGCACTACCCTTGCCCAATTCGAACCGTTTTGGGAAAAATACGACCTGGAAATCATCGTTTCCGACGCGAACAGCAGTGATGGAACAGTGGAGATTGTGCAACATTTTGCCGAACTTTCAGGCCAGCGCGTCAAACTTGTGCAAGGTGGCCCCGGCAAACAAAACATTGCAATCGGCTGCAACCTCGGCGCTGCGCAAGCCAAAGCGCCGCTCCTTTTTCGCATTGACGCGGATGTTCGTATTCCCGACAAGGAATATTTTTTCGGTAAGGTTTTTGCCTATTTTGAAAAAGACCCATTACTGGTGGGTGCTACTGTGCCAATTTGGGTGTACCCTGAGGAAGCTCGCACGTCCGATCGCATTTATCACATCTTGATGAATACGATCATTCGATGCTCGTTATTTTTCAAAGCACCTTTGGCCAAAGGCGAATGCCAATTGGTACGCCGATTGGCATTTGAGAAAATTGGGGGCTACAAAGAACACCTGACTGCTGGGGAAGACTGCAACCTTTTTTATCGCTTGCAGGGTGTTGGCCGGATTGCATACCTGTCGAAATTGCGGATACACCACTCGCCGCGCAGATTCCGGCAATACGGGTATATGCGGCTCACGATGATCTACCTTCGGGAAGGACTTTGGATGCTGCTGGGGCGGAAATCTTATTTGGATGAATGGACTCCTGTACGGTAGTCATGAAGTGATAAAGTTATAAAGTGATGCCCATCAAGTTTCGGCTTACAGGAAGGCCGAAGCAGATAAAAAGGGACGGTGACGCTGGTGAAATGAAAACGCCAAAACTAACTGTGAAGCATTAGCGTTCTATGCGCTCGACCTTGACAACAAAAACAAATAATACCATGCGCAAGCTACTCATCGCGCTCGCACTTTTCATGTGCGCTTTTTCGCAACTTCGGGCTTCAGTCATTCTGCTGCCAATGGACGAAAAAGGCCAGCGCAATCACCTAAAAGCCTATGGCATTACCTATTGGATACTCTCGCAAGGGGTGGAAGCTTGGTGGCTTTTGAATTATCGGGGCGGGAGTTTCGCCTTCGTGTACACGCCCGCCTTCGAGAAAGAATGCAAAACCCGCGACGTGAGTTACGAGGTGATCGCGGATGGACAGTTTGCCAATTTGCAGAACGAAATCCTAAATCCAGAGGTAAATCAGGATGTGATAAAGTTGGAAAAAGCACCTAAAATCGCTGTTTATTCTCCAGACAAGGATGAAAAAGGCGAGATGATACAGCCTTGGGACGATGCTGTGACTTTGGTGCTTACTTACGCCGAAATCCCCTACGACGTTGTGTACGACAATGAGGTAATGCAAGGGAAACTGGCGGAGTACGATTGGTTACACCTGCACCACGAAGACTTTACGGGGATGTACGGAAAATTTTATGCCAGCAACAGCGGCCAACCCTGGTATCGGCAACATGTCCAGATGATGGAATCGTTGGCCCGACAAAATGGCTTTGACAAAGTGAGCGAACTAAAACTGGCTGTGGCGAAAAAGATAAAAGAGTACGTGATAGGCGGAGGGTTTATGTTTGCCATGTGCTCTGCCACAGATACTTACGACATAGCACTGGCCGCAGAAGGCACCGACATCTGCGCTTTCCCATTCGATGGGGATGCTACCGACCCCAACTTCCAGAGCAAACTCGACTTTTCAAAAACCTTTGCTTTTCAAAATTTTCAGGTGCTCACCGACCCCAGTATTTATGAGCACTCGACCATTGACAACAGTGAGGTGACCGGGCGCCGCGTGTCGCCAGAGCAAGACTATATTACGCTCTTCGACTTCTCGGCCAAATGGGACCCGGTGCCAACCATGCTGACCCAATGCCACACCCGAACAGTAAAAGGTTTTATGGGCCAGGCAACAGCATTCAACAAAAAATTCATCAAACCCAGCGTGCTCATCATGGGCGATAACAAGCCCGCCAACGAAGCCCGTTATATTCATGATGCGTACGGGAAAGGCTTCTTCACTTTCTATGGTGGTCACGACCCGGAAGATTACCGCCACTATGTGGGCGACCCTCCGACCGACCTTGCGCTGCATCCTAATTCACCTGGATTTCGATTGATTTTGAACAACATTCTCTTCCCAGCGGCTAAGAAAAAGCACCAGAAAACTTGACTACATTTATCGCGCAGCCACCAATTCCCGAATCAGCCCCGGGTCATTTTCAATTGCATTCCCGACTACGATTATATCCGCGCCGGCGCGAAAATTGGCAGCTGCTTTTTCAGGCGTTCGGATTCCACCGCCAACGATGAGCGGGACAGTGAGCGTGCCCGCCACGGCTTCAATCATGCTTTCTGAAATGGGGTTCAATGCTCCGGAGCCGGCTTCCAAATAAATGGTTTTCAATCCCAACATTTCGCCTGCAAGTGCAGTGCAAATGGCAATGTCATCTTTGTCTCTCGGAATGGGGGAGGTATTTGACATATACTGCACGGAGCTCTGCACACCTCCATCTACAAGGATGTAGCCAGTGGAAATAATTTCGAGCGGCGACATTTTGAGGT
Organism: uncultured Saprospiraceae bacterium; assembly: GCA_964589365.1. GTDB lineage: Bacteria > Bacteroidota > Bacteroidia > Chitinophagales > Saprospiraceae > M3007. The sequence continues at coordinate 24,949 of CAZPTQ010000017.1, forward strand.
ATGGAGCGGCCACCACATGTTGCCCGATGAGAAGTTCCGGATTGCGGCCACTAATGAGCGAAAGCAGCAGGATGCCGTCGGCGCGGTAACTGAGTTGGAATGAACTGCCAGGAAATAAAATGAGCGGGATTTTGCATCGCTCGCGAATGCTGGCAAGCAAGGGGTCAAGCATTGAATTGACTACCAGGCTTCCTCCGATGAAAAAATAATCCACACCACATTCGACGGCCAATTCGAGTGCCCGCTCCATTTTTTCGAGTCGAAGCTTATCGGGGTCGAAAAGAATGGCGAGTCGTTTTTCCTTGCGTTGCTTGGCGGCTACGAGGTCCGAGTAGAGGGCGGCGGTCATTTTGGTGATTGGTGGAGTGGTGACTGGTGATTGGTGATTGGTGGAGTGGTGAGTGGTGAATTGGGTTGTTACAATTTTTTTAAAGCCAATGCGGCCGCTTCTTTGGCTTTGACAAGGTTGTCGTGGGGAACATCGCTGACTTCTAAGGCGATGTTGACCACAAATTGGCCTTTGCGGACGAGGAGCGTGACGGTATTTGTGCTCCACAGCGCGTCGTCGCCGAGGCCGGGCACGTCTTCTTCGTAGGTACTTCGGCGGTCGCGGCGGAGGTTTTCGATTTGTTGCCTGGCATGTTCTTCCGAAGTGTAGTCAAAGAGTTGCACCACAAGGCGGTTTTGAGGATTGAGCCAGGCTGCACCCTCCTTTTCATTGTTCGTTTCGCGTTCTTTCCAGTCGGGTTTGTTCCAGGTTCGTAGGCAAAAAGCCTGGTTGGGCAGCGGCCGGGCATTGAGCGTGGCCGCTTTGCCATTGAAGGCGAACAGGGTTTCCACCTCGGCATCGGTGAGGAGTTCGCAGCCGTGGTTTTTCCAAGCTTCGGTTTTGTATTTTGCCCAGAGGGCGGTTTCAGCGGCGTTGGCAATGGCCTCTTTGGGTGGTTCTTGGCTGCAGGCAGCCAAAAGCGTACAAACTGCAAGGAAAAGGGTGGCAAGACGTGTCATTAGAAAGCGTTTGTTTGCCAAAGGTCTGAAAAACGAGGTTTTTTTATTGCCAAAAAAGGGAAAATGCTTGCAGGAGAAAAAATTTCGCACATTTGCCCTGTACAATCGAATGCAATAAACACTTTTCACCTACGCACGAAACTTATGGCAGAGAACACCGACACAACTAAACCCAAAGGGAAATTCCCTTCCAGTATCCCATACATCATCGGAAACGAGGCGGCAGAACGCTTCAACTACTATGGCCTCCGAGCCATTCTCACCACTTTCTTGGTGGCACAGTTTTATAACCCGACAGGCTCTACCGACCCGGCTATAGTACAAGTGGCTGAAGCCACCGCCAACGCCAAAACCCACGATTTTGTAGCCATGGTGTATCTGCTTCCCATTTTCGGCGGCATGGTGGCCGACTGGTTTTGGGGCAAGTACAAGACCATCCTGTGGCTCTCAATGGTGTATATGACAGGCAGTATCATGGTAGCGCTTTCGGTAGACAGCGAAGTGATGTTCACCACATCCCTAATGCTTATTGCGATTGGAGCGGGTGGCATCAAGCCATGTGTTTCGGCCAACGTCGGCGACCAGTTCGACTCAAGCAACTCGCACATGATTTCCAAGGCATTCGATGCGTTTTATTTCTCGATCAATGCTGGTTCAGTGCTTTCCATCCTGCTCATCCCGTACCTGAAAACGCACTACGGTCCAGCGGTCGCTTTTGGCGTTCCGGCTATTGCTATGGCCGTAGCCGTATTTTTCTTCTGGCTTGGCCGCAACAAGTACCGTCGTATCCCACCGCCAAAATTCGACAGTAACCGAATGGTTATTCTTGCTACGGCATTCTTGGCGTTGTTGGCGAGCTATATCTATTTTGATAAAATCAAACACACAGGGGTTGGCCCGGTACTGGGTGCGTGGCTGTTACTGATTCTCGCGTTGGCCTTTATTTTCAAAAAACAGTGGTTTGCCAAGCCAGGCAACTTTGTGGGAATCAACCTTTACGCCCTTACCAATGGCGGTTTTGCCGCAGCAGCAAAAGAGTATGGCGACGAGACCATCGAAGGCATCAAATCGGTGTGGCGGGTATTGTCGGTTTTTGCGTTTGTGCCTGTGTTCTGGGCCTTGTGGGATCAAAGCCAATCCGAATGGGTGGTGCAGGCGAGCAAGATGGACCTGAACTGGTTAGGCATCAAGTGGGAGGCAGAACAGATTTCGTTCGTGAACGCTGCATTTATCCTCGCGTTCATTCCCTTATTCTCTTTTGTGATTTATCCGGCATTCAACAAAATGGGCCTCACCGTTACGCCTCTCCGCAAAATTGGCGCTGGTTTGGTGCTCACGGCGCTATCTTTCGTCATCGTTGCTATTGTGCAAGGTTGGATTGATGCGGGCCAAACGCCCAACATCAGCTGGCAGATTATGGCATTCATGGTTCTCACGGCTGGAGAAATTTTAATTTCAATCACTTGTCTTGAATATGCGTACACCCAGTCGCCGCCATCCATGAAATCAACCATTATGGCTTGCTTCCTGTTGAGCGTCACTTTGGGCAACGTCTTGGTTTCGGTCATCCAGACCAACATCAAGAACGGTGGCTTTTTTGCCCAATTCCATGGTGCGGGTTTCTTCTGGCTATTCACAGGCATCTGTTTTGCAACCGCCATTATCTTCATGTTTGTGTCACCGTTCATCAAGGAGCGCTCGTACATTGTCAGTGACAAGTAATAAATAGGCTCCCCTTGAGCAAATTCCAACACCCCGCCTGCGCTTGCCGCTCGCGGGGTGTTTTTTTGGGATAATAATAGGCAAGTGCAAGGCGCAATAGAAGGATACCTACTTTTGTGCCGAAATCATTTTATCGGCACAAACTGTTTAAGTAGAGAAAGTTCATTTATGAAAAATTCCCGTACGCTTATCTTAATCGCCCTCTTCGCTTTAGTTGCCTTTGTCTTTTACAAATACCGTCAGCCGCGTTTTGTTGCGGGAGAAAAAGTACCTGATTTTGAAGTGGGGCTTTTGACCGGTGAACGCGTAAAACTCTCTGATTTGCGTGGAAAATATGTGCTGCTCCAATTCTGGGGGAGTTGGTGCAGCCCATGCCGCAAGGAAAACCCCGAATTGGTGGAAATCTACCAAAAGTATCACGATCAAGGTTTCGAGATTTTCAGCATTGGCATGGAACAAAATCCTCAGGCCTGGCAACGGGCCATTAAACAAGACGGGCTTGTGTGGAAATACCACAGCATGGAATCAGCCGACTTAAATGGCGAAAGGGCGCAGCAATTCAATGTCCACTCCATTCCCACTTCATTTTTGATCAGTGCTGAGGGGGTGATTATGGGGGTGAACCTCAAGCCAGAGTACATTGAAAAAATGTTGGGCGAGAAGATTTGAGTTTGATGGGCCTTGATAAGTTTGAAGGGTTTGATAATCTTGCGTTCTCGGGCTATTCAAACTCATCTCCATTTCAACGTCTCCACCATTCGGTTCAAATCTTTCCGCATATATGCTACTACCGGTGCCAAAGAATCGGGCTGTGCTACTGTGTTGAAATACAGCGAGCCGCGCACAAAATGCTTGGTCGAATCCGTCAGAAAAAACTGATAGGAGGATGCCGCCGGACCTTCCACATTGAAGATTACGCCATGTACATGATCGGCTGGGCGATGCACCGGCTGCTCGTCAATGTAAGTCGCCTTCACGGTGTGTTTGTTTGTCATCTCGAATGCGTCGGATACGAATTTATCAAAATCAGCCCGTGAATGAATGGGGTAATAACTGCAATAAATCTTGGCATTTAGTTCCGGCACTACAATGTTGAACCAACATTCGTCCTTGGGCTTTTCGTCAAAATATGCAGTGTCTTGCTCGATTTTTGCGTAAACAGGCTGGTCAAACGTGAAGTTGCAATAACCCGCTTCAAAAGCCTTGTACGCCTTTTCGGGATAAACGACGCGCGGGTAAGCGCGTGGTTTTGGCACAGCGGTGTAGCTGTCGCAAGCCAATAGCAGTAGGCAGAAGCATAAGGCCGCGAAGGGTAGGAGGGTATTTTTTAGCATGGTGGGTTTGCTGAATAAGGTAGGCAAAGGTAAGCGGTCGGGTGAATCGGGAAGATTCAAAAATCTGTGTCAAGTTTTGGTTGCGCGCCTACCTCCTCACATTCCACACTTTCACCCGCTCCTCATATCGTTTACGGTCAATTGGCCAGGCATCTTTGTCCAACGAGCCTTCCAATTCCTCGTCCAAACCTTTCAGCAATTGTGGAAAAAAATCAATCTCTGTACTTTTTTCCACTTGGTCAATGGAACAGGCAAAATCCATTACAGGCTTCGTAATCAAGGTGTTGGGAAGGATAAACGCAATGGCGCGCTGCTGTTCCGGCGCGAGCAAAACCTTGTAATAAGCCGCCGGAACGGTCACTTTGCTAAAGCCGATTTGACCTTGGCCGGGCTGCGTGAGCACCGGCCCCGTCACTACATACAGATGATTGAAACGTCGCGCCCAATCTCGGGTTAGTTCCTCCAATTCGCGCCAAATGCCCATGTTGAACGCAGGCACTTGCGGACTCATATTGCTCATAAAAAACGTCTCGTCAATGGCAGCAGCATCAAAGGCCATATCGGCGGCTGGGCAGAGATGGCCCTTGTCGTAGCCGCTTGAACTGTAATCGCGGGGGGTAGCACTCTCGGTGCGCACTTCCGGGTCGGGCCGGAAAGTGTTGGGGCGCTCGGCCCATTTTTGGTCAAGACGATCACGGGTGAGTTCGTAGGCCACCCATTCGGCCTGTTCGTGGTCTTCAGAGTAGCCGAGGGCAAACCAAGTGTGGCGCACTACTTCAGCGGGGGAAGCAGGAAAGATTTCTTCTGATACCTGGCTCTCGGCGGGCGACTGCGGAGTTCCGACTTCCGATTTTGGACGCCCGTTTGAAATTTCAATAGGTGGTTTTTCATCAATTGGCTGGCCGGATTTTTTGCCTCCGAATTGATTGAACAAGAAAAAAGCCAGGCCAGCTAGTGCGGCGAAAATGCCTGTTTTAAAAAGAAAGCCGTCGGAGTTGGAGGAGGATTTGCGTCGTGCCATGGTGGGTTTTGTTTGGGGCGAAGGTAACAATTTGCTACTTTTGCAACAAAAAGTTTTTTAATGACAATAAAATGTGTCTCAACAATCCAAACCGCGTGTACGCAGGTGTGGCCGGGGAGAGCGTATATGTCGGGGAAAAATTTCGTGGGCAAGGCATCGGATTGGAATTGCTAGAGCGGCGGAGCACTGTAGTGGGTGTGTGAAAGGGCGTTCTAAAATGCTGTAATTTTGCCGCCACGTTGAACCGCAGCACTCACTTCCTGCAAGTGTGTGAAAGGGCGTTCTAAAATGCCGTAATTTTGCACTCGAATGTTTGCTAAAATCTGGACTGTTGTGTAAAAAAGTATTTCGCAATTTATTCATGACATGATATTTCGCGTTTCTGGCAATTGAATCCTATAAGGTTTTAAAAACCTTATAGGATTTCGGGAAATCAAAAATAAAATTCCGCATAGATTTTCAATCTGAACTTTTGAGACAACCCGCGTTCTCTGAACAAGAGCCATTAAAAATTCCCCTTATGATTAGAATTGCCCCATTTGCCTACCCAACGGCCAACTGCCTCCTGCCTCAGACTGGGTTTCGGCGGGTAAAACTGTTCCCTCCTTCGCCCCCGCCTGCCAAGACTCGGCGGGCAGGAAGGCTTTGGCGGGTAAAACTGCTGCTGCTGCTGCTGCCACTCACCACTGCCGCCCAAGGCATTCAATTCGAGCACGGTACATGGCCTGAAACCCTCGCTAAAGCCAAATCCGAAGGAAAACTCGTCTTTCTGGATGCGGTGACCAGCTGGTGCGGTCCCTGCAAAATGATGGCGAAGGAGGTATTTCCCGACACTGCGGTCGGGACATTTTTCAACGAGTATTTTGTGAGTATTAAAATGGACATGGAGCAGGGCGAGGGCGTTGAAATTTCCAGCCGTTACAAAATCTGGGTCTATCCCACACTGCTTTTTTTAGATGATTCTGGCACAGTGCAGCACCGCTCGGCAGGGTTTCATAGTCCGGAGGAATTGATTGCATTGGGCAACACCGCACTTGATCCCGCCCGCAATCTTGCCGCACTCGAAAAGCAATATGCTTCTGGCAATCGCCGCAGAGAGTTTTTATTGAAATACCTGGAAGCCAAAACCGCAGCTTACGACCCTGACGCGGGCCGCATCGCCAACGATTTTTTAAAAACAGAAGAGGATTTGGGAACGACTGAAAACATGGACTTGCTGATGCGGCACATTGACGATCCGTATTCCAAGGGCTTTCAATTTTTGCTAAGAAACCGCCCCGCGTTTGAAGAAAAATTTGGCAAACGGGAGCTGAAAGTTAAAATCGAAAGCGTGTTCGAGGGCTACCTGCAAAGTCACCCAGAATTGCAACTCGGCGAGGTGCAGCGCCTTTATGGGACGGTCTATCCAGAAGGTGCTGAAGCATTGGCCTCCCGCTATCGACTAGACTATTATCATCAGCGTAATGACCGGGTGAATTTCGCCAGCACTGCCATTGACCACTACACACGCTATCCTTCCGACGACCCCGATGAACTCAACGAAATGGCCTCGATTTTTGCGGAGGAACTGAGCGAACCTGCTCAACTGCAAACCGCGCTTGGATGGGTTGAAAAGGCCATTTCTTTGCAGGAAACGTCGTATTATCAATACACCCGCGCCAAAGTTTGGGCTAAAATGGGCAAGAAAAAAGCAGCAAGAAAAGCCGCTGAACGTTCGCTGCAACTCGCCAAAGCGGAAGGAGAAGACACTATGTTGGTGGAGGAACTTTTGGAAAGTTTGAAGACAAAGTAATTTACGATTTACGATTTGCGATTTACGATTTACGATTTACGATTTACGATTTACGATTATTTCGATTCGAAGAAGGGTTGAATCATGCCTTTTTCGAATCGAAATAATCGTAAATCGTAAATCGTAAATCGTAAATCGTAAATCGTAAATCAATCTACTTGTCCCAGCATCCAGCCCGAATTTCCTTTGCAAGTTCCGGGTCACGCAACAATCGGGCGTATGAATCGCGGTTATGGCGGACATTTTCCTTGGGCGTTTTTTCCTGAAAAATAAAATGAGCGAGGCTGGTCCAGCCCATTTTTTCGGCTGAGGTGAGCACACGGCAAATGTTTTTTTCAGGGGAAACGGCAGGGTTGTTTTTTTGCTCTGCCTGGGTAGCCAGACGCAGATAAGTCGTTGTGGTACTTCGAGTTGGCTGGAAAAAATCTACCCGATGTATCTGCGGATCACTGGGCAAGTAGATGGCATCAAACTCGTCGCCTTCGCTGAATGGGAAACCGTTGGGCAACAGCAAGGGGTTCCTGTTTTCAGGGGCAAAATCGCCCTGTTCCATGAGGCTGTCAACCGCCAAAAGCGCATAAGTGATTTTTTGTTCGCCCGGTTTTTCGCCTTGTACAAGATGTAGTCGCGCTACGGTGCGCTTGCCATCTGCAACAAGGCGTTTCATATTTTCCTTGCTGTATTTGCTGACTATACCCGTGGCTGCCATGCGTTTGGCCTCCTGTCTTTGCCCAAACGATTGGAGGCTGAAGACCGCAATGGCCAGCACCAACACGATTCCGCCTACCATCATTGCCAGGTACTTGCGATTCTGACCATCTTTCACCCGACGAACGCGGTTTCGCGGCGTGTCCGCTTTTTTGTTTACCCGGAATTCATAGCCGAACACGCCGTCTTTCTTTTCCAGGATGAGTTCGCAAAGTTCATCTTCGATAAAAAACGAGTACATCTTGCTGTCTTTCACCGAAAAATCAATTTGTACCACGCGCATGTTGCAATGAACCATCACATGGCCAGTCCGATCGCCGTGGTACAACCCCACACGGTGGCGACCTCCAAAATCGTCGAGAAAAACCCAATTCATTTGAGCCATGATGTTGCAAGGATATAGAGATATTGGGAGATTATGATATTGGGTTGTCAAGATATTGACCCAATATCCTAATATCTCAATATCTTTTGAGACACTTATCTTGCCTCCCAAAATTGAAAAACCTTAACCAATGTCTCTCCAACAATCCCTGACTGACTTCACGCGCTACTGCCGACAACATCTTAACGGCGATGAAAAAGGCGAAGCCCAGATTTTTCTCGACCGCCTGTTCACTGCCTTTGGGTTTCCAGAAGGGCTGAAAGGCGCGGGCGCGACCTGCGAATTCCGTATTAAAAGCGAATCCCGCAAGTCAACCTCTTTTGCCGACCTCGTGTGGAAACCACGAGTGTTAATCGAGATGAAAAAGGCTGGCGAAAAAACTCGAACTGCACTACCAGCAGGCTTTCAGTTACTGGCAGCAACTCGTACCCAACCGCCCGCGCTACGTCATGCTCTGCAACTTTGACGAGTTCTGGATTTACGACTTCGACGTGAACATATATGAGCCGCTTGACCGGGTGACGATCGACCAACTGGCCGAACATTCTGAAGCCTTTGGGTTTTTGATGCCAGTGCCTGAAAAACCTGTCTTTGCACTCAACCGAGAAGACGTGACCAGAAAAGTCGCGTTCCACATAGCAGGGGCTTACACATCCATGCTGAATCGCCGATTGCCAAAAACAGAATCTCTGCGCTTTTGCCTGCAATGCGTCGTGGCCATGTTTTCTGAGGATGCCGAATTGTTACCCAACGATTTGCTTTCTCGTCTCATCCAAGAATGTTTGGACAAAAAGGCCGCATCCTACGATTTACTTGGTGGTCTTTTTCGTGAAATGAACACCCGTGGTCGAACTCCAGCCGGGCGATACCAAGACGTGGAGTATTTCAATGGTGGGATATTTCAGGAAGTTTTTGCTCTCGAACTGTCGGAGTACGAACTCCAATGCTTTGGCGATGCCGCCAAATACCATTGGGGGGAATGTCAATCCGGCTATTTTTGGTTCCATCTTCGAAGCCGGGCTGGAAAAGGACGCCCGCCAGGTGCTCGGGGCACACTACACCTACGAACAAGACATTAAAAAAGTAGTCGGCCCCACGATTACTGATCCTTGGCTGCGGCGCATCGAAGCCGCTGAAGCGCTCGAAGATTATTACGCTTTGCTGCGCGAGCTGCGCCAATTTCGAGTGCTCGACCCCGCCTGCGGCTCTGGCAATTTCCTCCCCCGCACTTTCGGCCTCCCGATACTAACGTACTGAAAACCAAGATCTTTCATCTGCTCTGTATCGTAGACATTGCGACCGTCGAAAATGATTTTTTCGCTTAACATGGATGCCATTTGTTCAAAATCTGGCGTGCGAAACTCATTCCATTCCGTCATAATTGCCAGGCAATCAGCCCCTTCCAGCACCTCGTACATCTTTTCACAGAGCATTATACGGTCGCCGTAGATGGAGCGGACGTGCTGCATAGCCTCGGGGTCGAAGGCGCGGATTTTTGCGCCCATTGCCAGCAATTCGTCTATGATGACAAGGGCCGGCGCTTCGCGGATGTCGTCGGTATTGGGTTTGAAAGCAAGCCCCCATACCGCGATGGTTTTGCCGGAAAGATCGTTTTTATAGTGCTTTTTTATCTTTTTGGTCAAAATACCTTTCTGGATTCCGTTGACTTTCATCACCGATTTCAGGATTTTGAAATCGTAGGAATACTCGGATGCGGTTTTGGCAAGGGCTTGCACGTCTTTAGGAAAGCAAGAACCGCCGTAGCCAATGCCAGGGAACAGGAATCGCTTGCCGATGCGTGTGTCGGACCCCATTCCGATGCGGACCTGGTCCACATTCGCCCCCACTTTCTCGCAGAGATTTGCGATTTCGTTCATGAACGAAATACGGGCTGCGAGGTAGGAATTGGCGGCGTATTTGGTCATTTCGGCACTGCGCTCATCCATAAAATAGATCGGATTGCCTTGGCGCACAAAGGGTTCGTAGAGTTGACGCATGACTTTGCGGGCGCGCTCACTACGGGTTCCGACCACCACACGGTCGGGCTTCAAAAAGTCGTCCACAGCCACCCCTTCGCGAAGGAATTCGGGGTTGGACACCACATCGAACATTTTTTTTGACAATTTCTCGGCCATGATCGCCGCCACTTTTTCGGCAGTGCCAACGGGAACGGTGCTTTTGTCCACAATGACTTTGTAATCCGTGATGATCGCACTTAAGTCCTTCGCAACGCCCATAATATAGGAAAGATCAGCAGAGCCGTCATCGCCAGGGGGCGTAGGGAGGGCCAGGAAGATGAGGCTGGCTTTTTCCACGGCCTCGCTCAAGTCTGTAGTGAAATGTAGGCGACCTTCTTTGGTGTTGCGCTCAAAGAGGATATCGAGACCTGGCTCGAAAATGGGGATTTTGCCTGCGCGAAGGCTTTTTACTTTTTCTTTGTTGTTGTCAACACAGATGACATTGTTGCCAGTTTCGGCAAAACAAGTTCCAGTTACCAGCCCAACGTAGCCAGTTCCGACGACGGCGATGTTCATGTACAAGTTTAAATGTTAGCGTTATGGAAATCGTGAACTATTTCACACAACGACGCAACGGCACAACGTAAAGGGAAGTAAACGTTGTGCCGTTGCGTCGTTGTGTGAAACAAATTTAAAGCAGCAATCGAGCTGCAAAGGTAGGTTGAGGTGACGGAAGCGGGGTTACCGAAACTAATTTTTAACCCAGCACTACAAATGCTTGTTTTTTAGAATATCGTTCCGGCCAAACCCCCTACTTTTGGACGAAGTTTGATTTCAAATGCAAACACCTATGGATTGTTCGGCTTCTGATGCCATTGCCTCAAAACGCGGGTTGGTTATCGCGCTGTTTTTCTTGTTGAATTTTTTTTCAATTGCCCAAAAGCCTTCGGCCAATATCGTGCCGAATCCTGGTTTTGAACGATTTGCCAGCGCCCCCATTGGTTGGTCGTACAAGGGTGCATACTTTGGCGAAGTAGTGAAATATTGGTTCAGCGCCACTACGGCCAGCCCGGATATTTACGGCCCTGGTGTACATGTGCCGATGGATTGGGCGGAGAAGGGTTTTGGCGACCAAAAACCCAGAACGGGCAAGTGCATGGCGGGCCTCACCCTTTTTGGTTGCACCAATGGCAAGCCGCATTGCCGCGAATTTGTTGAAATCCAATTGGCCGAGCCGTTGGTAGTTGGGCAGGCATACCATGTGGAATTTTGGGTTACGCACTTGGCCAAGTCCCTGCAAATCAACAATTTGGGAGCATATTTCAGCATAAGCGAAATCAAACGAATGACCGATGAGGTGCTGGTGCGGGATGCACAGGTAAGCGCAAAAAACATCGTACCTGCTCCAGGTGGCAAGTGGGTGAAGCTGAGCGGACAGTTTGTGGCCAAGTACGAGGCGGAATATCTGGTCATTGGCAATTTCAGGGACGATTTCAACACCCTCTCCGTGGCGCCCAGGGAAGATTGTTTCAACTACGCCTACTATTATCTCGATGATGTGTTGGTGAAAAAAATCCCGCCGTATATGCCGGTGCCCATTAAACCCGATGACCTGAGTTTGCAAAAATTGGAACAGGGCAAAACCATTCAATTGAAAAACATCTATTTTGAATTTGACAAGGACGAACTGATGCCGCGCTCTTTTGTGGAATTGAACAAGTTGCTGAAAATCATGCGAGAGCATCCAAAACTCAGCATTGAAATAGTGGGCCACACTGATGCCTTGGGCGACGAAGATTACAATCTTGACCTTTCCCGGCGGCGGGCTCTTGCCGTGGTGAATTTTTTACAGGAAAACAAAATCAGTAAAAACAGGCTGCGTTCGCATGGGGAAGGGGAGGCCAAGCCTATTGCGAGCAATGAGACAGACGAAGGCAGGGCGCAGAACAGAAGGGTGGAATTTGTGGTGGTGAAAAAGTAAAAATGCTTACTTTTGTAAGGCTAACTAATTCGCATTATGGATACGCTCGAACAAGTAAACGAAACGATCAATGGCCTGCCTATCAGTGATCAAGGTGATGTCTTGTTGCATATCCTGAGGCTGAAATATCGGACTACATTGATGCAAATTCGCAAATTGACTGCTTCAAATGATGTATCGGACGATGTGATCGAACATCTTTCCTACGACGCACTTTTGGAAAGGCTCCACTTTTTGGAGGGAATTCTGGAAGGCTTGCATGATTCCAACGCTGCCCGCGTAATAAGTCATGCTGAAATCAAACGCCCGTTTGAATCATGGGTGTAGTGCCTGAAATCAACATCCAGAAAATCCGCGAACTCATAGTTAATCAATATCGAATTGTCTATACGGTCACGGATAGTCGGCAAATAGAAATCCTCGCTGTGCGCCACAGCGCTCGTCCGTTGCCAGAATTATGAACCCGTTTTGTGTGCGAGCAAAGGCTCAGAAATTTCGCCACATCATACTCTCCACGGGCTTATCCGTTCGCTCGTTGTACTTGGCGTTCTGCTTTTTGTTGTAATAATTTTCAATATCGCCCTCTACGCGGAAGTAAATAAGTTGCCCGATGGGCATCCCGGCGTACACGCGCACGGGCATAACACAGGAAATTTCGAGTGTCCAGTGGTTGCAAAAGCCCACATCGCCTTTGCCCGCAGTGGCGTGGATGTCAATCCCGAGCCTTCCTACGCTGCTCTTGCCTTCGAGGAATGGTACCGAATTGTGGGTTTCGGTATATTCTTCCGTCACGCCGAGGTAGAGTGTGCCGGGTTGCAGCACGTAGCCATCGTCCGGAATTTCAAAGGTATTGATGCGGTTGTGGCGCTTGGCATCCAGCGCATGATCTTGATAAACAGCGAAGTAACGACCCAAATGCACGTCGTAGGAATTGGTGCCGAGGCATTCAGGACGGAAAGGTTCGATTACGATTTCGCCTTTCTCGAGGGCTTCAAGGATTTTTTTGTCGGTAAGTATCATAGTCAAAAAAGCCCGCAAAAGTAGATGAATCTGCCTAACTTTTTGCCAAAGCGGTTGTTTCTCTTTCTGAATATTGGATTGCCGGGCTTTGACTTTTATCTGCCCATAGTCAGGAAGTCCAATGTCTAAAGTCCAGCTATCCAACTTTTTACAAAAATGAAAAAGACCCTAGTACTCGGCGCAACGCCCAACGCTTCAAGGTATTCCTATCTCGCCACCATGCGCCTTGCGCAACATGGCCACCATGTGGTGCCAGTAGGCATCCGGAAGGGCGAAATTGAAGGCATCAAAATTGTGGAAGGAAAACCCGAAGAAGAAGGCGTGGATACAGTGACGCTCTATCTCGGCGCAGACCGGCAGGCAGAATACTATGACTACATTCTCTCGCTCAAGCCCAAGCGCATCATTTTCAACCCTGGTACCGAAAATCCGGAACTCGCCCAACTAGCCAAAGAAGAAGGCATCGAAACGGTGGAGGGCTGTACGCTTGTGATGCTTTCGATTGGGGCATATTGAAGTTTATGAAAAAATAAAAACCACTGGTGACCTCCACTCGTATTGACGTATAAACCCCGCGAATCAAAAAAATTATAGCCTCTCGCAAAAGGCGAGGGGAAAACACGGTAGGAAGATTGTTTTCATTTGGTTTTTGGACCGCTCGACGTAAGGTCGAGCGGTTTTTTTATGCCTTGAAAAAAATTGCCAAATCGCGCTCCATCTCCCAGTCTTTGGCAAAAAAGAAATTCAGGCGTGCTGCCGTTTCTTCATTGACTTTCAAGTCTTTGAGTGCATCCACAGGCGAGAAAACGCCAGAGCGGAGCGTTGGCAAAGTGGTGTTTTGCGCTTTTGGGGCATACCCAACCCAGGTTTTTTTACCGAGCAAAACGACGCCCCAGTTTTTGAAGAGCAAATCTCTTTTCCTTGAAAAAATGAGCCATGCAGGAAGTGTGGCGAGTAACCCTATGCAAATACACAGGTCTATCAAACGCTTGTCGCGGCGATGGCTGGGTTGGGCAATATTGTAGCGAATGTCAATGGTGTAAAGTTCGCCCGGTTCGTCTTTGCTACTGCTGCCAATGATGCTGAGGCTTTCTTCAGGCACTATTTTATACGATACGGAAGGGCCAATCTGCGCCATGTGCGCCATAATTTCCTGCGAACCAATGTCTTTGGAACAAAAAATAATCTCGTTCGCTTCGTAAATTCGTGCCAGTTCGGCCAGTTGCGCCATCTCTCCCAATCGCTCGGTATTGCCCTGCTCAGATGTGGAGGACTTTGGGCCGGGGCCAACCCGTCCGATGAAATTTTTCCCTTCTGCCCCAACTCGATTCAGCAGCCCCAAAACCCGTGCACATTCGCTTTCGGAGCCGACCACGAGGAGGTTTTTCACTTTTGACCGTCCTAGCCGGAAATTGCCAAATTCCCAAAAATGCGCGGTCAGACGAATACCCACCGTAGAAAACACCGCCCAGACGGCACCCATCAGCACCAAAGCCCGCGATGGCCGATAATCCAAATCTAAAAATCCATAAACCGCGGATAAAATGAGGGTGCCAAGACCGAGGCCGCGGAATAAGCGGCTCAAATTGTACTTAGCGTCATACCCGCCACTGAGCCATACCGTGCCAAGCCAAATAAGGATATAGAGTGGAAAATTGAACCACAACACATTGGGTTTAAACCAGTCAGGATCGTGGTAATAATAATTGGCCCAAAAGTTTTTAAGCAACACAAGCCCAAGGTAAATGACCAAAGCATCTAGCGCGGGCAGCCATGTTTTTCCCAGAAAATTGCGGAACAATGTCAAGCCTGCCCTGAACCAAATCGCCCCTTGCAACATCATCACGAACAGCCCCGCCCGCCGCCCGCTGAAATGCTTGCGGGCAAAAATGATCATGGCCTGATAAAAGGTGCGCACATAGTTGAGCGTACCCTTTTTGGTGCTTTCGCCTTTGTAGTGGATGATTTTGGTTTCTGGAAAATAATAGTTTTTGAAGCCCGCTTGCTGGATGCGGTAGGAAAGGTCAATGTCCTCGCCGTACATAAAAAACGCCTCGTCGAGCAGGCCACATTTGTCCAGGGCAGTTCTGCGGAGGAACATAAAACAGCCGGCCAGCACATCCACTTCGCTGGTCTCATTTTCAGGCAAATGCCCCAGATGATAGCGGTTGAAAATCGGGCTTCGCGGAAAGAGCCTGGAAAGCCCGAAGGTCTTGCAAAACGCGACCCATGGCGTGGGAAACCCGCGTTTGCTTTCGGGCAAAAACTTGCCGCTGCCATCCAAAAGTTTGCAGCCGAGCGCACCCGCTTCGGGGTGTTCGTCCATGAATGTCAGGCATTTGCGAAAAGTATCTTCCTCCACCAGGGTATCGGGGTTGAGCAGCAAAACATATTCGCCCAAGCTCTGCCGAATGGCCTGGTTGTTCGCCACGGCGAAGCCAGGGTTCTCCGTATTGGCTATGAGTTTGAATTCAGGGAAGCGTTCGCGCACCATGCGCACCGAGTTGTCGGCAGAGTTGTTGTCTACCACCCAAACTTCGCCATCAATACCCTGCAGGGCGCGGCGCACAGAGCTGAGGGCCTGTTCGAGGAAGTGGCGGACGTTGTAATTTACAATGACGACGGATAGGCGCATGGGGCGCAAAGTTGGGAAAATGATTCGATTGATGAGATTGGTTCAATTTTTAGTTGTGAAACAACTTTCTAGTGCTTTTTTGTGTAATCAACTAGGTGCAAAAGTTTCTATCAAAGAGCGGAATCTACCCCGGACGATAAAATTTTGGTAAATTTTTTATGACAGTTAACTTTTAAGTTATTTCTTACGTTACATTTGCAACCCAAATGGCTTCATTTACCTTGGAAATCTGGGATGACTCCTCCCGCCTTGTGACCTTTTATACTACCCGACGGGACGGAGAGGAGGATACTGAGACGGACAAATTTTTGATGCAATATCATAGACATCCCCGTTATGGAGCGGTACTGCAAGAACTGTTAACATTGTTGTTTCAAGATATTGGAGACCGATTTGGGGCGAAAGAAGTTTTATTTAATAGAAGGGAACGTCATGCTAAGGAACGGTGTCAAAATAACTTTCCAATTTCAGGCCAATTATTTTGGCGT
>CAZPTQ010000018.1:0-40668 GCA_964589365.1 uncultured Saprospiraceae bacterium
CAAATCCCCAAATCACCAACTACAACACTTTCAGCAGTTCTGCTTCCAGATTGTCGCGCGGGTTGACCGCCACGATTTTGCCGTCTTTTCCGATGAGGAATGTCTTGGGGATGGAGCGTACTCCATAAACACCCGCAGGGGCTGAATCCCAAAACTTGAGATCGCTGACATGGTTGCCCCAAACAAGACCGTCCTGTTTGATGGCATCTTCCCATTTTTGCTTGCCTTCCGGCCTATCAAGCGAGACGCTGAACACGTCAAAGCCTTTGCTTTTGTACTTGTTGTACACTTCCACCACATGGGGGTTGGCTTTGCGGCATGGCCCGCACCAGGAAGCCCAGAAATCGAGGAGCACCACCTTGCCTTTCAGTGAGGAAAGGGAGCGGACTTTTCCCGAAGGGTCTGGCAGGCTGATATCGGGTGCAGGCATACCGACAGTAATGGTTTCGCCCGCTTGTTGCTGGTTTTTTTGGTTCTCAAGCCCAGTGATCATAGCGGCAAAATCCTTGGAATATTTCGAGTCCGGCATAGCTGCGGCGAGGCTTTGGCTTTGAGCCTTAAAATCAGCTATGAATGGTCCGGCATTCTGACCAAGCAATTGGGTGGTTAGGAATGCCTTCATCAGCGGGGTGCAGCCGCGCTCGATAAACGCTTTGGCATCTTCAGGGGTTTTCAATTGATTTGCAATCAAATCCTTGACAATGCCAGCATAGCAGGTCATAGTTTCAGAACCTTTGATCTGCATCTCCATGCGGTCAATTGTGCTGAGGTCGCTGGTAATCTCAACCACGGATTCTTTACCGTCCAAGATAAAGTAAACCTGTTTTGCGCCGATTTTGAGGCGGTAAAGCCCTTCATCCCAGGGTTTTTCCGACTTGATTTCAAAGGCCCCGTTCGCATCGCAAGTGGCTCGGCCAAGGCTCACGTTGGAACGGTCGAAATGGGCAAGATCCAAGGATACCTGGAGGTTGGAGGCGCCGGTGATTGTGCCTTTGATGGAATGGCTGTTGGCCTGGCTGTCGCAGGCGATCATTACTGCGAAAACAGGCAGCAGTAGAAGAAAGATAGATTTTAACTTGTTCATGTTCAATGTTCAATCAATAATGTGAATGTAGTCGCGCCCGATTTCGATGAAGCAATATTCTTTTTCAAAAGAGGAAATCAACACCGATACTTGGGCTTCTAGAATGTTAATGGTTTGCCGTGGCAAATACTCGGGTCGGTTGTGATGCGCTCTATATATTCCATGGCTCAAAATTTATGCAAAAATAGGCTAAGGAACCGTGTCAAAATAACTTCCCAATTTGATGCCATTCTTTTGCCGCCATCCATCCTATCTTTTTCGTTAAATAGCCCCACTATTCGCCTCAAAAGATAGTTGGCTAACGCCAAAGTAATTGGCCTGAAATTGGAAAGTTATTTTGACACCGTTCCTAAGCAGGCCAAAACCTAGGCCATAATTTCTCCTAGGATCGTCTCATGCGTCTGTTTCCAATCTGCCACACTGCCCCAATTTTCGCCGTCGAACACGAGGGAATTGCCCTTCACTTCGCCCAATTTTTCAAACGCCACTTTTTCCGACTGCAAAAAACGCTCAAACTCGCCAATTTGTTCTGTCCGCACCGTGACGATTACCCGACTTTGTGCTTCGCCAAAAAGCCAGGCGTCTTTCCGCATTCCTGCCTTGGACACTACTTCAAAACCAAGCCCGCATGGCATTGCACTCTCCAAAAGGTTGGCAAAAACGCCCCCGTCGCTCACATCGTGCGCGGATTCTACGAGTTTCCGACCAATGGCATTTTTTACCACTTGTTGGAGGGAGAACTCCTCTTCCAGATCGAAATACGGGCAAGGGCTGAACTCAATACCCAATACTCCACGCAGATATTCGCTGCTACCAAGGTCGTCGCGGCTCGTGCCGATGAGGTAAATGACGTCGCCTTCTCGCTTGAAATCGAGCGTCATCATCTGTTCATAATCGTCGAGCATGCCCAGCATCCCGATGGTTGGGGTGGGGTAGACCGGGACGGTTTGGCTGCCCTTGGTGTATTGGTTGTAAAAACTCACGTTGCCGCCCGTTACGGGAGTCTCGAACCTGCGGCAGGCATCGCCCATGCCGCGAATGGCTTCAGCAAATTGATAATAAACCTCCGGGTTGTATGGGTTGCCAAAGTTCAGGCAATTGGTAATAGCCACAGGCTCGCCCCCTGCACACACAATGTTCCGAGCAGCCTCCGCCACCGCTATCATTCCGCCTTTGTGGGGATCGGCATACACGTAAGCGGAATTACAATCCGTCGTGAGCACCAGGGCTTTCTTCGTTCCTTTTACATACACGACCGCCGCATCTGATACGCGGTTGGTGGTCATGGTGGCGGTTTGTACCATGGAGTCGTATTGCTGCGTAATCCAGTTTTTAGAGGCTAGATTGGGCGAATTCCAGAGCTTTTTTGCCGCTTCGCGGAGGCTTGGAAATTGAGAAATTGGGATATTTGAAAGATCGAATTTTTCAATTTCATCCAGATAACCCGGGCGTTTTTGCTCGCGCACATACACGGGTGCGCCGCCGCCCAATACAAGCGGATCAGCGGGTACATTGGCCACTAGTTTACCTTCGTAATGGTATTCCAGAATGTCGCCTTCGATGGTAACACCGATTTGGGCACAGTCCAAATCCCATTTTTCAAAAACGGTCAAAATCTCAGATTCTCGACCGGGTTTTACCACTATGAGCATCCGCTCCTGGCTCTCGGAAAGCAGGATTTCCCAGTCTTTCATGTTTGCCTGTCGGGTGGGGACTTTGCTCAGGTCAATGCGCATCCCGCAACCAGCTTTGGCGCTCATTTCGGAAGTGGAGCAGGTAATGCCCGCCGCGCCCATGTCTTGCATCCCGACAATGGCGCCCGTTGTAATAGCTTCCAGGGTTGCCTCCAACAATAATTTTTCTTGAAACGGGTCGCCCACTTGCACCGCCGGCAAATCTTCGTGCGAGTCTTCGCCCAAATCGGCGGAAGCAAACGTAGCGCCGTGGATGCCGTCTTTTCCTGTAGCCGAACCGACGATGAAAACCGGATTTCCGGGGCCGCCAGCCGTTGCGCTCACGGTTTCACCTGCTTTCACGATGCCTGCCGACATGGCATTGACCAAAATATCGTGATTGTAACATGGCATGAAATACACTTCACCCCCAACCGTAGGTACGCCGAAACAGTTGCCGTAATCGCCGATGCCTTTTACTACACCCCGGATGAGGTTTTTCATGCGCGGGGTGTCGGGCGTTCCAAAACGGAGTGAATTGAGTGCCGCAATCGGCCTTGCGCCCATTGTGAAAATATCGCGGTGAATGCCGCCTATACCTGTGGCTGCGCCTTGGTAGGGTTCGATGGCAGAAGGGTGGTTGTGGCTTTCGATTTTGAATACGCAGCCAAGTCCGTCGCCGATGTCTACGAGGCCTGCGTTTTCTTCCCCTGCGGCTACGAGCAGCCGTTTTCCGTCGCGGGGCAGGGTTTTGAGTTGAAGGATGGAATTCTTGTAGGAGCAGTGTTCGCTCCACATTACAGAAAAGATGCTGAGTTCGGTGAAGTTGGGCACGCGGCCCAAAAGTTGCTTGATCTTTTCAAATTCGTCGGCAGTGAGGCCGAGGCTTTTGGCGGTTTCGACGGTGACGTCCATGTAGTGAGCGGGAGCGAGAGAGGTGAGTGCCCGCCTTCGTTGAAACTTCAGCGGGTAAATGAGAGGTTTTTGAAGGCGCAAAGTTACGTTGTTGGGTCGGTAACTGTGGCAGTTCACCAATAGGAATAATGGATGGTAATTGGATGTGTGAACAGGGGTTTGATTAATTTCTAAAAAAACTCCAACCTTGCGGCCAATATGGTGTTGGGCATTTCATACATCATAGTTCAAAAATGATTATTGTACAAGACAAACTTGTAAGCGACGACGTGGTGGAGCAGCAGTTCATTTGTAACCTTTCCGCTTGCAAAGGCGCGTGCTGCTGGGAAGGTGACTACGGTGCACCTTTGGAAAAGGAAGAACTGGCTATACTGGAGTCCATACAAGAAAAAGTGCGGCCTTTTCTAAGTCCTGCGGGTATTGCAGCCATCGAAGCGCAGGGTCCACACACTTGGTACAAGGGTATGGGCGACCACGGCACCCCTCTTATTGACGGTGGCCCATGTGCTTATATGACCTATGATGCGCTTGGAATTGCACAATGCGGCATCGAAATGGCTTGGCGTGCCGGCGAAATTGACTTTCAAAAACCTATTTCCTGCCATCTTTACCCAATACGGGTTTCGAAGTATGAGTATTTTGATTCGGAAGCGCTGAACTATGATCGTTGGGAGATATGCTCGGCGGCCTGCACCTTGGGGCAGAAGGAACAAGTACCTGTTTATCAATTTGTAAAAGCGGCGCTTATCCGAAAATACGGTCAGGATTTTTATGATGAGTTGGATGGGGCAGCGCAGTTTATGAAAAAGGTTGATGAAGTTGATAAGGGTTTATGAGGGTTGATAATTCGGCTCGAAAATGCAGGGATTTGTCGTTTTTGGAATCAAAAAATAAACCTTCATAAACCATTATCAACTTCATCAACCTTTTGACTCAACCCCTTGTTAATCCCCGTATTTTTGCCCAGCCTAACACAATCTCCTGCTTTGCCCTCCAACGTCCAACATCCACCCTCCTATGCTTCCGTTTCAGGTAATACCACGACGGATAAACTTGCTACGGCGGGTAAACTATCCAACGTCAAATTGATCGAATGCCCGCGTGATGCGATGCAGGGCTTGCATGATTTTATCCCAACGCAAACCAAAGCCGCCTACATCAATCAATTGCTTCGTGTGGGCTTTGATACGCTCGATTTTGGTTCTTTTGTCAGTCCCAAAGCCATCCCGCAAATGCGCGATACCGCAGAAGTGCTGTCGAAACTCGAAGTTAGTGGAACACAAACCAAGCTGCTGGCTATAGTCGCCAACGAGCGCGGAGCGGAGGAAGCCTGTCAATTTAATGAAATCCAATACCTGGGCTACCCGTTCAGTATCAGCGAGACATTCCAACAACGCAACACCAACGCCACCATCGCGGAGAGTGTGGAACGCACCAAATTTATTCAGGATCTGTGCGTCAGGCATGAAAAAGAACTCGTGCTGTACATTTCGATGGGCTTTGGCAATCCTTATGGCGACCCCTGGAATGTAGACATTGTGCACCACTGGGTGGATGCGCTGGTCCCGCTGGGTATCCGCACTTTTTCACTTTCTGACACTATCGGTTGCTCCAACCCACAGAACATATCTTATTTGTTCAGTAACCTCATTCCGGCTTACCCGGACATTGAGTTCGGGGCGCATTTGCACACCCTGCCGCAAAATTGGCGTGAAAAAATAGAGGCTGCATGGGTCAGTGGCTGCCGCCGCTTCGATGGCGCTTTGCGCGGGTTTGGCGGGTGCCCCATGGCAAAAGACGACCTGACTGGCAACATGGCCATGGAAAACCTATTGCTATTCCTGGACGAGGCAGAAGTTGAATCGGGGCTTGACCGGACAGCTTTTTTTCATAGCCTCGCGTTGGCGGATGAGGTTTTTAAGTAGAATGTCCAATGTCCAATGTCCAATGTCCAATGTCCAACGTCCAATGTCCAATGTCCAATGTCCAAAGTCCAACAATCCAACATCCAAAAAAAGATCGTCCTGGTCAGCCCGGCGCATCCCTTGCGCGGGGGCATTGCGGCATCTTCTGAAAGACTGGCACAGGCGCTACAGGACGCAGGGCAAGAAGTGATAATTTATTCATTTTCATTGCAATACCCTGCTTTTCTCTTTCCTGGAAAAACGCAGATGACGGACGATCCTGCGCCTGCAAACTTGTTAATCAAAACCAGGCTTAATTCCGTCAATCCTTTCAACTGGCTAATCGTCGGTCGGGCAATTGCCGGGGAAAACCCAGCGCAAATCATCGTGCGTTTCTGGTTGCCATTCATGGGGCCATGTCTGGGCACGGTGCTTCGTGTGGCCAGGTTTTTCGGGCGAAATAAATTTCGGGTTACTGGCCTGGTGGACAACATCGTTCCACACGAAAAACGTTTTGGTGACCGTCCATTTGCCAGCTGGTTTGTCAGCGCTTGCGACGATTTTGTGGTCATGTCTAAATCAGTTGGCGAAGAAATCCGCTCTTTTTTGCCTCCATCGAAAAATATCGCAGATGCGGTCCGATTTGCTCCGCACCCCGTTTACGATACCTACGGGGAGCCCATGGCAGAAAAAGAAGCCAGGCATCTGCTAAACCTTCAAGAAAACACGCCTACGGTGCTTTTTTTTGGCTTTATCCGAAAATACAAAGGACTGGATTTGCTGCTGGAATCACTCAAACACACGCCCAACATTCACGCAATCATAGCGGGCGAGTGCTACGAGGACTGGGATTTTTACCAAAAAATCATTCAAGAAAACGGACTCTCCGAACGGGTACATTTGTTCACGGACTTTATTCCGGCAGAGCAGGTTCGGGTGTTTTTTTCGGCGGCAGATTTGGTGGTACAGCCTTACAAGTCGGCCACTCAAAGCGGCATTTCTCAAATCGCTTACCATTTTGAAAAGCCGATGGTAGTGACGAATGTTGGAGGGCTTCCAGAAATTGTGACGCACGGCGTTTCGGGCTATGTTGTTGACCCAGAGCCGCTAGCGATTGCGGAGGCTGTAGGCGATTTTTTTGAAAACGATCGTAAAAGCGCAATGCAGAAAGGAGTTCGGGAGGAAAAAAAGCGGTTTTCTTGGGAAAATTTGGTAGAAAAACTATTAAGGTGAACTCTTTATAAAAAGTTGTTTTATGGGTATTAATAAAATTTGGAACGCAACGCTTGCATTCAGAAAATTTAGGGAAAAGACACACGAATTATCTAAGATTTATTGGATACAGCAGTTAGGAGCAGATTGCATTCAGGATGGGTTGAGCCAAAAAGCCTCTACTGATTTTACTGCAAAGGTGCTCCCAAGTTCCTTCGATTTTAAGATGTATCCTGCTCAAGTGCATGAAACACTTGGATGGTTGCATACTTATATGGACAGGAATCGGCTTTACTTATTGGTTGTCTATACAGCCTTTCTGGAAAGTTATCTGAAAGAAATTACACTACTTCATCTTGCTGAACAGGGCTATGTAGCAAACCCCAATACAATCGATTAATTGCTGAAACTCAATTTAGTGGGAAAGGCTATCGGAGCACCGATACTCGAACGGTCAACAGTGCCAGATATGGTAAAGTATGCAAGCAGTCTATTCGATATTGATTTCGGAAAAAATGCCGAAAATTGGGTAAAGATTTACCAACTTCGTTGTGAAGTGGCACACAATGGCGGTGTTGCTACGCCTGAATTTTTCAGAAAAATAAGTGGAATGAACTTGAGTCTAAATCCCAAAGAGTACGAAATGCTTGGCATTACGTGGAACGAACTGAGAAATTTTATGCGTGACGCAGATGACATTGCTGCAATGATTGATTCTAAGGTTGCCTGTTATTCGCTCCAAATGAAAGAACTAGTTCAAGTTTTGAGGGAACTAAATATCTTGAAGAATCTACCAAAACGCAACAAACTCTGGCAAGTTCTCCATGACGAATATGGCTTGAAGGCAAAACAAAAGGATAAAATAGAAATAGAACGTGCTTTTTACTGACTTGTGATCCCGGCAGGACTCGAACCTGCGACCCTCTGCTTAGAAGACGGATGCTCTATCCAACTGAGCTACGGGACCTTTTTTGGAAGCACAAAAGTATAAATCTGTACTGAAAGTTCCACTTACCTTTCGGCAAAACTAAATATGCATGACACCCACCGTCACGAACGTCCAGATAGAAGAAGGCTGGAAACAGGCTTTGGCCGAGGAATTTCATAAACCGTATTTCGCTGAAATCAAGGCTTTTTTACTTGCTGAAAAACAGGCTGGGAAAACTATTTACCCTCCTGGGTCGCTGATTTTCAACGCTTTCAACCAAACACCTTTTGAGGCCCTGAAAGTTGTGATACTTGGACAAGACCCATACCACAACCCAGGTGAAGCCATGGGTCTTTGTTTTTCCGTCCCGTATGGTGTGAAAATTCCGCCTTCTCTTGTCAACATCTACAAAGAAATAAAAAACAGTCTTGGTATCCCGCCACCAGCACACGGAGACCTTACACACTGGGCCAAACAAGGCGTCCTTCTGCTCAATGCCATGCTCACTGTAGAAGCACGCAAACCTGCAAGCCATCAAAAAATTGGTTGGCAAACCTTCACCGATGCAGTGATACGCACCATTTCAGCACAGAAAGAGGGCGTGGTGTTCTTGCTATGGGGCAATTTCGCCCGGACGAAAAAAGTGCTCATTGACGAAACCCGTCACTCCGTGCTGGAGTCAGCGCACCCTTCGCCGCTTGCAGGCGATGCTTTTCAGGGTTGCGGCCATTTTGTGCGCACCAACGAGATTTTGGAAAAACAAGGGAAGGCGCCGATTGATTGGTCGCTTTCTTCTACCTAAATTGTAACCAGGCAAACGGTGCCAACCAATTCATTTTTTTACAACCACATAGCCCACATAGTCCACATAGTTTTGGCAACCTACGATTTGTTTCTATGTGTACTAAGTGGTATGATAAACTATTGTAGCGCGATTTCACCGTACATTAGCCGCTCAAATTTTTTAGGCGAATGTCCACCACAACTACTGACTTAGAATCTGCAAAGAATGCTGACGCGCTCAAATTGGCCGTCTCCAACCTCAATCGCCTCCTCGAAAAAATCCACGAAGGCGGCGGCGCAAAGCGCATTGAAAAACTCCACAAAGAGGGTAAAATGACCGCCCGAGAACGCATAGATTACCTTCTAGATGTGGGCAAGCCCCGTCTCGAAGTGGGTGCTTTTGCAGGGTATGAAATGTATGCCGAACATGGCGGTTGTCCGGCGGCTGGTGTAGTGATTGTGATTGGTTATGTGCGCGGGCGGCAGTGCATTGTGGTCGCCAACGATGCGACCGTGAAGGCCGGTGCCTGGTTTCCTATTACTGGAAAAAAGAATCTCCGTGCCCAGGAAATCGCGATGGAGAACCGCTTGCCTATTATCTACCTCGTGGATTCAGCAGGAGTGTATCTGCCTTTGCAGGACGAGATTTTCCCTGATAAAGAACACTTTGGGCGGATTTTTCGCAATAACGCGCGGCTGTCTTCGGCGGGAATACCACAGATTGCTGCCATTATGGGATCTTGCGTGGCGGGCGGCGCTTATTTGCCGATCATGTCAGATGAAGCTTTGATCGTAGAGGGTACGGGAAGCGTTTTCCTCGCCGGGCCTTACCTCGTGAAAGCTGCCATTGGCGAAGACGCTGATAAAGAAGTACTCGGCGGCGCGGCAACCCACTCTGAAATCAGTGGCGTGACGGACTACAAAATGCCCGACGACCAAACCTGCCTTGACACCATTAAGGATCTGGTAGACAAACACGGACGATTTGAAAACGCCGGTTTTGACCGCACAGAACCTTTGCCAGCCGAGGGCAAATCAGAAGATGTTTTTGAAATCTACCCTGAAAATGGCGCAAAGCCCTACAACACCGTTGAACTTCTGCGCCGCATCGTGGACCAAGGCAAACTTACCCAGTACAAAGAACATTATGGGAAGACCATCATCACGGCCTACGCACGGATTGACGGCTGGGCGGTTGGCATTGTGGTGAACAATCGCCAAGTGGTGAAAAACGCCAAAGGGGAAATCCAGATTGGCGGGGTCATTTATTCCGATTCGGCAGATAAGGCTACGCGATTTATTATGAATTGCAACCAGAAAAAAATCCCGCTCGTTTTCCTGCACGATGTGACGGGCTTCATGGTCGGTACACGCTCCGAGCATGGCGGGATTATCAAAGATGGTGCAAAAATGGTAAATGCAGTAGCCAATTCTACCGTGCCGAAGTTTACAATCGTCATCGGAAACTCATACGGCGCGGGCAACTACGCCATGTGCGGCAAAGCATACGACCCGCGACTCATCGTTGCCTGGCCTACGGCTAAAATTGCTGTCATGGGCGGTGAGCAAGCCGCAAAAGTGCTGACGCAGATACAAGTACAATCTTTAAAGGACAAAGGACACGCGCCCGATCCTGCGGCTGAAAAGGAGCTTTTGGAAAAAACAAAGGCCAGTTATCTTGCCCAGACTACGGCCTACTACGCTGCTGCACGCCTCTGGGTGGATGCAATAATTGACCCGCGAGACACGCGCCTGTGGATCAGTATGGGCATAGCGGCTGCGAATAATGCACCAATAGAAAAATTCAATGTGGGGGTGATTCAAGTATGATTCCTATATTTGGCTCGAAATTCTCTCTTAGTTCACGAACCATTTTTTTAGTATGAAATTTTACGCACTTAAATCCTTCTCTTTCATGCTGTTGTCTGTGTTTATGCTGTCCAGCATGCCAGCATTCGCCACCACTTCTACGGTCAACACAGGCACTGCGCAATACAGCGCAGCGACTGCCACAGGAAGCGGCAATGTCTTCAAGAAAAAAACTGAAAAACGCGGCTTCTTTGCCAAAATCAAAAACTTCGGCAAGAAGGCTAAAACGTTTTTCAAAGCGCTGGCTGGTGGCGAGCACAATTTAGTTGTTGCTATCCTGCTTGCGTTTTTCATTGGCTGGACCGGTCTGCACCGAGTGTACTTGGGTGGCCGCCCTATTTTGATCCTGTTTTACATCATTACGTTTGGCGGTATTTTTGGCCTGATACCCTTGATTGATTTTATCCGCCTTATCATCGGGCACATGGCGCACTACGAAGGGAATGACAAGTTTTTAGCTGCTTTCCAATCTTCAAAGTAAGATAAAATTGCAATTGGACTGTTGCAAAGAGGCCCGCCTTTCGAAAGAAAGGCGGGCCTTGGTTTTTTGAGATGATTTGCTTAAATTTGTTAGTGAATCAACCCGTCCTACGACTTCAAGTCGTAAGACGGGTTTCAAGCCGCGGGCTTCAAGCCGTAGGACGGGTTTCAACACTGCAACGCTTTGCGGTTAACGCTCCAGCACAAACCTACCCACTTCCCTTTCTCCGTTCTCCGTCACAATTTCAAGGAAATAAAGCCCTGCCGCCAATTGGCTTGCCAATGGAATGGCTTGGGCCTCTCTGCTTGCATTCATCGAGAAAGATTGAGCACGTGATCCACGGCTGTCCAAAATCTGAATGTGCAAATCCTCGCCCTGCCAGCGCGACAAGTCGGCAAAGAGTTCGCCGTTCGTCGGGTTGGGAAAGAGTAAGATTCCTGTTTGTACATCTTCAAAGAAAGACATTTCCTCACTGCGATTGCTGCTTGGCGTCACACCAAGCGGGCAATTGAACGTGTTGAGGTGCGCCGGGTAATAAGTTTGCGTTTGCAAGCGCGAGGTGATGTTAATGTACGTTGGATTTGACTGTGCGGGAAGCGTGTACTTGAACACGTCTGACTGGCCATTGGCAATACTATCCGTCGTGGATTTGAATCGTATGGAGTAGAACGGCGAGTAGTTCGGATTGCGCACTGTGTATGGCCGTCCGTCTGGCGAAGTGTAAGTCGAAAAATTGGCTGGGCTGACCGCGGTGACACCACTTGGTAATTGTATGGCAGAGTAAATCAACTTGCTGGCGCAATTGTTGGTGACACGGATGGTATAGGTGCGACGTTTTTGGGCATCGGCGGTTATGCTGAGCAGTTCGTATTTCACGCAGCCATTTGTCTTCGTATCGCAAGGCAGTTCTTCGCGCACCGTCACGATGAAACAGCAATTGTCAATTGACCCACAGCTATCCTGAGCCGCGTAACACACCTGCGTATTCCCCACAGGGAAGAGACTTCCTGAACTTGGGCCACTGACCAAGGAGAGCGCATTGCCAGGGCAAACACAGTCGCTGGCCACAATTGGTTGACTGTAGGTCACGGGAATAGGGCCTGAACCGGGTGTTGTCGCGATGTTCACGGTATTCGGGCAAGTCAAACTCAAGGACGATGGCGGTGGCGAAAGGTATTGCAGGGTGTAAGTTACCAGCGTGTCGCAGTTATTGCCCACACCAGCGACTGTTAGTGTGACCACGGTTGGCTGCGTATAGGTTTGTCCGCCAAGGAGGATGCTCTCGCCTTCGCAGAATTCCAGGGTTTGAGTGCTTGTGGGCAGTGGCGCGAACTGTAAAGTGTAGGTTAAAATGGTGTCACAAGTACCTGCTGTGCCGGGTATGGTGAGCAGTACCGTACCTGGTTGCGTATAGCTTTGCCCACCGATGTCAACTGAAGTCCCTGGGCAGAATTGTATGGTTTCTTCAACTGTTAGGGCCGGCAGCCATTCCAAGGTGTAAGTCGCCAAGGTATCACAACCGCCCGTAGTGGAAGTTATTGTGTCCAATACTGTGCCCGGCAAGGTGTAAACCTGCCCGTTTATTTCAACGGAAGAGCCTGGGCAGAACTGTATGGTATCGTTTATCTCTGGCACAGGCAAAATCAAAATATTAATGTATGCGATCGTATCACAACCAATCCCACTGCTGTACAGGGTATCCGTGTAATCATTTCCCTCGGTGTACACTTGCCCGTTGAACACTACAGAATCGCCGTGGCAAATCTCAAAATTGTAAAATCTGAATGGCAGGGGGAGCTGGTCCAAGAAATAAAACACAATAGTATCGCAGGTGGTGGTAGAAGGTATAGTATCGAGCACCAGCCCAGAATCCTCATAAACTACACCATTGATCGTGACGGTTTCGAAGGGGCAGAAATAGATCACTTCGATCCGCTCTTCGTAAGGTAGCACGTCAATGAAAAACGTAGCAGAGGTATCGCAATCCCCATTAATACCTGGGATAATTTGTTGGAAAGTGCCAACTTGATCGAACGTAAATCCGCGAATGGTGACCGATTTTCCGGGACAAAATTCGCCGGTTTCCTGCACCAAAGGAATGGAAATCACCTGTACGTTTATGGTATCATTTTGCTGGAAGCCACAAGCATCGGTAACGGTCACCCGGTACTGACCACCAAAGGTTACAGTGGTAGATTGTGTACTTGCGCCATTCGACCATTGATACCTGAAAAATCCTGGACCCGCATTCAGGATGGCATTTTCGTTGGAACAAATGGTTTGGTCAGCCCCTAAATTGAGCGTTGGGGCGCTGGGCAACTGGACGGTTATGCTGTCCATGTTGTTGGTATAATCGCATTCTGCGTAGTCTGAAAGCGGAAAGTCGTCGATGGAAAAAGGAGTATTGGCTGTTCCAGGATCATTTATCACTGCAAAGATTTGAACGCCATTTTGCAGGGCAGCCAAGCCAAATAAATTTTCCAAATCCTGTAAGAGCAGTGAGGCACAATTATTTAAATTACCAGGAGCCAGGGAATCGTGTTCTATGGTTGCCAACCTATCGGCTGCATGTGTGAATGGATTGGCATTGTAAAAAGTGATGTTCAATCCATCTGTTATTGGGTCACCATTAAGATCGCAATAACTTAGGCTCATTTGAATCTGACCGCCCAAACAATCAAAACCGCCTAATTCTATGGCAAAATCGTTGTCCTCCGGGCACGGATCAGGCACCGTGCAATCCGGGCAAACGAGTTTCTCCTCCAAAGTATTCGGAGTCCAAGGCACTACCGAGTTAGTCACGATGGCAGTGGTAATGAGTTGTTGCAGGTTGATGGGTGTCCGTACAGGATTCTGGATTTCAGTCACTTGTAGCACAAGGCTGTCAACAAATCCACAGGAGTCGGCCATCGTGCCATCGGAAAGCATTTTCCAAAAAAGCACATCTGCAAAGCCAGTGGTAGCAACTCCTGTAAAATACAGCGAGTCCGCTACGGCAACCGATTGATCCGGTCCAAGTGAAATAGTGTTAGGAGATGAGCTTGGGCCATAAGTGAGGTTTTTGCCCCAAACAAAATCTCCGTCCTTGTTTACTTTAAAAACAAAGTATTTGCTGTTAAAAGATCGTTGCCCGGACAAAACATACCCATCGGACACAGAAATAACCCTCAAAATAGAGGTGTTCAAATCATATCTTTTTACCCAAAGGATGTTGCCATCCAAATCGGTTTTTTGAAGGTGGATCACATTTGGCTGTGTATTGACAGGGTCTGGATCGTTGATATCTTCATCCACGATGTACGCGGCTACCAGGGCATCGCCGTCTGCAACGAGATCGCGGGCAACAAAATCAGTTAGTGCTGATGTATTATCATGGCTCAATTGCGCCCAAATCGGCATGCCGTTCACCGGGTCGAAACGCGCGAGCATCAGCCGCCGGGCCGAGTTGTCGAAACTGTCACGGCTTTCAACCGAGCCAAGGCCGAAGAGTGATCCTTCCACAGACACCATCTTTGTGATCATATCGTAGGATATATGCTCATAACGACTGGCAAATGCTGGAATAATGTTGCCGGTTAACCTTTCCAAATCAAGTATTTCAATCTCTGGTTCTCCATCTAACAACACCGGATTTTGATAATAAATGAAACTCCCGCCAGGCGTTTTTTCCAAAATACCTGCTGCCAATGGATTGTTGCTCGTGACAGGATGTGCCCATAAAAACAAGTCAGCAACGGGATCATATCGAAAAACAAAACCCCGTGATGCTCCGGCAAACTGGGTCTGGGTACCGCAGCCAACGATCATACCTTCTGAGTCTTCAAAGATCTGGATGGGTGTGATGGGTTCAAAAGGATTGATCCGGAATTGGCGCATCCAAATCACATCACCGGCCAAGTTGAGCTTTTGAATAAACGTATTGGACACGTTGCGGCCAGCGAGGTACAGGTTGCCGTCGCCACTTCGCGCAAGCACAGTGCCGTACTCGGTCTGCGTTTCGGTCCCGGATGTTTTGAGAAAAGTGGGGGTAGGGCAATCGGGGTTTTGGCTATATGCCAATACGTTGTGCAATAGGAAAATAAGCACAACCACGGTTTGAGTGGATGGTAAATACATAGGATGATTAGTAAGTTGAAATGTTATTTGCGGACATACCGACAAACGTAAAGAAGCTTCCACGGACCGTGGCCTGAAAAACAAAATATGTCGTCAAACCGATTGTTTCAGTGGATTGCCTCTACCCTAAGACGGGTAGGCAAGGCGTCAGGCATTGCATTTAAGGGCAAAGGGCAATGGCTAACTGCCGACGTTTCCCCAAATTCTACCCCTCGCGCCCAAGCTTTTCCCCTTACATTACAGCCTGAAAAAATGAACACCCTCCGTTTTTGTCCTCCATCTCCTTTCGTTCAAAATTTACACTACCTATCCAAATTGCATGAGACAGATACTTACGCTATGTCTTTTTTGGTCATTAATGACTACTATTTTTTCCCAAAACACAATTCACCAAAACGACCTGCCACAATCCTACCCGCCTACGGTGTCGAAGGGTGAATTATTAGGAAGCATTTCTTCTTTACGCGATTTGAAACCGCAGACCAGGATCCCCGACCAAGTACCGCGCAAACTCGCTCAAAAGCGCAACTACTTCTTTGCCAATAAAATGAACAACCCGGACCCACTCCCGAGAGACGGTGACCCGCTTGCTAAAAACCGCGTGGACAACCGAGAAAGCGGGCCTGAGATAATCCCCGGCTTCAATTTTGAAGGCAACCGTGACCCAGCGGGCATCTCACCACCAGACCCCTCCGGCGATATTGGCAAAAACCACTACGTGCAGATGACAAACGCCAGTGGTGGGTCTTGGTTGCAAGTGTGGGACAAGTTGACGGCGCAATCCGTTTATGGCCCGATACTCAGCAGCACCATTTGGAACACCGTAGGAACCGGAAGCATAGGCGACCCAATTGTGCAATATGACCACGATGCCGAAAGGTGGCTTATCATGGAATTGCAGGGCTTTTTCACCAACGAACTCCTGATTGCTATTTCCAACACCAGCGATCCAACCGGAGGCTGGAAAGCGTATCGTTTTCAGACCCTTGGCTTTGGCGATTACCCTAAATTGTATGTGTGGCACAACGCCTATTTTGTCACAGTGAACGAAATCTCAAATGGTAACAAGTGCGCTGGCTACGCGCTGGAACGAGATGCCATGTTGGCTGGCGAACCGGCTTTTGACCTTTACCGTTTCGAGATGCCTAATTATCAAGCTATTGCCTATCAACCGGCTACCGGTGCTGACTGGGAAGGAGGCCCTCCACCGCCTGCTGGAAGTCCAGCATATATTTTCCGTGTGTACGACGATGGCTGGGACGGTGGCCAGGATCACCTACAGATTTGGGAAGTGAATGTAGACTGGAATAACGCTGCTCAAAGCAACATTACAGGTCCTGATAAATTATTCCCAACGCCATTTGAAACCAAGGTCTGCTTTGGCGGCGGGCTTTTTGACTGCATCGAACAGCCAGATGCAGGCGCGCCCCGCATTACTGCTTTGGAAAACATCATTATGTACCGTGCACCGTACCGCAATTTTGGCACCTACGAATCGGTGGTTTTCAACCACGTTACGGATGTTTCAGGTCAAGTGGGCGATGGTGGCGACGCAGCAGTGCGCTGGTACGAACTCCGCAAACAAGGCGGCGGTGATTGGCAAATTTATCAGGAAGGCACTTATGCCCCCGATCTGGTTACCAACCGTTTTATGGGCACTATTTGTACCGATGAGGCGGGCAATATAGCCCTGGGCTACTCTGGTGCAAGCAAATTCCTCTATCCAGGCCTTTACATCACAGGGAGACGGCACAGCGACCCGCTTGGAGATATGCCTGTGGAAGAACACACCCTTGTAGCTGGCGGGCAAAGCCATTTTGGCGACAATCGTTGGGGTGATTACAGCAACATGAGCGTGGATCCCGAAGACGGCCGAACTTTTTGGTTTACAGGAGAATACCAACCTGCTGGTGCGCATTGGGGCACTCGCATTGGTTCCTTTAAAATGCAGGTAGATACTTATGATATCAAACCGCTTAGTCTCCTTGCCCCTTTGCCATCTGCACTTTTGGGGAACGGAGAACCCGTTAAAGTCAAGATTTATAATGCTGGTCTTGTCCCAGTATCCGGGTTTACCACTTCGCTTTATTTTGAGGGAAATCATGTGACAACAGAGAACGTGACCAATACCATTCAGCCAGGTGAATCCGTGGAGCACACATTTGCTGCCACGGTAGACATGCCTGTCGTTGGTGTAGACTACAATTTCCGCATTATTACGAATTGGCCTCAGGATCAGTTTGTGCGCAACGACACACTGGATGTTGCAGTGCAAAAACTGACTTCCAACGACGTGGCGGCTGTAGGCAAATACAATTTTCCAGGATTGATATGCGGTTCGGAAACCGATTTTGGCATTATCATCCGCAATGCATCCGGATTGCTATTACAGAGCGCCAAAGTCCACTGGCGAATCAATAACCAGCCGGACAACATTTACGACTGGACAGGCAATTTGGCGCCCGGAGAACGCGACACGATAGACCTGCACGCGACCAACATACTCAACGGCCTAAACAGCCTCAGAATATTCACCGCGCTGCCAAACGGAGTACAAGACGAACGCACTGCCAATGACAGTCTGGCGCCCATCAAATTCTACGGTAACCTTGACGGCACCTACCTGGTTGCGGAAGCAGAAACTGCTTTTGGGGTGTTGGCTTGGGAATTGCGCAGCCAAACCGATTTGCTGTTGGCTTTTGGCGAAATGAGCGCAGGCCAGACATTCACCCAAATTTGCAGCGATGACAACACCTGTTATCGGGTCGTTTTGAAGGCATCTACCTTTAGTTGGCAAGGACATTTCCGCATGTACGATATTTATGGAAACATTCTGGTGGAGGCCTTCGCAGCCACTAAAGAAGAACCTCAGGTGTTCAATATCTGCACCCCGCAGCGAAAGCAGGTAGATGTGGGCGCGCTGGCCTTGGTCTCACCTGTGTCGGGGCCAAACTTGTCGGTTGCTGAACCTGTTAAAATACGTTTCCGCAATTTTGGGCTGGCTGATCAATCCAATATACAAGTAGCCTACCGTTTAAACGGAGGGGCATGGAATACAGAGGTTTATCCCGGAGTCGTGACTTCCAGCGCGACTTTAGAGCATACTTTCAGCACCACGGAAGACCTCAGCACCCTCGGCGGGATTTACAATTTTGAACTCAGCACCACAATCTCTGGAGATGAGCAACCTGACAATGACACCCTGCATATCACGGTCAGACACCGTGCCCTTCGGGAATTGGAAATAACCCATGTCCGCACGATACAGGCTTGTACGGATTCCAGTTTTGCCTTCATTGGTGCTACCATCCGAAACAATGGCTTGGGCGACGAACACCATTTTGATGTTCAAATCGAAGCCAACGGAGTGCCTCAGCCCACGATACAGCTTGCGGAGTTTATTGCTCCCGATGCTTCTGTTGAAATAAACCTTTTTGTCCAAGGGGTTCAGTTTGGGCAAAACACCGTATCGGTGGACCTTACGAATGTAAACGGCCAAGGGGAAGACGAGCAGCCCGGAAACGACACAGGCAGTGTCACCTTCGATCTACATCCTGATGGTTTTGGGGTACAATTGTTTTTTGCTACCAATGGATTCCCTGCCGAAAACCATTGGGAATTGCGCGACGATCAGGGCAATGTGGTGCAATCTGGTGGGCCTTACCCAGGGGCGTTTGAGTTTTATGGGGAAGAGCTGTGCCTCGAAAAAGACAAGTGCTATGTTTTCCACCTTTTCGATTCAGGTGGCAATGGTATGGATGGAGGAATTATAGATCTTTTTTCACCTTTTGGAGGTTCGCTTTGGTCTTATTTTGGCGGCGATTTCGGCAGCGAAGTAACGGCCCCTTTTTGCGCCACGGCCCCATGCGCGGATTTCTTTGTTGAAGCTACCGTTGTGAATCCTTCCAGTGCAGGTGCTTCGGACGGCCAGATCACGGCTTTGCCTGGTGGTGGGCTGTCTCCTTACCAGTTCAATTTGAACGGCGGGGCTTTCCAAAGCGGCTCGGTTTTTTCCAACTTGCCCGCAGGATTTTACACCCTTGGCGCGCTTGATGCAAATGGTTGTTTCGTAGAAATATTCGTTCAATTGGGAACAGTTGGCACCAACGAGCCGACTCAATTACGCAGCCTTAAGGTATCGCCCAACCCTACCAGCGGCATGGCCAACATAGAATTGCCTGCCATCGAAGGAGAGCTGTCGCTGATGTTAGAGGTGTTTGACCTAAGAGGCAAATTGGTACAAACAGCTCGCTTGGTACGTTGGGACAATACCCTGCGCGGGATGGTCATTTTGGACAATGCGCCAGCCGGGACTTACTTCTTGAGGGTCAAGAGTTTGGCGCGGCCATTGACGGCGAGGCTGGTGAAGAAGTAGCGGAGAATGTTGAGGGTATTGTTCAACATTCTCAACAACTTTAACACTTTTCAATCCGAAAATTTTTCTTATCCGTCAAACTTGGCACGGTTTTCGGAAAAGACATAATCAGAAAGGGCTAACATTTGATTGGTTAATTGTTTTCATGGTTATGTTGTGAGCCGCCCAGTCGAAAAGACTGGGCGGCTTTTTTTATGGCAGAATGGAACAGCATCGCCCAGAAATGTGCTTTAGGACTGCGATATTTTCAAAAATCGTCTAAATTTGTGGCCTCCTTATCACCCAACCCAATTCCCTATTATGCAATTCAGAATCCTTACCCTTGCAGGTCTGCTCTGTTTGTCCGCCCTGCTTTTTTTCTGTAAAAAAGATGCATCACCCATTGAGGAAAGCCCTTTTTTCGATTTTTTCAATGAATCTTCCATCATCATTGATACCGTAGAGTGGACTACTGATGCTTGGGAATACGGCTTTGCCTTCACACCGCTCAAAAGTGGGAAAATCACCCAGTTTGGCATCAAACTGCCTGCTACAGGATTTTTTACTGTGACCCTTTGGGACATCTCCGGGCCTTCACCAGTGTTGTTGCGGTCGTCCACAGTCAAATCTGCTGCCCTGCACCAAAACGGCGCTGCTGACATTCCCGATGTTTCCCTTGAAGGAGGGAAAAAATATGGTATCACTGTGTTGTCCAATGCCTTTTACCGGATCAGCAAACCCGGCAATGCCGAATTCGATTTTCCCAAAACCGTTGGCAACATCCGCATAGAATCGTTCAACGAGACCATCAACAACACCAGCCTCGCCACTTTCCCGACCACAACCAACGACACCCGTGTGACCCCTTGCGTGAACGTTATATTTATTGCTGATTAGCTATATTCTAGCATTTTCAAAAATATCCTTAGCGTATGTTCCTACGTTGTGGTCTCCTCTTATTGATCCTCCTTGCGTCCTCGAAAGTTCAAGCCCAGCAGCGGCAACTGGATTCCTTGGTGCGTCTGGAAAAAACCTATGTCCGGGAAGACACTTTCAGGGCCAAACTGCTCACTGACCTCGCGCGTCGCTATAATGCTATAAGCCCCTCTACTGGAATCAAGTACGCGCAGAAAGGCATTCAACTTGCAGAAAAACTGCCGGATAAAAAATTTCTCGCCGCTGCCCACAGTGTAATGGGTGCTAACAGACTGATACAGGCTGATTATCCTTCGGCACTCGAAAATTACCAGAAAGCGCTCCAGATCAACGAACGCTTGGGCAATTTGCAGGGCATTGGCAACAATTACAACAATATCGGACTGGTATATTTTTCCATATTTGACTACCCGCGTGCATTGGAATATTATCATAAAACGCTCAGTATCAACGAGCGCACGGGCAACAAAACCAGCATCGCCAACAGCCTCGGCAATATTGGCAACATCCACAACGAACTCCACGACTATCCTAAGGCCGTCGAGTATTATGAAAAGGCGCTGACCATCAGCGAAAGCACCGGAAACTTGCAAAATGTGGCAGGCAACCTCGTCAATATTGGCAATGTTTACACCCAGCTTGAGGATTACAAAAAAGCACTGGAGTACAAGCAACGCGCCCTGAAAATCAATGAACAATTGGGCAACCGGGCCATGATTGCCAACAACCTGGGAAACATCGGCAATGTGTATATCCAGCTGGCCGATTATCCAGCTTCCATCCAATACCATGAACGCGCTTTGGCGATTTTCGAAAAAATCAATGACAAAAAAGGCGCAGCCTCCAATTACACCAGTATTGGCCAAGTCCATTATCTACAGAAAAACTACGACAAGGCCCTGGCGTATGAAACAAAAGCCCTTGAGCTGGCCAATAGCACCGGATCGCTCGGCACTGCCACCGAGGCACTGCTCAACCTTTCCCAAATATACCAGGCTACAGAGAAATTTGACAGTGCTTATCTCGCCTATCAGGGATATGTCGTGCTCCGAGACAGCATCAACAATGTGGAGAAGCAAAAAGAAGTGACCAAAAAAAGCTTGCAGTTCGAATTCAGTAAAAAGGAAGATTCCCTTCGGCGACACCAAATCATTACAGACACAAAACTTGAGCAACAAATCCTGATTGCTTCCAAACAACAACAGGAACTGGAATACAAACAAATCGCCATCAACTTAGCCAACAAAGACAAAGAACTGCAACGCCTGGCCTACCTAAAATCTCAGTCCGACCTGCAATTTGAACAAAGCCTCACCCGGGAAAAAGAAGAACAACTGCATTTGGCTGAAAACGAGAAAACGCTGCAAACCACGCAGGTGAACCTTCAGAAATCCCAGATTGAACTTCAAGACAAAGCGATTTCAGCCCAAAAAACGCAGCGACTCTTTTACCTCGGAGGTATCCTCTTGTTGTCGCTGCTGTCCTTTTTCATTTTCCGCAACTTCCTCAACCAGCAAAAGTCAAACCGGATCATCCAGTCAGAAAAACAAAAATCCGACGAATTGCTGCTCAATATTCTCCCCGCCGAAGTGGCCACGGAGCTCAAGGAAAACGGGAGCGCCATGGCCCGGCAATTCGACGAAGTAACCGTCCTCTTTACTGATTTTGTCGATTTTACACGGATTTCAGAAAAACTCTCCCCGCAAGAACTGGTCAGCGAACTGCACTTGAATTTCAAGGCATTCGACGAGATCATCGAACGGCATGGCCTGGAGAAAATAAAAACCATCGGAGATGCCTACATGGCTGTATCAGGCCTGCCCGTGCCCAACCCTCAGCACGCGCTCATGGCCGCGCGGGCGGCGCAGGAAATCCAGGCCTTTGTTCGACAGCGAAAAAAGGGGATGGCCCACCCATTCGAAATCCGCATCGGGATGCACAGCGGTCCGGTGGTGGCCGGCATCGTAGGGGTGAAAAAATTCGCCTACGATATCTGGGGCGACACGGTGAACACTGCTGCGCGGATGGAAAGCACCAGCGAGCCGGGGAAAATCAATTTGAGTGGCGCCACATATATCCTGTTGAAGGATACACTCGACTGCG
Source organism: uncultured Saprospiraceae bacterium (assembly GCA_964589365.1). GTDB lineage: Bacteria > Bacteroidota > Bacteroidia > Chitinophagales > Saprospiraceae > M3007. Next base: position 22,359 of record CAZPTQ010000018.1, read on the forward strand.
ATTACCGGGGTAAAATCACGGCAAAGAATAAAGGAGAGATAGATATGTATTTTTTGAAAGGATAACAGGTCTGTACCCCGGAACTCCGTTCCGGGGATACTTGCCACCCCCGGAACAGAGTTCCGGGGTACATAAAAAACGCCCCCCGCAGTTTCCTGCGGAGGGCGTTTCTATTTGAGCATTTGAAGCACGACTTCTAATCGTGCCACGAATAAGATTACTCCTTCGCAAACGTCCCTTCCAACCTTCCCGAATCAGACTTCAGCACGAGGCGGTAAATACCGCTCGGCAGGTTAGAAACGTCGAGTTGGAAGTTTGCGCCATTGGCCACGGTGTTCGTTTGCACGAGGCGAGCGTCGGCAGCGTACACTTCCACGTTGGATTGGCCGAGGGCTGCACCGTTCTCAAGCAAAGCCGTCACGTTCAGCCAATTGGCTGTTGGGTTGGGCGAGAGCGTGAGCAGGGCCGAGCCGCCTGTCGGGTCAATCACTGGGGTCAGGCACTCTACTTTGCCGAGGTTGAAGTCATCGCCGCATTGATCGGGATGATCGTGGTCTACCACCACAAATTCATAATCCGTAACGCCATCGCCATTGAATGGGCCAAGAATGATGGGTTGTGGTGTGTTGTATGGGAAGTTGCCGTAGTTGTTGCCATTGCCCAAAATATCAAATCCGCCTGGTCCACCATTGTCATGTTCGAAAGTGAGCACTGCGAAGAATTGTTCACAGAGACAAGGCGTGCGCAGCACATGAAGGTCGTAGATATGGCAATCGTCGTTGCCCAGACAATCGGGCACAGCGAATTCTTTTTGGATACAGCAAAGATCCGTGCCAGGGGCATTTGGTACCATGCATATTTTAATTCCGTCAAAATTGCCGCCGTTCCATGGGAAATTCTGGATGAGCAAAGGCAATTGGTTGAGGTTGAAGGCGCCAAGCAATTGGCCGTTTGCCCAAACCTGGAACATATTGCTCGGCGGATTGAAGACCTGGAAATTAACGTGCAGTTGATAGCTGCTGTCGCCAGTACAATTGCCGGGATCTAATTGTAAATTAAATATCTCGCAATTGCCGCCACCGCCGCAGTCTGGACCTTGGAAATCAATGGTTCTGCAGCAATCCGGGTGATCGTTGATGCAGATTTTGATCACGTCTATGGCAGGTCCATTAGAGGGGAAATTAGGGATGACCATTGGAAGCCCGGCAAGCGGGAACAAACCGAGGTAAGTCCCGTTGCCCCACACTTCAAAGAAATCATTGCCGGGGTTTTGCACCTGGAAATCGAGGTGCAGCAAGTAGGTGCCAGTGGTTGGGTCGCAGGCACCCGGATCAAGTACCACGTCAAATATTTCGCAATTGCCGCCTCCTCCGCAGTCTGGACCATGGAAATCAATGGTTCTGCAGCAATCCGGGTGATCGTTGATGCAGATTTTGATCACGTCAATCGCAGCCCCGTTAGAAGGGAAATTGGGGATAACCATCGGCAGCCCGGCAAGCGGGAACAAACCAAGGTAAACCCCATTGCCCCACACTTCAAAGAAATCATTGCCGGGGTTTTGCACCTGGAAATCAAGGTGTAGCGTGTAGGTGCCTGTGGCTGGATCGCAGATGCCCGGATCAAGTACCACGTCAAATATTTCGCAGTCGCCGCCATTAAGACAATCTGGCACGGGGAACTCTATTTCGGCGCAGCAAGACCCTATGCCACCTGGCGCATTGGTGAAGCAAACTTTTAGGCCATCAAAAGCACTGCCATTCCATGGGAAGTTGGGGATACCCAAAGGCAATTGGTTCAGGTTGTACAAACCAAAGAACTGGCCATTGGCCCAAAGCGAGAAGGTGTTGCTTGGTGGGTTGTGCACCTGGAAATTGACTACAATCTCGTAAGTGGTATTGCTTGTACAGCCGCCCACTTCTACATGAAGGTCGTACACCTCACAATCGCCACCATTGAAGCAATCGGGCGTTGGGAACTCAATGGTGCGGCAACAAGAAAGCGCTCCTGAATTGGCAGTGATGCAAACTTTGATCACATCGTTCGGCCCTGTTCCATCCCAAGGGAAGTTGGGGATGTGCAGCGGCAACTGATTGAGGTCATAAGTGCCAAATAATTGACCGTTGGCCCAAAGGCTGAAGGTGTTGCTCGTTGGGTTTTGCACGTGAAAATCAACGGTCACGGCATAAGTGCTATCGGCCAGGTTGCAGTTGCCCGTCAGTACGGCCAAGTCAAAGATTTCACAAGGCGAATCGCAGCCAGGCCCTTGGAATTCAATGGTTTTGCAACAATCGGGATGGTCGTTGATGCAGATTTTGATGATGTCTGCCGCGTTACCATTGGACGGGAAGTTGGGGATCACCATCGGTAGTCCGGCAAGTGGGAACAAGCCGAGGTAAATCCCGTTGCCCCAAACTTCAAACAGGGCGTTGCCGGGGTTATTTACCGAGAAATTGAGGTGCAACTTGTAGGTGTCATCATTGGCGTTGCAATCGCCCGGATCCAGCGAAACATCAAAGATTTCGCATGCGGAGTCGCAGTCAGGCCCTTGGAATTCTATGAAGCTACAGCAATCAAGATTGTCGTTGATGCAGATTTTGATAACGTCCGCCGCGTTTCCATTGGACGGGAAGTTAGGGATTGTCAAGGGCAGCCCGGCAAGCGGGAATGTGCCGAGGTAAACACCATTGCCCCAAACCTCGAAGAAGTCGTTGCCGGGGTTGTTCACCTCAAAATCGAGGTGCAACTTATAGGTGTTCGAGTTCGGGTTGCAATCGCCCAAGTCAACGGCCACGTTGAAAATATTGCAAGGGAGCAAACAATTCGGAACTTGGAACTGCTTGATGCGGCAGCAACCATTTGGAGTAGGTGCGTTGCTGCCGAGAATACAAACGGTGATGAAGTCGCCTGCTTGGCCATTCCACGGCACTTCGAGCATGAGCGGCACATCGGTAAGGTCGAACGTGTCAAGCAGTTGGTTGTGGATGAACACCGTAAAAGTGCCATTGCCGGGGTTTGTGCCGTTGAAATTCAGCGTGATTTTGTAAGTGCTGTCCGAAGTGCAGGGGCCTGTGTGCAAGAAAATATCGGTGATTTCGCATAGTCCGAAAGGCAGGCAGTCGGGTGCAATGAATTGATATTCTTTGCAACAGGCAGGCGAATTGCCTGTACACACCTTTACGTGATTAAAGATCAATCCGTTCCAGGGGAAATCAGGGATGTGTAAGGGCAATTGGTTCATGCCAAAACGTCCCCAAAATTCGCCGTTTGCCCAAAGATCGAAGGAGTCAACGGCAGTTGGGTCGTTCACACCGAAATTGAGTATTGCCAGAAAAGTACTGTCGGAAGTACAGGTGTCGGGTTTTACCACCAGATCTTTGATGCCACAGGGGTTAAGATTTAAGCAATCCGGAACGGGGTATTCTTTCGTTTCGCAACATAAGATGTTGGAATTGACAAGACATACCTTTATTTCGTCATTCAGGCCACCGTCCCACTCGATTTCGCGCAATAAAGGCAATTGGTTGATTCCAAAAAAACCCTGGAACTGGCCATTGGACCACAAACCGAAAGAATCAGAAGGAGCCGGGCCTACCATGTCAAAATCAATGACGGCTTTGTAGGTGCTGTCGTTGGTGCAGCCATTCGTTTCTACTGTCAAGTCGAAAATTCCACATGGGGGATTCACACAATCGGGAGCATCAAATTCCAGGGTTTCGCAGCAGTCCGGCTGGTTGTTGATGCAGACCTTGATAACATCAACAGGATTGCCACTGGCTGGAAAAGCTGGGATTTGCAAGGGCAAAGCTATGAGCGGGAAAGTGCCAATAAGTACGCCATTGGCCCAAACATCAAACAAATCGCCTCCAGACAATTGCACATCAAAATCAAGCCAGAGGCTGTAGGTCAGACCGCTGGGGTCGCAGGGGCCAGGAAGCACTTCAAAATTCGAAATGTTGCAAATCGTAGTTTGTCCACAATTAGGAACCACTAATTCGACGACATCACTACAGTCTGGAAATACCGCATCGGTTACATTGAATTCGAGCAGTGTCGGATTAAGCAGATCCGAAGTAAAAGGCCCCAAAATAAGCGGTATTTGGGAATAGGGGAAAGTACCGTAATTCGTGCTGTTGCCAGTCACGGTGTACTGATTTGTAGTGCCATCGTGTTGAAAATCAAGGGACACGAAATACTGGCAGGTGATCGGATTAACTTGCACCATTGTGGCCGTAAGGTCAAAAATGCTGCAGTTGTTCTGTGCGTTGAGCGAACTCAGCCACAACAGAAGCATCGGTAGTAAGGATGCTACACGCATGGGATAAGGATGGTTTGGTGAATAAAAAAGAAGAAAACCGTTTGTCGCCATTTAGAATAAAAGGGCGCTGCAAGGGATTAAAAAGGACAGTAGCATTGGCAGCGGCAGTTAACAGGACCACTGACAACTATACAAGGTGGGCAGTTTTTGTGGGGGCAAGATACACTGCATTGAAGTTTCGCTTCCTTGCGCTTCACGGAAAAGGCAGGAAAAAGTGTCGGGTTTTTGTCAATTGGGGCAAAAACATGTCATTCCTGTTAGCCCTCACTCGTAAACGAAAACTTGATCTTCGGGAAATTTTCTTGAGCGGTTTGCAAAATCCAGGGCGTTTCGGCCAGAAAAACCAACTGCCCTTCACTGTCTTTGGCAATGTCGCGCTTGCGGCGGTCGAGGAATTCGGCCATCGCCTTTGGATCGTCCGCACTTACCCAACATGCTTTGTGCAGGCTCACGCCTTCGTAGCGGCATTTCGCGTTGTACTCGCTTTCGAGCCGGTGCTGGATCACCTCAAATTGCAACTGCCCCACCGTCCCAATAATCCGCCGCCCATCACTTTGGCGGGTGAACATTTGGGCAACCCCTTCGTCCATCAGTTGGTCCAAACCTTTGACAAACTGCTTTTGCTTCATTGGGTCGGCATTTTCAACATAACGGAATTGTTCAGGAGAGAATGATGGGATGCCCTTGAAATGCAGCAATTCGCCCTCCGTCAGTGTATCACCGATTTTGAAATTGCCAGAATCGTACAAACCCACCACGTCTCCGGGGTATGCTTCCTCCAAAAGCGTTTTTTTAGAGGCCATAAACATGGTAGGGTTGGGAAATTTGAATTCCCGCTCCAGCCGGATATGGCGGTAGTTTTTGTTCCGCTCGAATTTGCCAGAACAAATGCGCAGAAACGCAATGCGGTCGCGGTGCTTGGGATCCATGTTCGCAAAAATTTTGAACACGAAACCACTCATTTTTTCCTCTTCAGGCTTTACCTCGCGCTCTTCGGCATGGCGGGGTAGGGGAGTGGGGGCGATTTCCACAAAGCAATCCAAAAGTTCCTTTACCCCAAAATTATTCACCGCCGAACCAAAAAATATCGGGCAAATCTTTCCGGCCAGATAATCTTCTTTGTTGAATACAGGATACACCGTTTCCAATACTTCAACATCGTGCCGCAGTTCTTTTGCCGCGCTTTCACCAATACGGGTTTCCAAATCAGGGGAAGCAAGGTCCTCAAACACAATGATTTCCTCCTCCTCCTGCTTGCCGTGCGGGTTGAACAGCACGAGCTTTTTCTCGTACATATTGTACACGCCTTTGAAACGTTGCCCCATACCGATTGGCCAGGAAAGCGGGCATACGCGCAGGTCCAATTTTTGCTCGATTTCATCCAGAAGGTCAAAGCCGTCCCGGCCTTCGCGGTCGAGTTTGTTCACAAAAAAGATGATGGGTGTAGCCCGCATCCTGCAGACTTTGGTGAGTTTTTCGGTTTGTTTTTCTACCCCATTTGCCACGTCAATTACTACAATGGCGGAGTCCACCGCTGTCAAAGTCCGGTAGGTATCTTCCTGAAAATCTTCGTGACCGGGCGTGTCCAAAATATTGATTTGCAGGCCTCTGTATTCAAATCCCATCACCGAAGTGCTCACCGAGATGCCGCGTTGCCGTTCGATTTCCATAAAATCGGACACAGTGCTTTTTTTGATCTTGTTGCTTTTAACGGCGCCTGCCGTCTGTATCGCACCGCCGAAGAGGAGGAGTTTTTCGGTCAAGGTCGTTTTGCCCGCATCAGGGTGGGCTACGATGGCGAAAGTGCGGCGGCGGCGGAGTTCGGTGAGGTAGTTGGACACGATAGAATTGGTTGTATGTGCTTTAAACCTCGGAGGTCTTCAAAGACCTCCGAGGTTTAAAATGGCCGCAAAAGTAGCAAGAAGATTGGTGTAATTTAATGCCTGACGTGCTCTAATGATGCACCACAAATTTCAACCAAACAGATTGCCGGTCCGAGCGCAGTTCGAGAAAATAGATGCCGGGCGATGCCGGAGATGTTGCTAAAAAATGTTGTTTTTCAAAAAGCAAAGCTTCCTCGGAGGAGACTTCCCGACCGTAGGCATCCCGTACCACCCAGCCGATTTTGGGGTGTTCAAAGCCAAAGACTTGTATTTCCAGAGGACTGCCCGGGATTGCGGGGTTGGGCGAGATGCTTGCAGTAACCGATGCTGTTTGTGGCTCAATGCTGCTGATGGTGAAGCAGGAATCCTGGGTTTCGTAGGCGCCGATGTCAACTGTATCGAAGCGAATACGGGGGTTGCCATCAAGGTCGGAGAGGATATCCAGGGTATCTATGATTAGATTGTCTCCAGCGTTGACCGCCGGGGAGCATTTTTTCAGGTGGAAATCGTTATTCGCTGGATCAACGAATTGGGGAGTAGCATTAAAGACGGTATATGGCCCAAAAGCATCGTCATTGGGAGTCATATTGTCATCCAAACTTAAAAAAGAATGGTCAATGTGGTAGCCATCCAAAGATGAGCCAGTAATATTGTTATCCGAGAACATTTTATCAAAAGTGGCATCATCCTCAAAAATGGAGTTGGTGATGTAACATTCTATTGACCCATCTACGCCGAGTGGTACTCTTGTTTTGTCTATAACATATTTCCCATTTTGGTAAAAAGTGCAGTTCGTAATGCGATGGGTGGCCTTTGCTTCTTCGGGTGAAAAAAATGCCAAAGCTGATTCATTGTTGGCAAAAAGGCAATTGGTGAACTTACTTTCAGTTAATAAACCTCCTAGAATCACGGCATACCTTGAGCCGTTCGGGTTGGGTGGAATTCCAATATTATTATTGAATACACAATGATCCAAATCAAGATTTATTTCCTTCCCACTAATTGATAAGGCTGTGCCATAAGACGCTGAACGGTTGTTCAAAAAATTGCAATTCAGAATCTGAGCAATAATCTCACTTTCTGCTGCACCACTCAATAATATTGCACCTGCTTGTCCATTCGATTTGTTGCCTTCAAAGTCACAGTCATAGATTTCTATTAAAAAGGGTGTGTTTGAGATTGAAAAATATTCGGTATATATTGCAGTGGCTATTCCAGCATAATTATCTCTAAAAACACAAGACTTAACAATTAAATGACTGTCATCAAAATGGTCATAATAAATTCCGCCACCCCATGCAAATCGAGCAGTATCCTTTTCAAAAATACAATCCTTAATAATGCTGGTACTCCCGGTTAATGTAAAAAAAAGCGCACCACCACTGTTTAAAAAAGCGGAATTTTTTGAGAATGTGCAATGTTCGAGAGCAAATGGAAATTCATGTAAAGCTGGGCCACTCTTATAAACTCCTCCCCCAGATTGTTGCGCTCGATTTGAAATAAATTGGCAGTTTCTAATAATGGGATTAACATAGTTGCCTATTTCCCAAGGGCAATGGATGGCTCCCCCAAGAACAGCATAATTTTCTTCAAATCGACAATTTTGAATGATGGGGCATGTATTGTACCTATCTGAAGATGGCTCTAAAAGCAGCCCCCCTCCCCATTGAGTAGAAGAAGGGAGGTCATTACCATTTGCTACGCCTCTTGTTACAGTAAACCCGTCAACAACGGTAGTGCTGTCAAGGGCAGTTCCATAGAGTACATGGTAAGAATTATCAGAACCTTGTGCTTCTCCGATATTCCCGGAAAGGATGGTTTCATTTATTTCATAATCTCGCTCAGTCACCTCAGTTTCTGTTCCAACGAAACCGCCATACATTTCCACGCCTTGCTTTAGCACAAAGTATATAGAACGGTCTAATGTACTGGTAGGAAAATAGGTGCCTTTGGCAACCCAAATTTTATCGCCTGTAGTAGAGGCCGATAATGCTTGTTGTAAATCGGGAAATGCATCAGCCCAAGTGTTACCATTCTGCAAGCCACCCTGCACGTTTGGGTTTACATAAATAGTGCTCTGAGAAAACAAGCAGAGGCTTTGTAGTAATAAGACGAGCGTAAAGGTATTTTTCATAAGTGGGAAGCGTTTGGAATGTAAAAATCCCCGCAGAAGCGCATTTGCGCTTCTGCGGGGAGAATGAGAATCTTTATTAATTTTTGACAATTTTTCCAAAAAGGGTCTGTCCTCCAGCCTCGAAGGAATACCAATAAAATGCAGCGGGTTGTTTGGCGAGATCGCCTATCTTCAACGAGTTAGGGCCTTGAGGGAGCACCTCACTCCGTTCCGCTATCAGGCGGCCGAAGCTGTCGAATACTGACAAGTGAACCTGTTCATCTTTGGGCAAAAAGAAATCGAGCGAGATTTCAGAAGTAAAGGGGATGGGATAGGCTGAAAGATGGTAGGTGTCTTCTGTAAGAACCTTTTCAGCATTTCCGATATTGTCCGTTGTGCCTAATCCAGAATAGCCATTAACTACTTCTAAATACAAACCCATATTTTCTACTTCATTCCCATCAGCGGAATAAAATTTTTCAGGCAACACCGAATTTTTCAAACGAAAACGGGCTCCGATATTAGCTATAGGCTTGAGTGCCCTTATTACAAGTTTAAAGAGCGTTTTATTGTTCAAATTTTGGCCAGCCCCATTTTCAGAGAAATTGAGGGCTCGAAATTTGCCCTCATCGCCTTCGGTAAGCCCAAAATTGTCGAGCGAAAACGCCTCCGATGTGCTCCCATTTTGAATTTGTAAGATTTGTAACGAATCTTCGGCAAAATCTATACCCAACTGCCAAGCAGCTATGGGAATTACTCCCAACGTTTTGACATGAAGTGTAAATATCTGGTTAGTGCTTAGAGGTGCATGTGACACAGTTGTAAAACTTTCATCTGGGTCTTCGGAAGAAAAAGGTAAAGCTGCATCGCAGTTTACATCACCAACTTTTATGCCCGTAAAAGACCAGGGAATAGAACTGTTTCTTGCTACTGGGCCAAAAGGGTTAATGGTTACATGATCCATCCAGGACCCCGCATTCGGTATAATTCCGCCACTGCTGCCGTATGATCTTTTATTGGTGGCAGGTGGGATGGCTGGTGGTTCATCAGGGTTAGTCCATTTGGCATCAAACGGGTTACGGGCAACAGGGGGCAACAAGGGGTCATAAAATTGATTGAAAAATGCGTTGTCCTCAAAACAATAATCCGGAACATAGCGCCAGTTGCTGTTGTTTAGCAAATGATTATTGATTCCAAGGAGAAAAATAATCGTTCATATCGGAAAAGCCATTGTTCTGTCTCACCAAGGTAATCCAAATAGGGATATACCAAGTAAATGAGCCCGCTACCTGCGGATTGGAGCATCCGCTCATGAGAGTTTGCCATTCAGGATAAGTCATATCCGGGAAACCGCATTCTTCGGACTGTGCTGAAATCTTACCTATTGTTAGGTAAAGACATAATGCACCGAGCACCGAGCACCGAGCAAAATAGAAAGTTTAAGCATAATGGTATAGGTTTAAGTAAAAGAACACGAAATTGTGTTTCTTTGGCTAAGGTAACGATTTTTCCTGAGGCGGCAAGAAGAAATTAGACATTTGCCTAAATCAGGCAATGGATCACTGCTCTAATCCAGTCAATCCTAACTTGCCTTGATTTTTTAGCCGAACTTTGCGGCGTTAATTTTTCAGAACGGCTCCTTTTGGCAAGGATTTGGTAACGCACAACGCAGATTACGCGGATCATGCGGATTAGCGCGGATTTTTTATCGAGCACTTTTCAAAATCCGCGTTAATCCGCCCGATCCGCGTAATCCGCGTTGCACCCAATCCGCCAGATCCGCGTTTCAAAAACTGATTCACCATGACAAAATTTCGCCTCCCACTTTTCACTTGGGGCATAATCTGGGCACTCTCCGCTTCGGCGCAGCAAGACCCCATGTTCACCAATTACCACTTCAATAGCCTGGTTTTCAATCCTGCTTATGCTGGCAGCAACGAACACCTGGCGCTCAACCTTTCCCACCGACAGCAATGGCTGGGTTTCGACGGCGCTCCTGTTACCCAAACATTGACCGCACACACCCCACTCCGGAATGAACGTGTCGGGGTTGGTTTCGCGCTCACAAACGATAAAATCGGTCCTGGCGGCACTACAGATTTAGCCGCATCTTATGCTTATCGGATGCAAGTAGGGGCGAGCAAAAAATTGAAACTTTCGCTGGGCCTTCAAGCGAGCGTAGCCAATTGGCGCGGCAAATTCAGCGAAATCACCGTCGAGCATACCGACGACCCTTCGTTTTCCCAAAACCTGTCCCGCTGGCTGCCCAATTTTGGAGCAGGCGCTTACTTGTACGGTGAAAAATTCTACCTCGGGTTAGGCTGTCCGCGCATTTTTGAGCACGACCTGCGCAAAACCAAAGAAGATACAGAAGGGATTTTTGCCAAAAATTTTCGCAATCTCTACGTTTCGACAGGGGCGGTATTTCCCCTTCAAGGCGATCAACTCATATTCCGCCCCAGTTTGTTGCTGCAAAGTGCTGGTTTCCTCAGCGATATGAAAAAAGAAGTCGCTGGACAAAATATTGGAGCACCCATGTCGGCAAACTTAGGGGCTGCAGTATTGTTTCGACAGTTATTCTGGGTTGGCACATCGTATCGCACGGCATTGTCGGGCAAATCTTCGCACGACTCGGCCAATCTTTGGCTCGCGTGTTCGTTGAGAAACGGGATGCGATTTGGCGCATCTTACGACATTTCACTCAGCAAGGTTCGCACTGCCAGCAGCAATTCTTTCGAGATTATGCTGGGTTACGAATTTGATGTCAAGGTGAAACAAGTGGCATCGTCGAGGTATTTTTGATTTTACAAAGGCAGCGCCATCGTACAAGTATTATTTTTGACAGGATTTACAGGAGCAACAGGATTTAAGAGGGGTAAAAATCCTGTAAATCCTGTCAAAAATATGATACCTCCAATTACATCTGCTTCGACGCTATGAAAAATATACTGCTACTTGTACTTATTATCCTTCCTGCGTTACTTATCGCACAATCCGCCCGCTTGAAACGCGCCAACGAGGCTATGCAAGACCTTGACTATATGACCGCCATCGTGGAATATCAGCAGGTGCTCCAGCGAGAAGACCTTCCCGAAGCCAAAATTGGCCTTGCCGAGTGTTACCGCAAGATAAACGACACCGAAAACGCCGAGTATTGGTACGGCCAAATCGTGCGACTTCCCAATACCAAACCTGTCCACAAACTATATTACGGCATGATGCTCCAAGCCAACGGCAAGTGCGACGTAGCACGGCTATGGCTCAAACAGTACGAAAAAGAAGCCCCAGGCGATGCTCGGGGCCAGTTCCTCGCCAAAGCCTGCGACATGGAAGAAGAACTGCTTACCAAAAACAAAGGCATTTACCAGATCACTCACCTCCCCTGCAATTCCTCCTTCGACGATTTCGGTCCCAGCATCGTACATGGCCAACTCGTATTCGCCAGCGACCGCGACCTCGGCACCGCCATCAAACGCACCTCCTTATGGACCGGAAATCCCTTTTCTGACCTTTACGCCACTGTGCTTAGAACAGACGTTCCTGGCGCTATTGCCTCCGCTCGTTTGGAAAAATTTTCGAATAGTGTCAATACCCGGTTCAATGAGGCCGCTGCGTGTCTCGCTCCCGATGGGAAAACGATTTATTTCACCCGCAACAACTTTGACAATGGCAATACTGAGCGCAGTGAGGAGGGCTTGATTAAGCTCAACATCTTCTCTGCGCTTCGCAACGCCGAAGGCGGTTGGTCGAATGTGACACGGCTGCCTTTCAATTCTGCGGAATACAATTCATCCCACCCCAGTGTTAGCCCAGATGGAAAACGGCTCTATTTTTCCAGCAACCGCCCTAGCGGTTTTGGAGGTATGGATCTGTATTACAGCGAATTAAACAACGGCGTTTGGGGTACTGCCATCAACCTTGGCCCAACAGTCAATACGGAAGGCAACGAGATTTTTCCCTTCATTGACCCCAACGGACGGCTCTATTTTGCCTCCAACGGACACATCGGCCTAGGAGGCCTCGACCTTTTTTACAGCACTCCGAAAGCTGAAAAGGACTGGAATTTGCCCATCAATCTTGGCGCACCGCTCAACTCCACACGCGACGATTTTGGTGTTTGTTTTGGCGGCGACCTCTCCTGGGGCTTTTTCACCTCCGACCGTGATGGGGGGGCTGGGCGCGACGATATTTATGCGTTCTCTAAAAATGCCGCGCCCGTCGAGATCTACGTTTTTGACAGCCAAACGCTCAAGGCTATCAGCGGTGCGGCAGTGCTCAATTCGCTTACGAGCCTGACGCTGACCACTAGTTCTGAGGGCATTGTGGCCTTCGACATGCGCCATGCCGAATGTGCCGATTTTTCGACTGCTAAAAAAGGGTACGAAGCAGCCATTAAAACCGGCTGCACAGGAAATGAGGGCGCGGCGCTGGGCCAAATCACCCGAATCGAAATCGGTTTGAATAAGGTCGGGAACTTTAGTGTCCAGGGCATGGTGTTCGATATGCGCGACGGTTTCCCGGCCAATGGCGCGAAATTGATCCTGACCAACGATTGTGGCAAAACTGCCCCTGAGCCTATGGTTACTGGGCCTGATGGAAGGTTCAAATTCAAACTTGACAAGAATTGCTGCTTTACGCTACGGGCGATGCAAGATGGTTTTATCGCAGGAGTAGCCGAAGGCATTTGTACAAAAAATCTCAGCCAGAACCCGGTTTTCAAAGTAAACCTGAATCTTGAACCCTACCGCGACGCAGAAGGCTTTATCGTTGAAATTCCTGAAAAGGCTCTTGCACAAACCGGGCCGCGCTACAATGACCTTTCCGGACTTTATGAAAACCCGGATGGCTCGCCCGCTACCTTCGATTTGAGCGATGGCCTTTCGGTGCGTGAGGGTGTCTTATACGACAACGGAGTCCCTAGTCAGCCCGGCGAAAGCACTTGGGAGCATGGTTCAGCAGGCTTTTTGGTCAATCTTTACTATGATTTCAACGCTGACCAACCCAGTACTGCCTCCTTGTCTGAATTGAAAAAACTATTAAAAACATTGCGGCAAAACCCTGATTTTCAGGTAGAAATCGCCTCCCACACCGATGCACGTGGCTCCGACGATTACAATCTCAACCTGTCCCAGCGCCGCGCAAACGCTGTGGTAGATTGGCTGGCGAAACAAGGCATCGCCCGCGAACGCCTCACACCGCACGGCTATGGTGAAACAAAACTGGTAAACAAATGTGGGAATGGGGTACAATGCGAAGAAACGCAGCACCAACTTAATCGCCGCACCGAATTCCGCATCATTGGCACCAGCGGTATCAGCAATTCAAAGCCACAAGGGAAGCCTAAGACGGCACCTTGTGAGGGCTGTCCGTTTTAAATTTCCAACGTCCAATGTCCAACAAGGAATATCCAATGTCCAAGGAAGCCCTGGGCTAAAAATCCCGCTTACATTTGACGCATAATATCCACAAATTCCAAGAGATGTGCCTACTTGGACATTGGACATTCCTTGTTGGACATTGGACATCTATGAGTCCCAATATCTAGGCAGTCCTTGCTCCGCCGCCAGAACTGCCGTGGGCCTGAACGACCAAATATGCTCCAGCAATTCCTGCGCATCGCGGCGAAACTCCATAAAATAGTCCTCGTGAAGTTTTTTTGCTTTGGTTAAAATGGCTGCGGTACGCCTCACCATATAGGGGGCAAGGGTGTCGCTCCGCTTTTCAGGGAATTTTTGAAGCATTTTGTGGTGCATCCGAAATGCTTCAGCAAGCATGAATAGCACGAGCGACACCTCTCCCGATTTGTCTTTAGTGGCCAGCACATGCTCGTTGATGCGGGCGTTCCAATGACGCAGGTACAGCAGCAGGTAGCCGGGCGTCAGATGGTCCTTGCCTGCTTTCACAAGGTCATTTGCAATTTCTTCGCGAAGCGCGGCTGCGCGTTCGTCGCGGGTTTCTCCACCTTCCAGCAGCTCAAAAACAAGTTTACGCACCAGTTTTTCGTCCTTTGCCACCAAACGCAGCAATATTTTATCTTTTTCGGCCATGGGCATCCGGGCGATGGCGGCTTTGAGTTGTTCGTCGAGTTTGGGCATGGCGAGTGAGTTTGTGGGGCGGAAGGTCGGAATTTCTGCAAATGCGCTCCATCGTTCCTTACCCACAAAAAAGAAATAATCGAGCAAGTGGGCGCAGCGCTTGGGTTGCCGTATTATGGCAACGTAAGATCAGCGCTTCGTTACCAATAAATTTTAGATTAAATTTTCATTTGGCAAAAAATACTTGATTTGCCTTCTTACTTTTGCGGGAACATCTATTTTAAAGATGAAAAACTGCGAAAACCGATCTTTTCAATCTGCCGACATTTTTGTTGGAAGTTCCCTAATATTTTTTTCGAAAATGAATGCCAAGTGCCCCTGCGCTTGGCTGTTACCCTATTTCAAGTTCACTAACTTTTTTGAAAAATGAAAGCCTATCCTACTTTCCCTCCATGGAGCCGCCGCAAATTCATAGGCGTAGCGGCCACCGGCATCGCCGGTATTGCACTCAGCACGCTCACGGGCGGCTGTGAAGGCTGCCTCGACCAGATCAGGAACCGCCCCATGCGCCGCTACCTCCGCACGGGCGACGCCCTCCTCGATGCCGACATCGAGATTTACAAAGCGGCCGTTTCGGCCATGAAAGCTCTCGCGCCCTCTAACAATTGCAGTTGGGAAGCGCAGCGGATCATCCACGCCAACCATTGCGGCAGTGCGCACGGCACCTGGCACTTTTTGAGTTGGCACAGGGCGTATCTGGCCAATTTTGAAAGAATCTGCCGCGAAAAAGCGGGCGCGGGCGCAGAAAACTGGGGCTTGCCGTACTGGAACTGGGCGAACTACCCAAACTTCCCAACCCAGTTCACAGGCGATGCCTCTAACCCGCTTTTCAACCCCGGCCGCAACGCCATGGCGCTCCCGGCCAGCGACGGGGTGGTGGGGCCTACGACGTTGAACGACATCCTCAACCTGCCGGATTTCCCCATCTTCGCCGGGGGTGATTTCTTCAGCGGGCAACTGGAGTCGGGGCCTCACAACTACATCCACGGCTTTGTGGGTGGCAACATGGGCTCGGTGCCCACCGCTGCGAACGACCCTGTTTTTTACATGCACCATTGCATGGTGGACTATTGCTGGTACGATTGGAACATCGTACGAGACCACGCCAATACCGACGACCCCAATTGGCTCAACCACAACTACGCAGGGATGTTCTTCGACAAAAATTGCAACCCGGTGGAAACCAGCGTGATCGCCACGATCCTGATGCCGCTGCTGTCGTACCAGTACGAGCCAAGCCCGGTCAGCAGCAGCGCGAGTTTCGAGCAGATCGCAAATATGAACCAGCGGGATTTCAAAAAACTCCAGGAAATCGTGCAAAAAGGCGCGCCGGTGAAACTCGAATTCAAACAGCGCGTGGAGCTGGCGCAACAGATATCGCTCGTCGGCAACAAGGCCCTGAGCCAACCCGCCCGCATCGAACAATCCATGCTCGACCAGGTGCTGAACGTGGCCACCGACGACCGTGTGCTGCTCACGCTGGAGGAAATTGACGCGCCGCCCACGAGTGATTATTTCGTGCGGGTGTTCGTGAACCTGCCCAATGCTGGCACTGAAACGCCGAACACCGACCCGCACTACGCGGGCAGTTTCGCGTTTTTTGCCGAAGGCGAACAAAGCGGCCACGAAGGCCACGGCCACGACAAGAAAAAACTGACTTACATCGTTGATTTGACCGAGACTGTGCGCAGGCTCAAACAAGGCGGTGAGAACCTCAACGTGGAGAACCTCAGCCTGCAATTTGTGCCTGTCCCGATTGATGCGCAGCGTGCCGACCAGGCCTTCAGTTTGGGAATCACACGGGTGCAGATAGGCATCAGCCCGGTAAAAATCTTTAAAAACGCGGCACCACTGAAATGAACCCACATCGCTCATTTGCCCATTTCGTTTTCATCTGCGCGGTCTCAGGCCTCGGCAGTTGCGCCTGTGGCCATGCGCAGCCGGGAAAGGAAACTGCCCCCCCCGAGCTGAAATGGGCCTTTGAACTTTCGGGCGAATCCCCAGCGTTTCGTCAGCCCTGTGCGCGGGCAACGCTTGCTACTTTGCCCGCGACCCTGATTTTGACGGTATCGGAAAACCGCAATCCCGACCAAACGCGCGTCGGGGTTGCGGTTTCTTTTGAGATCGTGGAGGAAAACCTTGCCCCCGAATCCGTCCCGATCCACACCCTCTATTTTTTCCCGGCCGAGCAAACGGGAAATTTCGGCATCCGCCTCAAAGAGCAGGCAGAAGAGGTGCTCCGCCGACTGGGTAGCCGACCGAATGCGCAGGTGTTTTTGGTGTTCTCGTTGCGATCTTTGGAAGAAAAAGGCCTGCCCGAGGCCTTGCGGTTGAAATTGCAGACTTCGGGCGGGAAATAAGCAAGGCTCTGGTTCTGAACCCCAAACACGCACTTTATGAACAAAAACACAACGGGCGGCCCATACTGGGCCGCCCGTTGCTGTTTGTCGGAAAAAGGAGCCAGCTTGCGCTTACTTCCCAGCATTCAACTCGTCTTGCCATTTTTTGAGTTCGTCCCACTTGCCTTGGTCTGCGAGGCCGGCTTGCTGCGCCCATGTGCTGGGGTCGTGGATATTGTAATTTGGTCCTGCAGCGTCCAGGATTTCTCGCATGCGGTCAACCGAAGTTTCAGAGAGGGCTTTCCAAGTTTTGATGCCCGCTTTGTGGAACAGTTCTTCGATTTTCGGACCAACGCCCTCCACGATTTTCAGGTCGTCCGTTTTCCACTTTTTGTCGGCAAACATAATGGTTGTAGCTACTGCTGCTGCCACTGCCGATTTTTTACTTGCTCCGCCAGAAGTGGCGTTGGCGGCTTGCTCACGCAATGCCATGCGCTCCCCTTCGCACATAATCAAGTCGCTTTTCAGTTTGCGGATTTGCTCGGCTTTGGCTTCGCTGTCAGCTTCGGCTGCGGAAAGTTTCATACGAGTGTCAGTCAGTTCTTCTGTGAGGGTGCTGACGCGCCCGCTGAGTTCGGCCACTTGATCGCGCAACCAGCCTACTTTGTAATAGGCGCGGGCTGCGAGCCAGCCGAGGAGGAATGGGACGAGGCATAGTGCAAGTGCAGTAGGCAAATTGTCCCAGATGGTGCAGTTCAAAAGAATATGTGAAAGCATGGCTAGTTTTGTTTTGAATGTTTAACGGTTGACGGTGATAACGACCCGGCGATTCTGGTGGCGACCCTCTTCAGTATCGTTGGGTGCCACAGGCTCGCTCTCGCCTTTGGAGTTGGTGGTGATACGGGAAGCAGCGATGCCGTTGGAAGTCAGGATTTTCGCAACCGACTTGGCGCGGGCCGCCCCGAATGCCATATTGCTCTCGTCGGAGCCGACCTCGTCGGTGTGGCCCACTACCGAGAAAGTAGCAGTGGTGGCCTTGTGCTTCTCGCAGAGATCTTTAAGATAAGCATCCACTTTTGGATCGCTTTCTTTTTCCGTCGAATTGTAAGGGAAGAGCAGGATCACGTCCTTGTCGGACTCAATAATCGCACTATCTTCTTTTTTCAACACCATTTTGAGCCAAGAGAAGCTTGCGCTTTCTTTTGGGCCATTGGCCTCGGTAAGGCCGTCGTCCACTAGTTTGGCTGCTAGTTTTACCCGGTTGGCTGGGAACTCGGGCGCGAGCATGTCACGAATGGAAGCTGCGCGGGCCAAGGCTAATTTTTCGCCATCGGCTTCGTTGGCGCGATAAAAACCTGTAATTAGAAGGGTGTCACCCTGGTGACCTTTGGCTTCTATCAGGTTTTTTTTCCAGTCGGGGAATTTTGTGTCAGCTACGGGCTTGTCGGCGTTCCAGTTGAAGAGCGGAACGCCAGTAGTTTCCGAGGCGGTCGTCGCAGCGGTGGTGCCTTCGCAACAGTGGCATACATTGCAATGCCAGTAGTTGATGCACCAAGCTGTGTAGC
>CAZPTQ010000019.1:0-2378 GCA_964589365.1 uncultured Saprospiraceae bacterium
AAACACATCGCATGGACTTTAGAAGAATCGCCCTTCTTTCCGGGCCGCTGCTTTTCGCGCTGGTTGCGTTGGCGCCCACTCCGGCAGGAATGCCCTGGCCGGCACAGATTACTGCCGCCATTACGCTTTGGATAGCGGTTTGGTGGATCACAGAACCGATTGAAATGGCAGCCACCTCCTTGCTGCCGCTGGTGCTGTTGCCTTTGGCGGGGGTTGCTTCGCTCAAAACCGTCGCGGCTGAGTATGGCAACGAGATCATTTTCCTGTTCATGGCCGGTTTTTTTATGGGAAAATCCATCGAACGCTGGCAACTGCATCGCCGAATTGCGCTTCGCATGGTGTTGTGGATCGGCACGGATCCTTCCCGAACAGTGCTGGGCTTTATGGCAGCAACGGCATTTATCTCTATGTGGATATCCAACACGGCTACGGCTGTGATGATGACTCCGGTAGCCATTGCAGTAGCGGCCCAAAGCGAAGGGATGGAAGGGCATAAAAATTTCTCCAAATCGCTTTTGCTTGGCGTGGGCTATGCGTGTTCCATTGGAGGGCTTGCTACCTTGATCGGAACGCCCACCAACGCGATTTTCATTGCCTTTGCACAGCAAAAAATGGGTGAAACAGTCAGCTTCGGCAAATGGCTCTTGTTCGGTTTCCCTTTTGCAGTAAGCCTGCTATGGGTTTGCTGGAAATTGCTCGTTTGGATGTTTCCGGTAGGCAGTGGCGGTTCGAAAGGCATTGATTCTCATGAGCATTTACGGGAAGAACTCCTTCAACTCGGCCCAATTTCCAAGCCTGAAAAACGTATCCTTTGGGTATTTGGCGGAGTCATTTTAGCATGGGTAACCGGCTCTCTTTTGTGGTATGCTCCCTTGAATCAATGGATTCATGTTCACATGGCCGGACTGCCCTTGCCAGAAAATCTGGACAAAACACCAGCCTATTGTTCTGATACGATCGTGGCCATTATGGGAGCAATTGTGTTTTTCCTGATGCCGGCTGGAAGCAGCAATGAAAAAACCACGCTGCTGGATTGGCCCACGGCATCCAGAATTCCCTGGGCTATTCTCCTGTTGTTCGGGGGCGGTCTTGCACTGGCCAAGGGCTTCGATCTAAGCGGTTTGGCAGTGTGGTTTGGGGAACAGATGAAAGGACTTGGGTTTCTACCACATGCGCTCGTATTGTTGGTGGTGCTCAGCGCGGTGGTACTAATAAGCGAGGTTGCATCCAACATTGCTACGGCCTCTATGATGATGCCCGTGCTGGCTGCTTTGGCCGTAAGTATTGGTTCGCATCCATTTGGTTTGTTGCTGAGTGCTACCATGGCAGCATCCTTTGGTTTTGGACTGCCCATCGCTACGGCGCCCAACAGCATCGTGTTCGCAACAGGTCACATGAGTACCCGCGACATGGCTCGAGCGGGTTTTCTGCTCGATGCACTGGCAGTGTTACTTTTGCTTGCCTTCGTTTACGTTTTGCTTCCGCTGGTTTGGGGCATCAAAGTATAATTTGCCAGAAGCCCCTGGTCGCCTTCTGAAAGACTTTATTTCCTCCTTTCTTACATACTTTCTTTCTTAAAGGCTATTTATTTTCTTCATTTTTTTTTGAACAAATGCATTTAAAGCAGATTTTTTCAAAATTAACTAAGTAATTGAAAATCAGTTTTTTAAGTGAAATATAAGGTTCACAACACTTTTTTTTTAAAAAATTAACAGCTTTTGTGGAAGCTTTATTTGGTGTTTGTTGAACATGCTCTTACCTTTGAGGCAACATTTAAAATCAATAGGAGATTGCCATGACAAGTATGGAATTCAATACCAAACTGAGCACTCTGACAAGCATGCTGCACTCCTTCGCCTATAACTTGACGAAGAACGTAGAGGATGCCAAGGATCTGTATCAGGAAACGGCTTATCGCGCCCTTTTCAACCGCGACAAGTTTCAGCCCGACACCAATTTCAAGGCGTGGATGTTCACGATCATGAAGAACATCTTCATCAACAACTACCGTAAAAAGGTGAAAGCCAATACGGTGTTGGACAATACCGAAAACCAGTATTACCTCAATTCATTCAGTCACTCGGCAGCCAATGCAGCGGAAGGCGGCATACTGCTCAAAGAACTGAACACGATGGTAACTGCACTCGACGACAGCATCCGTATTCCATTTACGATGCACTTCGAAGGCTACAAGTACCAAGAGATTGCCGACGATTTGCGCCTGCCTTTGGGTACGGTGAAAAGCCGCATCTTTTTTGCGCGCAAAGAGTTGAAGGAGAAGATCATGTCGAACTATGGGTTCAACCCGAACTAGTTGACAAAAGTTATTAAAATCAAACAACAAAACACGAGCCGCTCCAAAAGAGTGGCTTTTTTTT